>CAYWXK010000005.1:0-121381 GCA_964462515.1 uncultured Pirellulales bacterium
AATATTACAAAAACTGACAAAGCAACTACTGTGCCAATTAAATCAACAGACCCTTTATCGGGGGGTTATCTTGCCCCATTCTTTTACCTTAACAACTCCCGCAAGGCAACAAAATTTTAGACAAGGGACTTTTTGCTTTTGTTTGTCGGATTTTGGGGGTAAAATTGGCCCCATGAGATAGACAAAAGGCACGGTGTAAAGATTTGGTTTGGCAGGGGGCAAAAACGTGAAGGTTCGAAAGGGAGAAAAATTAGCCACAGGTTGCCGCCGAGGCGAAGATAATAGAAAATCGAGAATCGAAATTCGAAGGTTGAAAGACTACGCTACAAAGGGCAGGATAGTCGCTAGTCGTTAGTAACTGGTACTTGGTATTTGGCGAGAGGAAAAGAAACAAGGAAGAAATTGCCAATTGGGAGGGTTCGTGGTATAATAATGATTGCGGGCTTTGAAGTAAACAATTAGTGCAGACAACACAGCCGAGGATAAAGGAGACTTGTGGAGAGATTTTATGGCCAGAAAAGAGGGAAAAGAGTATCCCACCGTATTTATCAGTTACAGTTATGATTCGCCGGAACATGCTGAAAAGGTTTTAGCGTTTTCAGACAAGCTGCGGTCGGAAGGTATAGATGCAATTCTGGACCAGTATGAAGAATCACCGCCAGAAGGCTGGTCTATGTGGATGGAAAGGCAGATTCGAGCGGCGGATTTTGTTTTGATGATATGTACCAGAACATACTACAAACGTGTGATGGGAAAGGAAGGGCGTAGAGAAGGATTGGGTGTAAAGTGGGAAGGCAATTTGATTTATCATCATATTTATAATGCTGATACAAGGAATACAAAGTTCATTCCTGTACTATTTGCGGGAAGCAAAACCGAATATATACCAACACCTTTGCGGGGGGCAACATACTATAGGGTTGAGACTATACAAGATTATGAAGATCTATACCGGCGGCTTACGAATCAGCCTAAAACTATAAAACCAAAACTCGGAAAACATAAGGAGTTACCATCACGCCGACGAAAGCAAGACACGCCAAAGAAGATACTGAGAGACTATAGCGGGGACTATAGCAAATTGGCCATGGCGCCTCCCGGAGAAACTCGTGAAGCAGAGATGGAGCCACCGTTTCTCCCAAAAATTGATGCAGCGGATATAGAGTCAGAAATTCATGAAGCGGCTATGGAGCCAGAAATTCATGAACTGGCTGTGGGGCCACCTCCCGCAAAAATTCGTAAAATTGATACGGAGCCGCTTTCCGAAAAAGAACATGAGTTCCGTCAGCTCCAGGCGCAAGTTTTCGACAACCGCAGTAACGAAAAAGTTACATTTTTCAAGCCCGACTCGCCTTACCTTGTCAAAATCCGAATAGGTTTTTCAGACCCTGCGTGGTTAGAAACATCTTTTCCAGAGAATTTGCTTCCACCGTCTCCAACCGGCCATAACCTGACCGTTGTCTTTGTAGAGCCCAATCATCATCCGGAGCCAAGCATAGGTCATATTCATTTGCCACCCCGCGGCAACAGTACGATATGCGACTTTCATTTCCGCACCAAGGCGGATGCGAAGAATGTCTCAGCCCGCATATTAGTTCTTTTCAAAAACAGAGTTTTGTCCAGTCTCCTTCTTGAAGGTGCTGTTGTGCTGGAGCCTACTTCAGACTCAGCCATCACATTTCAATTTCACCCTGAGATTACAGTTAACCCGCTTTACTCAAACCTTAATAAGCAGAAACCGTTTGATGGAGCTATCGTTATTAACCATACGACAGCAGGTACACCGCAAGCCCTCAAGTTTGTGGACGGTAAGGCTGAGCTTGTTTCCTTGCAAGGTCTTGATGTATCAATAAAAAACATCGACATAAGACTCTCCGAGTGCGATTGGACTGCTCCTGAATACAAAGACCTGGAATCCACGGGCACGGTCGAATTGCTTCGTTTTCTGGCGTGCCATGGCTCTCTGCTCTATGGAGCGGTCGTAAAAGACCAGTTTATCAACCAACAATTAGTGCAGGCAAAGCGATTGCAGGTCATTGCCGCCAAACCAGAAGCCCGCCTTCCTGTCGAGTTTTTTTACGATTCTCCTTCCCCATCAGATACGGCCAAACTCTGCCCTAATTGTACAGAGGCGCTCAAATCCGGAAAGTGCGAGGCATGTCCCGGGAAAAGTCACGAAAACATTTGTCTTCTTGCGTTTTGGGGTTTGAGTCGTGTTATTGAATGGCACAGGTATAAGCCGGAAGCAAAGACGGTTTTGACAAACAGTGATTTTGCGTTCCATCAGCAGCTTGATTCTCTCAGGCAAAAGCTTCGTCCTCTTCGTTCTGCTCTCTTCGGGGCCAGTGAGAAAGTCGATAAGGTAAACAAAGGCTCCTCTGCAAAAGTGGAGACTGAACTGAAGAAGGTTACCGGCAATGCCTTTACCGTCAAAAAATGGCCTGATTGGACTACCAGCATCGAAAAAAACTCTCCTTCGCTCCTGCTGCTGATACCTCATACAGACAAGAACAGGTACGATATTGTTACGCTTCAAATAGGGAAAGACCAAATTAGCGTGGACCAGATTGATGAAAATTATGTTCGCCCCACAGAGACATCCGTACTACCAGTTGTTTTTCTCCTTGGCTGCAGTACCGGCGCGTCAGATATTTCTTTTGAGGGTGCCGTTACCCAATTCCGACGTTATGGAGCTTCCATAGTTGTGAGCACGACCACCGGCATTCTGGGCCGTCACGCCAGTCTTGTGGCCATCGAGTTTCTGAAAAAGATAAAGGAATTCTCCGAAAGTCCCAGCCATACTTTTGGCGAGGTTGTGCTTTCGGTGCGCCGCGAACTGCTGCTGCAGGGTGTTCCAGTGGCACTCGCGGTTGTTTCCTATGGCGACGCCGATTGGCGTCTGGGAGATTAATCCTATGTTTAGAATCGAAATGCTTCCGGCTTCGTATGGTGACTGCCTCTGGATAGAATACGGCAGCGATGTTAAGAAACCCCACCGTATCCTGATTGATTGCGGCGTGGTTGATACCTTCAAGTTCCTGAAAAAACGAATTTCTCAACTTCCACCGAATCAAAAAACTTTCGATTTGTTCGTTATCTCCCATTATGACAACGACCATATTGACGCGGCGGTAAAGTTCCTGAAGGCGCAATTACCCGATGTGAAGTTTGATGATGTGTGGTTTAACGGATGGAAACAGCTTCCTTCTGATGACATTCTTGGTGCGCCGGAGGCTGAGTATTTTTCGGCCCTGATAGAAGAACAGAATATTCCCCTGAACAAAGCATTTAAGCATAAAGCTGCTGCAGTGCCCGAGTCCGGGTCCCTGCCTTGTTTTACCCTTGCTGGGGGGATGCGCATCACACTGTTGTCGCCGGGTCAGTTGCAGTTAGCCGCTCTTCGCTCGGAATGGAAAAAGGTTTTGCATGGCAAAGGTATGACACCCGGAGACCATGAAGGCGCCCTGGAAGCCATGTCCAAAAAGAAGAAATATGCGGCGGATATGCTCGGTCCTTCGGGAATTGACATCAGCAAACTGGCAGCATCTTCTTTCGAGGAGGATACGTCCGTGCCGAACGGCAGCAGTATTGCTTTTCTTGCTGAGTTTGAGGGGAAACGCTGCCTGTTTGCTGCGGATGCTTTCCCGTCTGTTCTCACAGGTTCAATCACACGTCTCCTGGAAGAGTCCGGTCAGGAAAAGCTGCCGGTCAGTGCGATTAAGATGCCTCACCATGGAAGCAGGCACAATACCAGCGAAGAGTTCCTTGAACTATTCCGTTGCAGCAGGTACCTGTTCTCAACAGATGGGAAACGGTTCAAACACCCCAATCCTGAATCCGTGGCTCGAGTGGTTCAGTATGGCGGTCCGGATGCAAGTTTGTATTTCAACTATCGAAGTAAATTTAACTCCATATGGGATAACGCAGGACTCAAGTCGACATGTCAGTATAAGACCTTCTACCCATCGTCCAAGAGCCCCGGTTTTGTTTTGGACCTCTAATGTTGTCTTCTTATGCCGAAGAACGCGTTTCTATTCTATGTGGTCCGAGGAACTATCCTTGGCTTGAGTTTTTTCGGAACCAGCGATGTGACTCGTATTCTCGAGAATTAGGCCAATCTCGATAATGTTGGGTAATTGAACATGTTTTGAGATGCGGTTCTTTCCTTCGATGTTTACATATAATTCTGGATATCAGAAACGGTAAGGTGCTGCTGCGCACGGGCGCAATTATACAGGTGCCCGTGAAACTGGGAGAGGGCATGGGGGAGATGAAACTGCATCTGGCAGAATTATGTATAGAGCAGGGCAGAGATCCCCGACAGGGAAACAAAGATGCCAGAGTCGGGGACATGTGTGCGAAGGGACATTATGAGGAGGCGAGGCGGCTGATAGAGGAATGCAGGTATCACAGGAGGGATGAAGAATTAAAGGAATTGGAGAGGGGAATTAGTTAATTGCGAGAACCCACCGGCACAGATCCGGGTGCTAAACATTTTGCCGACCAACCTCATCAACCGTCTGCAAATTGCTTATGTTGATAACCTCCGCTTTTCTGTTGATTCTTTTCATCAGGCCGGTCAAAACTCTGCCTGGGCCGATTTCATAAAAAGTCTCAACGCCATCGGCTAAAAGCCGCTCCATACCTTTTTGCCAGAGAATCGCAGAGGTCAATTGTTTAGTCAGGCCGGTGCGAATCTGGTCTGTGCTTGTGTAATAATCAGCGGTGATATTGGCAATTGTTTTGATGTCACCGGGCTGCGAAATCTCGCAGCTTGATAACGCCTCTTTAAGAACCTCAGCCGCACTTGCCATCATTTCCGTATGAAAAGCCCCAGCCACCTCTAATCGCACCGCCTTAATTGCGCCGTATTTCGCCGCCAATTTTTCCGCCCGTTCGCAGGCGGTCTTGCTGCCGCTTATGACAATCTGACCGGGACAATTAAAATTGACGGCCACAAGAAGCTCTCCCTCGCCGGCCTCGGCACAAAGCTTCCTGACCTTCTCTTCATCAAGCCCGATGATACTGACCATTGCCCCGCTTGTCTTATCCGCTGCCTGCTGCATCGCCTGTCCTCTTTTTTGCACTAAGATTAGTGCATCCTCAAAACTAATCACCCCCGCTGCATAAAGCGCAGTATATTCTCCCAGACTCAATCCCGCTGTTACATCAGGCTTCAATCCAATCGTGGCAGGATTTGTCTTTAGAACCTCTAACATCGCTGCAGAGGTTACAAAAATCGCCGGCTGCGAAACCGCCGTAGTATTTAATTGCCCGCTCGGTCCTTCAAAGCAAAACTTCCGCAAATCGAACCCGACAATCCTGTTTGCCTTCTCGAAAATTTCCTCCGCTACAGGATAAGCACCGGCAATATCGGCTCCCATCCCCACAGCTTGAGCGCCTTGCCCGGGAAATAAAAAAGCTGTCTTCATAATTAGCAGTTTGGCGGGGCAAGCCCCGCCCTACGACTCACTACTTGACTTCAGCGTGTCAAAATTCGAGTATATTTGCCCCCCACGTCAATCCCGCACCGAAAGACACAAAAATAACAATATCGCCCCGTTTGATTTTCCCCTTCCTGACGCACTCATCAAAGGCAATCGGCACTGAAGCAGATGAGGTATTGCCGTGCTCGTGGATATTTACAAAGACCTTTTCATCTGGCAAATTTAACCGCTTCGCCGCAGACTCGATAATCCTCGCGTTCATCTGGTGTGAGATAACCATCTTGATATCGTCAATGCCCAGTCCGCAGTGCTCCATACAGTCTGTAACCGACTCAACTATCCGCCGAACCGCCTGTTGATAAACTGCTCTGCCCTCAACTTGCATATAGATTTTCTTTGGGTCGTCCAGCTTTTTGTGCGATGGATTACGAGAACCATACGCCTCACAGCGCAGCGGCTTCCAGCAGTCTCCATCCGAGCTCACGGTGCTGTATATAATACCCCGCCGCCCGGCGTCTTCACTTCGCTCAAGCACAACCGCCCCTGCACCGTCTCCGAAAAGGACACAGTTTGCCCGTTCTGTCCAGTCGGTAATTTTGGTCAGGGTTTCAGCGCCTATCAAAAGTGCTTTTTTGACTCTGCCGGTTTCTATAAACTGCTGCACGACATATATCCCGTATATAAAACCGCTGCAGGCGGCGGCTAAATCGAACACCCACGCGTTCTTTGCCTGCAGAGCGCTCTGCACGAAGCACGCTGTTGAAGGGAAGACCATCTCCGGCGTAATGGTCGTTACAATAATAAGGTCCAGCTCCTTGGCATCGGTATTTGCCTCGGCTAAAGCCCTTTTAGCAGCCTGGGTTGCTAAAAACGCCGTGCTTTCCTGGTCCGTGGTAACGTGTCGAGTCTTGATGCCCGTCCGCTTCGTTATCCATTCGTCCGATGTATTCAGCATCTTTTCCAGGTCGGCATTGGTCAGTATTTTTGCCGGCACAAATGAGCCGTGACCGGCGATAACCGCTCGATAGGGCGAAATCCATTCGCTATTTTGCTTCTGCATCCGCCGTCCTTACGGTAGTTTTCGATAGATATTCGGCAATCTTGTCGTTTATCTTCTCGATGTGATATTTTTTGGAGACCAGAATCGCATTTCTTATCGTCCTGCTCTCGCTGGCGCCGTGACAGATTAAGGCGTTACCGTTGACACCTAACAGCGGCGCTCCCCCATACTCGTTATAGTCGTATTTCTTATAAATCCTTGTAATCACAGGCCCGAAATCCATCGCAAGCGCCACGTTCTCCTCCACCAGTTCGTGCTTTATCGCCTTAAATAATCCGTCAACAAGCCCTTCGGTCAGCTTCAAAATCACATTGCCCACAAAGCCTTCGCAAATCGCAACGTCACATCTGCCCCTGAAAATATCCCTGCCTTCAATGTTGCCCACAAGATTCATACGGGAATCCGATTTCATTAGCGCTCGTGCCGCCTTAACGACCTCATTGCCCTTTGCATCCTCCTGCCCGATGCTCATAAGCCCCACCCGTGGATTTTCAATCCCCAATAAATATTTCGCATAGACACTGCCCATTACCCCATACTGGTAAAGGTGTATCGGCTTGCACGCAATGTTCGCCCCCACATCGCATATCGTTACCGGCCCCTCAAATGTCGGAAACACTACCGCTATGCCGGGCCGAATAACGCCCTCCAGATTTCTCATCCTCATCTGAAAGGCCGCCACGCACGCACCGGTATTCCCAGCCGAAATCACTGCATCTGCCTGGCCCCTCTTGGCTAACTTCGCCAGCACACCTATTGAGCTTCTTGGCTTCCTCCGCAGACTCTCCACTGGCGGCTCGTCCATCCCAATAACGTCGGGCGCATCGGCTATCCTCACGCCATCTCCGCTGGATTGCATAGAGGCCAATCGCTGCTCAATCACATCCCTCGGGCCAACCAGTATCACCTCATCATTGTTATCTAGCCGGCCAACCGCTTCTAACGCACCTGCGATAATCGCATCCGGTGCATTATCGCCTCCCATTGCGTCAATCGCGATTCTCATATCTACTGGCCTTCCTCCTTGGCAATTTTCAATGTGATTTTCGGGTTGACATACCCACAATTTTCACAGGCCGCGTGCGGCAGCTTCGCCTTCCCGCATTTCTTGCAAATCACATAATTCACTGCCTTTAACGCACTATGGCTTCGCCGCGTCCGCGTCCTGCACTTGCTCGTTTTTTTTGCCGGTAGCATACTCAATTACCTCAGACATTTTCAAAATTTCTTGTCATTAAAGATTAGCTTTAATAGTTTACCACCCGCCTTTTGTCAAGTGAAATTGCGTAATTGACTCCCTTTTTCTCCTTAAAGTCCCAAAAACGACAAAAATCCTTGCAATTCCCCCTCTTTTTGTAGTATAATTCTTATAGATTCGAATACTGGATAAGTTCAAAATGATATGTCATACCTTGTTGTATGAAGGATAAAAAATGTTCACCATAAAAAGACAAAAAGTCCAGTTAATGGTCTCTATGTTTTTGCTTGTGATAATGTCTATGGTTTCTGTAGCGGTGGGGAAAACCATTTACGTTGATGATGATGGTCCTGCAGATTTCAATAACATACAATCTGCTATCAATGCTGCAAAAGATGGTGATATAATAATTGTCATGCAGGGTTTGTATAAAGAAAGTATTAACTTTCTTGGCAAAAATATAACACTGACAAGCACCAATCCCGCCAATCCGAATGTTATCGCCTCGACAACCATTATGTATGACGTCGCACCATTTTACCCTACCGTTACATTCAGAGGAACCGAAGGCCCAAATTGTGCCCTTATCGGCTTTGACATTAAAGGTCATGTTAAAGGATTTGACAGAGAACTTTTTCCCAACGGTGAGAATCGCACGCATGCCACGATTAGTCATTGCTTTTTCCGTGGTGGCTGTATGTTGGCAATTGTTTGGTGTGATGGAGAAATCAGCAACTGTCTAATGGTGGACAATAATGCATGCGCTGTGGCAAGTGAGCCTCCTGCAATCAACGGATGTCATGGCTTGATTAAAAATTGCACTATAGTAAACAATAGCCGTGGGCCAGGTATAGCAGTTGGGAGCGGGGTGGCAACAGTAGTAAACTGCATTATTTACCACAATAGCTGGAATTATTGGGCCCAAGTTTTTATTAGTAATGGAGGGACTATAAATATTTCGTATTGTGATATACAAGGTGGTTTGCAAGGTATTTACGTGGAAGATCCGTGCAATAGCACTGTGAATTGGGGGCCGGGCAATATTGATGCAGACCCATACTTTGCCCAGGAAGGACACTGGGATTATAACGAACCTTGGACATATTTTGCAGGTGACTATCATTTGAGGTCTTCGGCCGACCGCTGGGATCCGAATAGTCAAAACTGGGTAAAAGACGAAGTTACAAGCTCCTGTATCGATGCAGGTGACCCGGCAAGTCCCATCGGCCTTGAGCCGTTTCCAAATGGCGGCATAATCAATATGGGTGCTTATGGCGGAACAACAAAGGCAAGCAAGTCATATTTCGGTGAGCCGATTTGCGAGACAATCGTCGCAGGCGACATCAACGGCGACTGCATCGTAAATTTCAAAGACTTCAGAATTATGGCGTTTCACTGGCTCGAAGAACATTAGTTTTGGGAGTGAGATTTAGATTATGTTTTCGCAAAGATTAATCCTAATAGTGCAATTGCTCGTAATATTTATTTTGCCGGCATCCGCATCCAAAGCTGATATCAATGCAGCAGGACCTTTACACGCAAAGCTCATCGTCCGCGGAAGTTATCTAAGCGGCATTCCTGTGCTGGTGCGGGTTGAGGTCGTCAATGACAGCGGTAAAATCGAACGAGGTCTTTGGGATGCGGAGGCGAGTCTTTCGGTCGATAATCCGAATGTCAATTTGTCAGCAAATAAGGTCGTATTATATAACGGCCTGGGAAGCGCTCTGGTGAGGTTCACCGGCAGTGGTGATTTTACGCTAACGGCTAAAGTCAATGGGATGGAGGTTAGCTGGCAGCTGACCGACTTGGCCGGCGAGCCGGTTACGAGCGTTTCCGGAACACTTGCAGGTGATTCGGTCTGGAGCGGCATCATCCACATCACCGGCAACATCCTTGTGCCTGTCGGCCATACACTCATCGTCCAGCCTGACACGCTCGTTCTCATTAACGGCGTTAGTAGCGGGACTAATGGGACAAATATCGAAGTCAGGGGCAAAATCGAATCCCTCGGCACGATAGATGAGCCGGTTACATTTACTGCATTCGACCCGACACGGGCGTGGGGGCAGATACGGCATATAAACGCAGCGCCCTCGTTATACCAATACACCGATATCGCCCGCGGCGGGCATTCACAGGGTATGGGCCACACAGGAGCCGGGCCTGTTATCCGCCCGGAAAACTCGCAGATAAACTTCGACTACTGCTCGCTCACCGATAACGACGGCAAAATTATGTATGCGATAGGTTCGGACCTTACTTTCCGCTTCTGTCACTTTGCACGGTCTGTGATGGGACCTGAAATCGAGGGCACAGGCCTTTTATTCGAGGACAGCTTTATCAACGAGATGTTTGGCCCGGACGACAACGATGGTATCTACCTTATAAAACAAAGACCTGGCCAGCATATTGAATTGCGCCGTGGCGTAATCGCTAACGGCGACGATGATGGTGTCGATACCTTGAATTCGAATGTTCTGATTGAAGACTTTATCATCCGCGATTGCTACGACAAAGGTGTCAGCATTAATGGCGGCGAGCAGGAAAGAGTTAATCACGCACTTATCATAAACAATGGCACCGGTGTCGCAGCCAAAGAAGGAAATACAGAAGGCAACGTCCACGTTTATATAGACAACGCAACCATTGTCAGCACCAACACAGGCCGGCCCGTTAGTGACATTGGCATTCACTCCTATATAAAATACACCACCACCGGCGTAATCGAGTATTTTGTAACCAGCTCAATCATACTGGCTGCCGACCCGATAAAATCGGATTTCTCTGACCCTGACCCTGACCCTGACCCTGACCCTGACCCTCTTATTCGTATTGATTACTCTGATGTCGCTGAGGCCTGGGCGGGCGCCGGCAACATCAACGCTGACCCCTGTTTCGCTGCCCCCAATAATGGCGATTACCATTTGAAATCCCAGGCTGGTAGATGGGATGCAAACGAGGGACGATGGACGAAAGACGATAGGACGAGTTTGTGTATTGATGCTGGCAACCTGAGCAGTCCAATCGGCCTTGAGCCATTTCCAAATGGCGGAAGAATAAATATGGGTGTCTACGGCAGCACAGACGAAGCAAGTAAATCATACTTTGGCCAGCCGCCTTGCGAAACCATCGTCGCCGGCGACGTAAACGGCGACTGCATTGTGAATTTGGCGGATTTTGCATTTATGGCCTACCACTGGCTGGAGGAGCATTAGGGTATTGCGTATGTTTAGTTGTGCATACTCGAAAAATGGATGTCTTTAAGGCAAAAAAACAAGAATTTTGGACTAAATTTCCAGTCACAGTTTTTACGTCAGCTACGTCTTAATATATAAGGGCTGACTCAACACAACAATTGACAGACAATCAGTCCATAGGAATGGTATTCAAGAGGATTACAGATATTAGACAAAACCTTCTCGGAAAGGACAAAAAATGCACAAGTCAATGACCAAAAGCCTCCAAATCATCGTATTCGCCCTAATCCTTGCGTTTGTCCCCCCAGCCTTTGCAGAAATCATTTATGTTGATGGTAGTGCCGTTGGTGCAAACAATGGCTCATCCTGGGCCGACGCCTATACCTATTTACTGGACGCCCTCGCCGCAGCCCCAAACGACTGTGAAATCCGCATCGCTCAGGGCACTTACAAACCCGACCAGACCATAAGGATGATTCCATCCCTCGGCAGAGCCTCAACTTTTGTGCTCAAAAACGGCCTAATCCTTAAAGGCGGCTACGCAGGATCCGGCCATCCCGACCCGGATGCCAGAGATGTTGTTAAATATGAAACCATCCTCTCTGGCGACCTTGCCGGCGATGATGTCTCCGTTGCTGACCCCTGTGAATTGCTTAACCATCCCAGCCGAGCCGAAAATAGCTACCACGTCGTAACTGCTGCAAGCTGTGAGTCCGGCACTATTCTGGATGGCCTGACGATTACCGCCGGCAATGCAAACGACGCCTGGCCGGGCGACGAATACAACGGCGGTGGAATATACCTCGGAACCCCAACAATAACCAACTGTAAGGTCATTGCCAATTCAGCATGGGGAGACGGCGGCGGAATCTACTTCTCCGCAGATTATCATAGCGGGTATAGGTCTGGCGGCAAAATATACAATAGCCTCATTAGCGACAATGCCGCAGCCGCTGCCGGCGGTGTTTATGGCCTTATAGAAATGTCCAATTGCATCATCTCAAATAATAGGGCAACTCAATACATCGGCGGCGGAATAGAAATCTATACAGGCCAGCACGCAAAAATAACCGATTGCACATTCACCGATAACAGTGCTTACTACAACGGCGGCGCTTTTGCAATGTTCTCCTGCAGCCCAATCCTTACAAACTGTATATTTACCGGCAATTCATCCATGACTGACGGCGGCGCAATCTACATAAACGGCTGTGACACCTGTATGGTCAGTTACCCACAATTCTACAACTGCAAAATAATCGCCAACCACGCCAAATCGGGCGGCGGAGCTGTTTATCACACCGGCGCCTCACTATCCAAACTATTTAACTGCATCATTACAGGCAACACGGCGGGAGATTTCGGCGGCGCCGTCTATGACCAGTACACCTGGGGCAACATCTACGGCATCTGGCTGATAAACTGCACATTATCCGGAAACTACGCAAAGGAATGCGGCGGACTATACGCCTCCTACAGCACCTCCTCCCTGACCAACTCCATCCTTTGGGGCAATTTAGCCGATGATACCACAGGCCAGGATGCACAAATTATGGCAGAAGACGATACAGCAGGGCTGGACGTTAACTATTGCTGCATCCAGGGCTGGACCGGCGAGCTTGGCGGCGTCGGTAATATCGGCGATGACCCGCTCTTTTTTAATCCCGGTAATGATGACTATCATTTGCAGTCGGGTTCAGCCTGCATCGACTCTGGCGACAATTCCGCCGTCCCGCCTCGTCTAACAATCGACCTTGATGGCAAGCCGCGTATCATAAACGGCACCGTTGACAGAGGTCCCTATGAGTATTCACGTCAACAGCCCGGCATTATCTACGTCGATGACAGTGCCACCGGAGCAAATAATGGCTCTTCTTGGGCCGATGCCTACAACTTCCTTCAGGATGCCCTTGCTGCCGCCGTAAGCGGATGTGAAATCCGCATCGCCCAAGGAACATACAAGCCGGACCAGGGGGTCGGAAAAATCCGCGGTGATAGAACTGCCACGTTTCAGCTCAAAAATGGCGTAGCTATTAAGGGCGGCTATGCTGGGTTTGGTGTGCCGGACCCAGACGCCCGAGATTTTGTCGCGTATGGAACAATCCTCAGTGGCGATATCGGCACCGTGGCAGACTTTTCAGACAATAGTTATCATATCGTTTATGGTGGTGATAACGCGATTTTGGAAGGTTTCACCGTTGTCGGCGGAAACGCCAACGGGTTATTCCAAGGCGGATACGGGGTGGGGGGTGGGTTGTATAATGACAATTGCAGGCTTGTAGTCGCGAACTGCACTTTTGAGGAAAACGCAGCTTTCAATGGTGGTGCGATTTTCAATTCTGGTGGGACTCTTGCCGTGTCCGAATCCATATTCGTGGCCAATCATGCATCTCAGGGTGGCGCTCTGGTTAATTTGAATGGCCGCACGACGTTGACCAAATGCTTCCTGACCAACAACGCGGAAGGCACAATCTTTTGTTTCGGCAACGGTGAATTGCAGGTCGAGAGCTGTGTCTTTGACAATAATTATGGGGGTTGGCACGCAATAGACCGCAGTGGCACAGGCAACATCATCGAAGTCATAAATAGTCTGTTCACCCACAATGCCGGCGGCGCAATCAATAGCTCCTATAATTCACTTCTCATTGTGAATTCAACGCTTGTTGACAATCATACTACCACTTTTGGTGGTGGCCTATGCTGTTCCTATGGTTCGTTAAGTGCGGTTAACTGCATTATGTGGGGCAACACGGCAGGATGGAACGGAGATGAAATATTTGGTGCTGATGCTGACATCAATGTTTCCTATTCATGCATCGCTGGAGGCTACCCTGGAGCTGGTAACATCAACCTAAATCCATTATTTTGTGCTCCCGCGAGCAAAGACTACCATTTGCTGGCAGAATCACCGTGCATCGACGCTGGCGATAATTCCGCCGTCCCGCCGCGAGTAACAACGGACCTCGAGGGCAATCCTCGCATTCAAGGCAGAGCTGTCGATATGGGTGCTTATGAAATCAAACCGCTGCGAATCATATATGTTGACGATACTGCCAGAGGTGCAAATAACGGCACGAGCTGGGAAAACGCCTATAAATTCTTGCAGGATGCCCTCTATGCTGCTTTGGACAACGCTGAAATCCGCGTCGCCCAAGGAGCTTACAAACCTGACCAGTTCGCTCTGAGCGACCGACCCAATAGGGGGCGATTGGAAACCTTCCAGCTCAAGAACGACGTAACGATTAAAGGCGGCTACGCCGGTTTTAGTGCGCCAATTCCCGACGCCAGAGATATTGAAAGATTTAAGACTATATTGAGCGGCGACCTCAATGGCGACGACCGAAATATGGTTGAACCTTATAATTTACCAAAAGAGCCAAGCCGGTCGGACAATAGTCTCCACGTCGTTACTGCCAGCGGAACGAACAAAAGCGCTATTCTCGACGGCGTCACCATTACCGCAGGCCACGGTGAATACGGCGGCGGTATGTATAATATCGGTGGCAGCCCAGCCATTAAGAGCTGCACCTTCCTGCGAAACTCTGCCTTTGCCGTAGAGTACAGTGCGGGTGGAGGATTGTATATTGAGGATGGCAGCCCTACATTGATAAACTGTAGATTCATCCACAACGCTGCGGACGCCTCCATACGCGACCATGGCGGCGGAGACGGCGGCGCCATAGCAGAGGCTGACAGCAACTCCATACTTATTGACTGCACGTTTATTGGCAATGTCGCGGCAGGCAACTACGGCGGCGCAATGTTCCACTGCGGAGGCGACCCGGAGCTGAAGGGCTGCACCTTCAGGGAAAATTTCTCGCAGAAATATGGCGGCGGATTGTGCAATTGGTGGGGCCACCCAAAACTGACCAATTGCACCTTCATCGCAAACACTGCTGGCAGTGATGCCGGCGGAATGTACAATTGCGGCAATTCAAGCTTAATCAATTGCGAGTTTGTTGGTAATAAATGCAGACACAATGGCGGCGGCTTCAGCAGCGATGGCCTCAACCCAGCCATAGATAACTGCAAGTTCGCCGAGAACTCAGCCGGGAACGCCGGCGGCGCAATTGCCAACCGAGCCAGTAGTCCCAACATAACTAACTGCACTTTCATCGCCAATACCGCGGGCTTCGGCGGTGGCGGCGGTATATTTAATAGAGAAAACGCTAATCCAACCATAACAGGCTGCACTTTTGTTCGCAACCGGGCATTACTCGACTATGGCGGGGGCGGTATGTGCAACAACGCAAGCAGTCCGCAAGTCTCCAGCTGCACCTTTAATCAAAACAAAGCAGACGATAACGGCGGCGCCGTCTCAAACTGGTATGCAAGCAGCCCGACATTCACCAACTGTTTATTTGTGGAAAATACGGCCTCGAACTGCGGCGGACTCCACAGTTACGAGAACTGCAACCCCACTGTTATAAATTGTAAGTTTATCCGCAACTCAACCGGCTCCTTCGGAGGTGCAATGTCAATTGCGGTCAATTGCAACGCCACAGTAATAAACTGCCTCTTTGCCCAGAATTTGGCAGGCACATACGCCGGCGGGCTATATAGCTACAGCAGCAACCCAACTCTTATTAACTGCACCTTTGCCGCTAATTTTGCCCCCAATGGAAGCGCGTTGGCTTTTGCATCGGCAAACAACTTACCTGTAAATGATGCGAAACTATCGAACTGCATCCTCTGGGACCGCGGCGGTGAAATATGGAAGGGCGATGACTCAACAATTGTGGTCGCATACAGTGACATCAAGGGCGGCTGGTCCGGCACAGGCAATATAAACGCTGACCCGCTTTTCGCCGACCCCTGCGACGGCAACTACCACATCAGGCCGCACTCCCCCTGCATCAATAAGGGCGACAATTCTGCTGTGCCACCATCAATCACCACAGACCTCGACGGCAATGAGCGTATAATGTTCCGCACCGTCGATATGGGCGCGTATGAATTCCAGGGCCCGATGATTATATTTGTTGATGATGATGCCGCAGGCGCCAATGATGGCTCAAGCTGGATCGACGCCTATAAATTCCTGCAGGATGCCTTATCTATCGCCTCAAAGGGCTGCGAACTCCGTGTCGCCCAGGGCATATACAAGCCCGACCAGACCACCTCCTTGATTCCGTCTGGCGGCAGGACCGCAACATTCCAGCTTAAAAACGGCGTAGTGATTAAAGGTGGCTATGCAGGTCTCACCGAACCCAGGCCCGACATCCGCGATGTCAACGCTTATGAATCCATCCTCAGCGGCGACCTGTTAGGTAATGATGCCAGTGTAGGTCCTATTGACCCAAGACTTGATAATAGTTTGCACGTTGTTACCGGCAGCGAAACCAATGCCACAGCTATCCTGGACGGTTTCACAATCACCGCCGGTAATGCAAACCAGGTCAATCCTTATCTTTCTCCATACGCGCACGGCGGCGGTATGTTCAACGACCGCGGCAGCCCGACAGTGGCCAATTGCACCTTCGTAGCAAACTCGGCTGCATACTTCGGCGCCGGAATCTGCAACTGGCAGTCGAGTAGTCCATCTCTGACCAACTGCACCTTTGCCGATAACTGGGCCGACAATCGCGGAGGCGGAGTGTATAACTGGTCCAGTCTCCCCAAGCTTACCAATTGCACCTTCAGCAACAACCGGGCCAGACTCTACGGCGGCGGGTTCTACGGCGAGGGCGACAGCGATGCGACAATCACTGATTGCATCTTTAGTGACAACCGGACCGATGAAACTGGCGGCGGCGGTGGCGCAATATGCCTTTGCAATTCCAGCCCGGTAATCGCCAACTGCATCTTCACCGGCAACACAGGAACAAACTACGGTGGGGCAATAGACAACCAGACCTACAGCCGTCCCACAATTGTCAATTGCCTCTTTATTGGCAATAAAGCCGGCGTATTTGGCGGCGCCATAGACAACTGCAACGAAACCAGACCTTCAATTATCAATTGCACCTTTGCCGAAAATTCAGCCCCTGCAGCACGCGCTGTCGGCTGTTACGGTGAGCCGCCCACCCGCCCATCAAATGTTCAAATATCCAGCTCCATCCTCTGGGATGGCGGCAATGAAATAGCAAACAAAGACCAGTCAACCATCACCGTCACCTATAGTGACATCCAGGGTGGCTGGTCCGGCGATGGCAATATTAATTCTGACCCGCTTTTTGCTGACCCCTGCGATAACAACTATCACCTGCGCTTGCGCTCACCCTGCATCAACGCCGGTGATAACTCTGCTCTCCCGCCATTGGTAAAAACCGACCTCGATGGCAAACCTCGAATAATCGGCAGAACTGTCGATATGGGTGCCTACGAATTTAATCATATACCTGTTGCCAACGCCGGCCCCGACCAGACCGTCTATGCCGGCCTCGATGGCAAAGCAAAAGTTATGCTTGATGGCACCGCCTCTTACGACGAGGATGGCCAGCCGCTCACTTACAAATGGACCTGGAGAATCGGCGACAGAATGTTTGCTGCATCAGGCGGCGACGGCATAATCAATATCCGCGACTTTGCTGCACTTGCTAAAAACTGGCTCGAGCCTCAAATGACCTTCGGCGATTTTGAACCTTTCGCACGCGATGGCCGCATTGGTCCTATGGACCTCTCGCTCATCGCAAAGGCCTGGCTCAGCACCCCTGGTTCTCCGAACTGGGACCCGCGCCTCGACATCGCACCAGCAGGCCCGACCCCAATTATTATTCTTCCCGTAGGCCGTCACGTCATTCACCTGGTCGTCAACGATGGCATAGATGATTCAAAGCCGGACTGGGTCGTAATCACCGTCCTTGACTCGATGCAAGCCGAGCTAAATGTATTTCCTCACATAATCGAGCGGACCAATCCATTTCCGACGATAGTAGTAACGCTTTTGGATTTGCCGCCCGGCGTCACCGCAGACCAGGTTGATGCCGGCCGTCCGATTTTGCTTTTCCCAGGCCGCATCGAAGCAATAGACCGTTACATCTACCAGACCGACATCGCCGGCACAGTATATACGACCATTTTCGCCTTCTTTGACAAGGCAGGACTTCTGTGGGCCGTCCCCGAAAATGGCCTCGTCGAGCTGCGTGTAACCGGCCGCCTCCACTCCGGTCAGCTCTTCTCTGGCTCCGATACCGTTCTGATAATTGAATAATCTGCGCTTAGCCCCCAGACCGGAGTTTACCCGCCTTCCTTTTGGAGGGTTTACCCGCCATCTGTGTGGCGGGCCGGGGGCTGTTCTTTGAACATCTGTCATTCCCGCACGACGTTAGCGGGAATCCAGAAATGTAGGGTGGGGCTTGCCCTGTGATGTATTCTTTTAATCTGCTTTTTATATATCTCTTACCCCACGTTGTCTTCAGATATCTTTCTCGACTGGCTGCATCTTGTTGATTTAGACATCCTTCCCAGTAAATCAGTTTCAAAGGCCGCCGGTTCCTTGTTGTCGAAACTTTGCCGCTGTTATGCTCCTCTAATCTTTTTTTGATATTGCTCGCACAACCAATATAAAATTTATGGTCTTTCTCCGACTGCAGAACATACACATAATAAAATTTATTCATAAATTTGAATTATACCATTCACTCCATTTACCACGCCACCCCATTTTGCCCCAGCTTGCCCCGTGGGATGCTTGCCCTATGAGATGTGAAACTATCTCTTCGGGGCGCCGTTTGCTATCCCATCGGGGTTGTTCACTATCCCACCGGGATGAGATGCGACAGTTTACCCCGTGAAGTGCGATAGTTTACCCTGCTTGCCCCGTGAGATGTGTCTTTTACTATCTCACCGGGGTGAGATTTACCCCGTTAGATGTGTCAGTTATCTACTCGAGTTTGCTTAAGCTATCTAACTGGGGTGTTTACCCATAAATATTATCTCATCAGGGCATTTCATCGGCGTCATTGCGAGCGTAGCGCGGCAATCCTCCGGTTGTCCTTATTTTCCGAAATAATGTATTGGTCTTATACTTTAATCGAATAATCGCATCTGGGTGTTGTTGCGTATTGATTTTAGTTTTGAGCGAGTGCCTGCTGAAAAAAGTTTGTCCAGCTTAAGAAGCTCACGTTTAGGTATGAGCGCACGCAGCTTTGGCAATCTGAGATGTACGCGAGCAATCCGTTGACGATGACGAATGTTATCAACACATCGCCAAACAGGCTCACCACCCCATTCTCCATATTTAACCATTCCACCACAATTTGCACATCGAATAATTCCATCTGTAAGTGGAGGTTGATCTACACTGCGCGAATAACAACCGTCTTCTATACAAGTCCAGTAAAATGGGTCGTCTTTCCCTTCGGATGCAATAATTTCATTTCCACAAATAGGACAAGAAGGTGCTGTGGTATATTGGCCGATGAGTTCGTTTAAAAAAAGAGTGCGGGCAAAATCCTGAACGACAACTTTGTTGTGGCGTCGTTCCATTATTTCTTGTGTGTTGCTGAAACTTAGCGGATTAAGCGAGCCAGACCATAATACATTATCATCAATGAAGATGAGTTTTTCATGCATTCGACGTTTATGAATAACAGTTACTCCCCAAGCGGCAAGTGTTTTCTCGAACATCCGATAAAGGGTTAATTCGCTTTTATTTCTATCACTGTGAGCTTTTGTAATAACATAAACTCTTACCCTACGTTCTATGGCCGCTTTTATTTGAGGTTCAAGCTGTCCCAATCGGTCTTGTGTTATGAAAGCTGAGTATATCACAACTCGATTTTGTGCGGCAGTCAAGTCATTGAGAAAAATGGGGTAGAATCGTTCCTGGGTTACTAACAATCGATCAACCTGCGGCTCTATTGTACCGCCAATGACTTTAGCTTGAGCCTTCGCCGCACGACCAGCTAAACCAAACGGCACAATGTTTCGGGCATCAACGCGGGGGTAGTTGTTGCATAGAAAAGGTATTAGCTCTTTTCCAATAAACGCCTTCTTCGCCTGCTTCATGATGTAATTAAAATCACCAACGACGACTAATCGACGTTTAGCCCGCGTTAGAGCTACATTGAGCAAACGCTTGGCATCCTTGTCATTTTCAGGTATAAACATTCCTACACGCCAATGTGGCTCATCATTCACTAAATCCAAAATAACAACATCGGCCTCAGAACCTTGAAAGCTGTGAGCCGTTCCCGCCCTTACATCTTCATGTAGTCCTTGTTCTTTTACGAGCAACTCTAATAACTTGGCATGTGGTCGATAAGGACAAACAATTAGAATGCGTTTTTTGTCTGCTTCTGATAGCTTACATCTGTTTTCTTTGAGGAACTGTTCTGCTAAATCGACGCATAGGGTTGCAGACAAAAAATTAAGACGACTTGGTCGTGTACCGCGAGATACACTTGTTACCCATGCGCCTAATGGACCAGTATCCGCCAACAGAATAGGATTGTCATAACCCCAGTCATGGCGATACCATTCAAATAATTTAGAATCACTATTCTTAGCATAAGTTTGTTCGGCGTCGATGAGCCTACTTTCATAAATCAATTTGTTGGGAATTGCACTTATTGCGGGGTGCATTCGATGTTGTTCAAGCAATTCCACAACATAAGGTGGTTGATTATTTCCATCAGTCAGACCTGCTACCTCAAAGATATCTTTTCCTAACCATTTTTGAGGCATTTTTTTGTCTGATATAACGATAGGCGGTAATTGTTTGGGATCACCTACAACTACTGCATTTTTTATTGATAGGCTTGCTGCTACCCAAATCGCGGGAATTGGTGCCATGGATGCTTCATCAAGAATAACTGTATCGAATCTACGTGCCTGAATTGCATCTCTAAGATAAGCTCGTGTTAGTGTCGTAGCCACTATGGTAGCTTCGGAAATAATAATTTCTTCAATTCTTTTTAACACTTCCTCGATAGTCTGAATCTGAGCATCAAGGATACGAATGTTTTCATTCAGCCGATTTCGCTCAACTTTTAATTCATCAAGATTTAATTGTGCCGTTTTAGTAATTGCGGTTTCGTAAGCTGCTTGTAAAGCAGACAACATATTTTCTGCTGAGGTAGCTTGTTCCGCAGTGAGTCCCCATTCTCTGACAGCACAAAGACGGGCTTTAAATGATTCTTCTAATCGTAATCTGTTTAAAGCACATTCATTTGATAGGTTCTTTACTCCAGATTCTAATGTATGCACCGCACTTGAGTATTCAGAAAACAACTTCAGAACGTTTTCTGGTTCATCTTGATATGTTTGTCGAAATTTTGCAAAATCATTACTAAATTTTGTTCGCTTATACTCAGATTCTTTCAAGAGGTGTACTATAGAATCGAGCGACTCTTGTTGTTTGGTTAATTCTGTTTGTATGTTTGCTATCAAAACTTTTTGTTCTTCCGGCGTAGGCAACCCACGCCACCTCCGTGTAAGCCACCCGACAGAAACGGCCTGTTCGTAAATAACTTTTGCATCTTTTAGTTTCTGTGTTATGGTATTAAATTTCATTTCCTCGTTTGTAAGATGTATTTGGATTTCCGCTATGAGATTATTTAATTTTAGAGTTTCTGATGTGCAAACTTGTGCGTAGCAGGCTGCCTCATAAGCCGCTTTCCAATCCTGAGAGTGTGCAGCCAATTCACAGAGCTTTTGCCTTTTCTGGTCACGCTGATTTTCCAAATATTGTAATTCATTTACGCCTTGTATCATTCCAGGAAGATCTTTTTCCGCTTCAATTACCCACTCACATAGTTCTATATCGCGAGATAACTGGAGAACATTAACAATCGCTGTTTTTTTCTCTTCCTCACATTTATCCCGTTGCTCAGCAAGTTCTTTCGAACGGCGGTCAGTGTGAGTTTTGAGAAGTAGTTCTTTATATTTATCATTCTTAAATTGTGGGTCAACAGTGTCACCCACGCGTAAGACTTTTGCTTTAGTCAACACATCTACACCAAGGGTTTCTGCTATACGAATAATAGCTTGGTCAACTGCGGTGTTGGTATGAGATACGAGAAGAACAGAGCGTTCTTTATTGAAGAGTTCCACTCCGATAGCACCTATTGTTTGCGTTTTTCCAGTACCAGGTGGCCCCCATATGAATGTCGTATCCCGGCCTATGCTTGAAGCTACGGCATCTTTCTGGCTTTTATTCAACTTTTGTCCTTTGAAGATAAGCTGCAAAGGTTCCCCAGATACCATCCGTGGGTTAAGTATGCGATTACCGACGACATTAGGTCTGTCAGCGGCTGTTTCGATGCGTTCGATAAGTTTACGCATTAAGTATGTTAAATTGGTTTGCAGTTGTGCTGTCGGAACAACAGCACCTAAGTCAGTCGGTACACTAATAGTGATAACCATGCCGCTTATCGCGACTACGCTTACTTCCTGACGAGAAAAACCTGGCACGTTAAGGTCGGCGGGAGTGTCACCAGGTAAGTTCAGTAGATTTTCAATCTCAAACGTATATTGAAAATTTCCACCAATTTGTGCAATTCGATGACCATTTATAAGTGGTACTGCTGAACTTGATTCATGTCGGCGTGCCGCATCTATCTCATCTCTTAAAGCTGTACAAAATTCAGCTAAAATACCAGTGAGGGGTACTTTGTTGTCATCGTATTCTGAAAGTTCTTTGGACAAACAGTTCCTCGTTCTTAATCAAGAAGGAAAATGAGGATAGTCGCCGCTCTTTATCACCATGCTATAATTTCTCTTTTTTCCTGTTTTGCAATCCGCCTCGCCTTCGGCGAGCAAGCTTCTACTACGGCGGATAAATTCTACCCAAAGCTGCAATTCCCGCAAAAACAATGAAATTTCCGCCTGGTTTCAAGGCATAATATAGCAGAAAGGAGTGCAAAAATCAATATAAAAACCGCAAAAATCTACAGTTAAATGCTTGATTTCGTTTGCTCGGCTTCGTTATGAAGTCCAATTCGCTTAAACCATTTCGGCCAGCTTACGTATAAGGGCAACGCAGTTGACCTTGTGGACGAGACGCTGGCAACAACGCACAAACCACGTTTGGAGTATGTGCCGTGTCGAGTACACCAAGCTGGCTGAAACTTCTCTGTGCTCTCTGCGCCCTCTGTGGCTAAATTTTTTGATATCGTTAGATTTTTATTGAATAAAAGGCGAGATTTGGTATAATACCAATGTGAACTCGTGTAGTTCACGGTAGGCCCGCCAGGAGCGGCAAGCTCGCGGAGAACCGATACGCAACGGAACAGCCTGTCCTGCTCGCCCTTCGTAGCCCTTCGGGCGAAGTAGGGAGCGGCCTGTGGTGAGCAAGCCTGTCTTGCCTGTCCTGAGCGCAGTCGAAGGGAGCATAGTCGAAAGAGTCGAACCAAGTCGAAGGGCAGTTCCACGAATCAGACAGTTTTGACCACAAAAAAGTTCAGATTGATAAAATCTTATGAAAAATGCGGTGCTTAATATACTTACTGAAAATTCGTGTTTAACCCGTAAGATGGCGGCTTTGCCTATCTCACAGGTTGAATTCGTGGTTATTCCTTACATTTTTTCTTTGTGTCTTGGTGCCTTTGTGGCTATGAGTCAATTATGCAAAACAAAGCCAATTTGCTGGACACTCAAATGAACATAAGCTATTGTTTTAACAAAGAGATATGAAAATAAACGACTTTGCAGATGCGGTGAAAAACAAACCCAATCAAACCCAATTTTCGTCATTTCGACTTTTCGCACCTAATCTCTTATCCCTAATTCACTTATAGCGCTTTCTCTTCATTTTCCCACCTCACCAAGTGTCCAAACTGATATTTTTACACCACCGTTTTAGTCATAAATTCTGGTAGTTCGATGTTGAAATTTCACGAAGAAATTATATAAATTGGGCAATTTCTTACTTTGATTTGCTTGCTCTTTGGCCTTGTATCGTTATAATAATCCAAAATTGATTTTTTTTAAGCTGGCTAAACTAAAAAACTATAATTTTGATTTTTAACTTTTAATTTTTTAATTTGTTTTGCTATGGCTCATTATAAACGTGGCAGAATGTCTTTGTATGAGGTTATGAGCCGTGCTCGTCTCAAGCCGGGCTTTGGCCGCACCTTAGAAAAAATCCGTGAGCAAAGAGGTGTCGAATCTCCGCCGCCATCTGAGGAAACTCCGCCTGTCTTAGAAAACGCTCCTGTAGAAAATGCTCCTGCTGCAGAGAATGTCACCGAGTCGATGCCGAGCAACACTGTGCAGTGGTGGCGAAAACCAAAACTTGTTCAGCTCAACGCCGGCCGACTCGAATTTTCGATACCATACCAGCTCGCGATTGCGATTGTTCTGGGGCTTATTCTTGTGACTTTGGTAGCGTTTCGGCTTGGCCAATATTCTTACGTAGGTCAGGATAAATCAGCCGATGTCCCTGTAGTCAAACCACTGGCAAATCCGCCTAAACCGCAGGGACAGACTCCGAGCAGCAGGACGGAGACACCGCGTATAAGTAAAGATGTTACGCCGAATACCGGCACAGGTGTGCCGGCTCAGACGACCGGCAAAAATATAATTGTGATAGTTGAATACAAGGCGCGGGCGGATTTGGTGCCGGTGCAGGCACATTTTGCAGAGAACGGCATAGAGACCGAAATTATAACAGAGGGCGGACGGTACTTTTTAGTTACCAAAAATAGATACGATAATCCAAATACGCCCGGCACCGATGGATACGTCATAAAGCAGAAAATTATCGATGTTGGTGCAAAATATAGAGGTAAAGCGCCGGCAGGCTACGAGACCTTTGCACCAAACTTTTTCAAAGATGCATACGGCAAAAAAGCAGAGTAGTTTTGGGAGCAATATCAAATGTCAATTGACCGTTCATTGAAGATAAAAGGGGCGTTGAGCAGGCACCGCAACGTGTTGTCACGGGCTGAACGCGTTATGAAATTAAAAGACGAAGAGCGATGGGCAGAAGGCAATTCTGTGTTCGGGCTGTTGAAGGTCGCACACCGAAAGAGTCACGCCGGCAAGAAGGAAAAAGCAGCTCCGAAGGAAGCTGCTGTAGTGGAAGGCGTGGCTGCAACTCCAGAGGCGGCAGCAGCAGCGGCAGCCGAGCCGAAGAAGGGTGAAGGCAAGAAAGGCGAAGCCAGGAAAAAGGAGGCAAAAAAACCTGAAGCAAAGAAAGGCGAAGCCAAAAAGCCCGAGGGTAAGAAAGAGTAAAAAGGGAACAAGGGTCAGGGGGGCAAGGGGGTAGAGAATTAGTGAATTAGGAAATGAGGGAAGCAGGGGAAGGCAGAGGGACGAAAGATGAAACTTGATTCCACCTCCAGCGGATAAACCTCGTTGCGAGATACTTGTGAGTAGAGGTTATCAGGAGATCAGGGGGGCAAGGTGAGGGAAGCGTGTTGATTTTCAACAGAATGGATACGCAGCAGTGGTAATGTGTTCCTTGACCTTTTAATAGTCCCGCACAATTACACCATCTTTGCCAACGAAGTAGCGGTCGGAGGCTTTAACTTTTAGGTTATAGACCTTGCCGACAAGGGGCATTGCTCTCTTTACAACGCTCTTGATGGCAACTGGGCCATTCAACGATTGCAGTCTTAAGCAGCGAGTTAATTCCTGCACGGAGACCCACTGGTCAGAATCAAGAAGAAAGAAGTGATTATCTGCAACGCTGATGCTTTCTGCATTTTCGAGGATTATGTCGTAGCAGTCGAACACACCTTGGTGCTCTTCAACTTTCTCAATTTCTTTCGCGAATGGTATTGGCGTGATGTTGCAAAGCCTGCCGGCACTTTGGTTTGTGCTGATTGTTGAGATTTTCACAAGTTCTCCATTAACCCACACAAGCGTATCAGCAGGGAAACACATCCACTTAAGTGATGAGTCGTTGATAAGGAACGAATCAGTTCTGTCCTGGGGCCTAAAACCGATAGCGGTTCTTACCAGGCCTTTTCTCTTCTCCCAGTTGGGTGTAGTCCCGGCCCAATAAGTGTAAATGTTATCCTCTTCAATGCCACAATAGGCGCGTTTTTCAAAGCACACATGGCTGTCCAAAAACAACACGTTTTGCCCATCTTTCTGGTGAGGAACGGTGTTTCCCTCCTTCTGTGCCTCTGGTGTGCCGGCCGGGTCAAATTTGTTCCAGTCTCCACCTATAGACTCACGAACACGCGGCATCCACGGATTCCAGTCGGCCGCCACCGCCATACCAGGTTCGCTTAATGTTGTCAGAGCACAAGAATACGTCATTGCCGGAAGCGAGTGCAAAGGCTGATGATATACGTAACTACAATGTTTCTGTGGAAATTGATCGCGTGAGGAATTTGTGGGGCCGAAATCCCAGAGGTCAATAAGCTCCTTGGTGCGACCATACAGGGAAGGCTTAAACTCAGAAGTGTAGGTATCGCTCTTACAGATAAACGACTTAGGAGTTACTTCAGCGAGCTTTACTAAAAGATAGTAGCAGCCTGTAACGCTCGCTCTACCACCACTGCCATCTGGTTGCATACCGTAAGCCTGGTATTGGTCAGCAGCATCCCATTTAGCAACCGGGCCCAATGTGCTTGATTTGCCTCCTGCCTGTGGAAACTTATCTTCGTAATCGTTTGCGTAGATGAGTATTGCCTTACCGATGCCAGATAGGTTTGACCCGCAGACAATATGGTAGGCAACGGCTCTGGCTTTGGCCAGAGCGGGCATCAAAATGCCCATTAACATCGTTATGATAGCAATGACGACCAATAGCTCGACCAGTGTGAATGCTTTCGTTTTCATAATTCTGTCCTTTCCATTTTTCGGAGATTCACAGGGCCGGCCGCTCAGGCACAATTTCTTTATCTAAAATAACGACTACAAGTGGCTTTCGTGGCAGGCGCTGTAATGTTATGCAGGGAAACTATTCCTGCTCCCCGATGGGTGTCGGGGAGCAGGAATGACTAATACACGACTACGAATCGCGGAAGTATGCTGCGGCAAGCGGTTAATAGTCGCGGACAATTACGCCATCGCTGCCAACGAAGTAGCGGTCAGAGGACTTAATTTTTAAGTTATAGACTTTGCCGACAAGAGGCATTGCTCTCTTTACAACGCACTTGATGGCAATTGGGCCATTCAGTGATTGCAGTCTTAAACCGCTTCTTAAGTTTTGAGCTGCAACCCACTGACCGCTATCGAGTAGAAAACGATGCGCATCTACTACGCTGATGCAATTTCCGTTCTCAAGAACTATGTCGCGACATTCATATATTCCTTTGTGCTCCTGGACGGTTTCGATTTCTTTCACAGGCGCTACGAGACAATCGAGTTTGCCTGCCGTTTGTTCTGCAACAACCTTTGAGATTTGCATAAGCGACCCATCTACCCACACAAGCGTCTCAGCAGGGAAGCAGACGACCTTTGGTGGCCAATCGTTGAGGAGAAACGAATCGGTTCTTCCCTTGGGTGAAAAGGCAGCCGTAGTAGGAGTGGGTAAAGGCAGAACACCATATCGCTTGTCCCCTGTGTTTGGCGGGGAAGCGGTCCAGTATGTATAAATGTTATCATCATCAATGGCGCAAAAAGCTCTCTTCTCAAAATAGACGTGACCATCCAGGAACAACACGTTTTGCCCATCTTCCTGGTTGGCGATGGAGTTTCCTGCCTTTTGCTCCTCCGACGTGCCATTAGGTTTAAAAGCTGGAGGGCCATTAGGATTTTTAGGCGCTCCACCACTAACAGGAGGAGCTATCCAGGGGTTACGGTCGGCAGCAATAGCCATACCGGGCTCGCTCGACGTCGTCAGGGCGTAAGCATACGCGCCGGTAACCACCGGCAAGGGCTGATGATATGCGTAGCTGCAATGCTTCATTGGATATTGGTTTCCCGAAGGATTCGATGGACCAAACTCCCAGAGGTCGATAAGGTCCTTGGTGCTATTAAAAGTGGATGGTTTAAATTCCGAAGTGTATGTATCGCTCTTACAGATAAACGACTTGGGTGTTACCTCAGCAAACTTTACCAAAAGATAGTGGCAGGAAGTAATAGTTGCTTTACCACTTACATAAGCTTTGTCTCTGTCGGGGGCGTCCCAGACAACCGAACTGCCTAATGTGCTATTTTTGTTTCCTGCTTTTGGAAGCTCATCTTCGTAATCGTTGGCGTAGATGAGCATTGCCTTTCCGATGCCTGACAGGTTCGCCCCGCAGACCATACGGTAGGCAACGGCCCTGACTTTGGCCAGAGCGGGCATCAGGATGCCCATCAACAACGCTATGATCGCAATGACGACCAATAGCTCGACCAGTGTGAATGCTTTCGTTTTCATAATTCTGTCCTTTCCTTTTTTTCGGAGATTCACAGGGCCGGCCGCTCAGGCACATTTTCATTATCTAAAATAACGACTACAAGCAGCTTTCGTGGCAGGCGCTGTAATGCCATACAGGGGACCTATTCCTGCATAAGAGAGAGTCACAGCGCCAAACATTTTTTTGCGAATCTCCATTGGTTAATTTTCTTTTCGCCTACGAACGGTCGGAGAAAGCTCGCAAAACGGGTTTTGCGAACAATTTTAGCGCAATTGTTTTTGTTCGGAGCGTGCATCGGCCAGGTCGGACGAGCAGAATTGACGAGCGGAGATTTTCGCAGGCAAGGACAGGGTGAGAACGAAATATGATAATGGCTTAAGTTATGACAAGTGTATTATGCCTGCATATTTTTCGAAAGTTTGGGCGCAAACTTGCTCGGCCAGCGACCGCGCGCTCAAAGGCAAAGTTAAATTGTAAAAGAACCGCTTTTAGCGGCAGGCAGGTTTTAAGATATGAAATAAAGAACGGATATAATTACGACCTATAATATAAATTTCTAAACCTACCTGTCTTCATTATAATTATAACACAATATCACTTGTTTTGTCAAGAGAATTTTGCAGATTTTTTTGGGTTTTTCAAAACCACAGAGGCCACAGAGATATAAATATTTGTCATTAAGGCAGTTATAGCGCTTGACGTTTCGGCCACAATTGCGTTATAACCTTGCACGCAGTCTTTTTAGTTTGCGGTTGACGATTGGCGAGTTATGAGTTTAGTATTCAATCAATGAAAAAGATACCGGTAAATAAAATGAGTAAGATTGATACGAGCGGGATGAGATTGATTTTGTTTGTAGGAGTAGGGTTTGTAACGATAGTTGGATTCGCCGGAGGTCGGCAGACTTTAGCTGCGATTCGGAAGGGGGATGAGGTTTGGCCCGGAGAGAAGTGGGAGCGAGCGAAGCCGGAAGAGGTCGGGATGGATGGGGAGACATTGGAGAAGGCGAAGGATTACGCTTTAACCGGAGAAGGGTCGGGATGTATCATTAGATATGGGCGGCTTATTATGCAGTGGGGAGACCAGAAGCAATTATATGATTTGAAATCAACTACGAAGTCAATCGGGATGACTGCGGTTGGGCTGGCGCTAAAAGATGGAAAGATTGGGAGTCTGGATGAGCCGGCCAAAAAATATCATCCAAATTTTGGTGTTCCGTCTAAGTCAAACACAGGAAAAGGATGGCTTGATAAGATTACACTTTTTCATCTTGCGACTCAGACGGCGGGGTTTGATAAGAATGGTGGATATACTGAACTTTTATTTGAGCCGGGGACAAAGTGGTCTTATAGCGATGGCGGGCCAAACTGGCTGGCAGAGTGTGTTACATTAGCATACAAACGAGACGTAAACGAGCTAATGTTTGAGCGTGTGTTCGGTCCTATTGGCATCAAGTCATCTGATTTGAAGTGGCGGGAGAATGCATATCGGCCGAAAGAAATTGATGGCATAAAAAGGCGAGAATTTGGGTCAGGAATCAGCGCGAACGTTGATGCGATGGCACGGATTGGGTATCTGTATTTGCGGCGAGGACGGTGGGGGAAAAAGCAAATCATTCCGGAATCGTTTGTTGAATCGGTGAGGACGACGCCAAAGAAAGTGCGCGGGCTGGTGGTTGTAAAGCCGGAGATTTACTTTAATTCTTCGGACCATTACGGGTTTTTGTGGTGGAATAATAGCGATGGGACGATGAAGAAAGTGCCGCAAGATGCATACTGGTCGTGGGGTTTATATGATAGCTTAATTGTAGTGATACCGAGTCTTGATATTGTGGCTGCAAGAGCGGGAAAATCGCTAAATAAGACCCAGAATAGCGACTATAAGTCGATTGAGCCGTTTATCGAGCCGATAGCGACGGCAGTTAGAGTGCAGGGAACAGGAATCAGTTGTCGGGGGCCAGGAGCAGGGGGTGGGGGTAGCTAAGCAAGACATCAGGATATCAGGGTATCAGGTAATCGGTTTATGTCGTTGGTGAATTGCATTAACAGTGAAATTTTCGAGTTGGATTTATCAGAATCGCCGGGTATGATAAAGGGTAAATGAAAAAGATAATTGCAGAAAGAACAAGTAAGATAGACGCCAGCGGGATAAGAAAAGTTTTTGCGCTAGGGGCGACGCTAAAGAATCCGGTGGATTTTTCGATAGGTCAGCCGGATTTTGATACGCCGGAGGAGTTAAAACAAGAGGCGATAAAGGCAATTAAGGCGGGGTTTAACAAGTATTCACAGACAGCGGGTGATGAGCTGCTTAAAACAAAAATTTCTGAGCAAGTGAAAAAGGAGTACGGCTGGGCAAATCCTGCGGTAATAGTAACAAGCGGCGTGAGCGGGGGGCTGCTGCTGGCATTTTTGGCACTTGTTGATGCGGGCGATGAGGTCATTATACCTGACCCATATTTTGTGATTTATAAGCACGTAGTCACTATGTTAGGGGGGAGGTGCGTTTTTGTTGATAGTTACCCGGATTTCAGATTGCCCGTAGAAAAAATAGCGGAGGCGATAACAGACAGGACGAAAATGATTATTGTCAATTCGCCGTGTAATCCGACAGGTGTGGTGTATTCGGAGCGGGAGATAAAAGAGCTGGCGGAGATAGCAGCGGCGAAGGATATTCTGGTTATAAGCGACCAAATATATGAGAAATTCAGCTATGATGGCGAGTGCAAGAGTTTAGCCAGCTACTATGATAAAACACTTTTGCTGCGGGGGTTCGGCAAAAGTTATGCGATGACAGGATGGCGGCTTGGATATGCTGCGGTGCACGAGTCACTTAAAAATGTAATTGAAGAAATGACCAAGATTCAGCAATATACGTTTGTGTGTGCGCCAACGCCTTTTCAGAAGGCGGCGATTGCGGCGATGGATTACGACACGAGCAGTTTTGTTGTTGCGTATAGAAAGAAGCGGGACATTCTTTACGAGGGCTTGAAGGACAAGTTTGAACTTATCAAGCCTGGCGGGGCGTTTTATGCGTTTGTGAAAGCACCGCCCCCGCTCCTGTCTTCCGACAGGAAGACGCAGGGGGCGACGGAATTTGTGGAAAAGGCGATTAAGAATAAGGTGCTGGTCATACCGGGTAGCGTATTCAGCGAAAAGGATACGCATTTCAGGATAAGTTACGCAACCAGCGACGAAAAGATTCGGCAGGGGGTAGAGATTTTGTGCAAATTGGCTTAACCGGCAATGATGTATTTTGATTTTTCGGTTTTTTCTTGACCGTTTGAGCGAAAGCGGATAAAACTCCCAGCAAATAGGATTCTGCAATTAACGGCTGATTTTGTAAGGGATTGATATGATTAAGGAAATGATTTTTGGGACGGTGGGGGGGCTGGGGCTGTTTTTGTTCGGGATGGTGTTGATGTCGGAGGGATTGAAGAAGATTGCAGGCCAGAAGCTTAAGAAAATTCTTGAATCGATGACCAGTACCCCAATCAAAGCATTTCTGGTGGGTGCAGGTATCACTGCTGTAATCCAGGCCAGTGGCGCAACGACCGTTATGTCAATTGGCCTTGTCAATGCCGGGATGCTTACCCTCAGACAAGCAATAGGGGTGATAATCGGGGCAAATGTGGGCACAACTGCAACAGCCTGGATAGTATCGGTATCAGGTCTTTCGCTCGATATTACACTATATTCGTTGCCAATAGTGGGCGTGGGATTTCTTCTTTATATTGGGGGTAGAACACGAAAATGGAAAAGCGCCGGCGAAATAATGCTGGGATTCGGAATATTGTTTTTAGGCATTGGTTTTATGAAGGATGCCTTCGCTCCATTAAGTGATAGTCCAAGAGTACATGAGCTTTTTGTTGCACTTGGCGGCAAGCCTTTATTAGCTATTCTTGTCGGGATTGTCGTAACGATACTGCTTCAAAGCAGCTCAGCGTTCATCGGCATTGTACAGTTACTGGCAATGCAGGGGGCATTTGGTAACAACTGGGAAACAGCACTTAATATTTCAATACCATTTATTTTAGGCAGCAATATCGGCACAACAATTACTGCACAGATTGCAGCGATTCAGGCAAATCGAAACTCCAAACGTGCTGCCTGGGCGCATACAATGTTCAATGTTCTTGGCTCTGTTATTGCCTATCCATTCGCTTACTTTGGTTGGTATCGTCTTTTTGTTCAGAAAATTTCTCCCTGGGAACTTGGACCCAGTACTATAGCAATGGAGATAGCCATCGCCCATTCGATGTTTAATATTGTTAATTCTGGTATATTCTTATCACTAATAGGTCTGCTGGAGAAGACTGTAATTAAGATAGTCCCGCTCAGGCCCAGTGAGGTGGCAATGGCGCCTGTGGTGCTCGAGAAACATCTTCTTGACACGCCGGAAATAGCAATTGAACAGGCAAAGCGTGAAATCGTTCGTATGGCTAAAACCGCAAAAAGAGCTTTCAGGCAATCCATCGATGGAATTATGGAGGACGACGGCAAGAAACTCGGGTCGGTGGGGGAAATAGAAGATTTTATCGATTCGCTTCAGTATGAAATTACATCGTATCTTTCAGCATTGTCGGGCAGATCTCTGTCTGATGGGATATCTGTCAAGCTGCCGGTTCTGTTGCACGCGGTAAATGACCTTGAGCGTATTGGTGACCACGCCGTTAATATAGTTGAGATTGCACAGAGAAAAATTGACCAGAAAATTTCCTTTAGCGACCAGGCAATGGCTGAGGCGGAGAAGCTAAGGAAAACTGCAGACCAGATGTTTGATGATGTCATAGCAGCACTGGAGAATGGAGACATAAGGGCAGCGAAGGCGGCGCTGGCCATTGAAAGGCAGATAAATAAAGCGCAGGTGGACTTTCGCCGCAGCCATGTCCAGCGGATGAGCGAAGGGGCCTGCACGCCTGAAACGGGCTTGATATTTATTGACTTAGTTGATAATGTTGAGAAAATTGGAGACCATCTGACAAACATCGCACAGGCAGCGGTGGGGGGGCTGCAATGGGCCGATGTTGAGCCGAAGATTTTAGATGGACTGGACACCAAGACAGGATTGCCTGCTCTGGACGAATAATAAAAGTCACAGTCGCCAATGTTGCTATATAAACTGACGATTGTAACCCGACAATAACCCTTCGATTACACTCAGGGCAAGATTGGCGGGCTAAATATAAAAGGATATAGTTTGGTAATAAAAACGAATAAACGGGCAAATCGCATTCGTTTTGTATGATTCGTATTATATGAAGAATATGTTGCGGATATTGTTGATTATTCTTGTGTGTTTGTTCCTGTTTGGCGTAACCGGTCTGGCTGCCGAGCCGAATAGTCCAGAGGTCAGTCAACAAGAAGCAAGGGCGGCGGTAATCGTCTGCAAGGGGATGATTGACGATGGGCTGTTCAGGTCCATCAAACGAAGAACCACAATCTCTCTCGATGGGGGGGCAACGTATCTCATCTATGAGATAGGGACGTATGGCGGATTTTTAGATGCGGCTGACAACATATCGAAGTATCTGATACTTGATATTGGTAAGAAGGTGAGGACGGTGGCATACATAACCAGCGAGGCGATATCGGCAGGTGCTATGATAAGCGTGTCCTGTCAGGACATAATAATGCGGGAGAATACGACGATAGGGGACTGCGCTCCGATTTCAATTGGCAGTAAGCTCGAAGGTGTGGAACGGGAGAAGGCCGAAAGTTTTGTTCGCGCAGCGTTTATGCGGGCTGCGGAGGCAAATGGCTATCCGGCTGCGCTGCTGAAGGCAATGGTCAGTATGCAGACGGAGGTTTACAGGGTGAAGAATCTACAGAGTGGCAAATATGAATTTTTTGAGGGCGGACAGCTTCCGACAGATGCCAATTTATATGAGCTTGAGAAAAAAGAGGTAATCGACAAAAGCGATGAGCTGCTGGCACTAACGGCTTCTAAGGCATACGAATATGGCATAGCGAGGGCGCAGGTTAAGGACCTTAGAGGTGTGCTGGATTTTTTAGCAAAGCGTGATGGGGTGACATTTGTCGGCGAGCCGGTGGTGCTTAAGCCGAACTGGTCGGAGCAAATGGTGCGATGGTTAAATTCTCCTGCGGTGATGGCTGTGCTGGTTATGCTTGCGCTATTGGGCGTCTATGTTGAATTCAATACGCCTGGAGTGGGGCTGCCGGGGCTGGTGGCGCTTGTTTGTTTTGCGCTAATCATAGGCAGCAAATACCTGGTGGGAATGGCAAATTGGGTGGAGGTGGCGCTATTCGGCATCGGGATACTATTACTTATAATTGAAATTTTTGTTTTGCCGGGATTTGGCATCGCCGGTATTTTAGGGATAATATGCATATTAGTCGGCATATTCGGGATGCTGATTAGAAATTCGCCGGATACATTACCCTGGCCGCAAAGCGATTTTGACTGGCATATATTCACGACGGGAGTATTGGGACTCTCGCTGGGATTTGTGGGATTTATTGTCCTGGCGTGGCTGTTAGGAAAGCATTTGCCCAAGCTGCAGTTCCTCAGCGGTCTTATCCTTGTGCCGAGTATGGTAAGGCAGGGGGGTGAGGCGCAGGTGAGTATGACAACTTCACCTGAAAGTAAGGGCATAGGCGTAAATGTGGGTGATGCTGGAGTGGCGGTTTCGATACTCAGACCCGCAGGGAAGGCGAAGTTCGGCGATGCGGTCGTCGATGTGGTTGCAGAGGCGGCGTTTGTAGAGACAGGCAGTAAAATTAAAATAACGGAGATTCACGGTAACCGGGTTGTGGTAAGAACCGAGAACGGTTAGACGGATTTATAGTGAAAAGGGACAGGCGATGGGTTGGTGGCTGGCGTTTGCAATTTTTTTGTATTTTGCGTGTGCGGCCTTGATAATAGCAGAGGTGTTTGTGCCGAGCGGTGGGCTGCTGGGCATCTTTGCGCTTGTGTGCTTGATTGGGGGGGTGGCGATATTCTTTCAGCATAGTATGGTTGCAGGGTGGGTCGGGATAGGTGTGGCCCTTGTAATGATACCATCAACTTTGGCCATTGCTTACAAGATATTTCCAAAGACCAGATTTGGTAAAAGTGTTACGCTCACACCATCCGAGCGTCAGCAGGGCGATGCAATACCTGATACAATAGAGCTAAAAGGGCTGCTTGGGGCTGCCGGTGTGGTGATTACGCCGCTAAGGCCGGTTGGAATGTGCGATTTTTCAGGACAAAGGGTTGAATGTGTGGCGGAAAGCGGTTATGTTGAGAAGGGCAGCAAAGTTAAAGTTATTGATGTGGAAAGCACAAAGGTAACGGTGCGTGTTACAGAAGAAACTTAAAAATCAAAAATAAAAATTCAAAACTGTGAAAAGTTTTTGATTTTTTTTAAGGTTTAGACTTGTGTAAACAGTGAAAGGGTAGAAAGATGCTTAACTTAATCAATACAATTTTGGCAGTGGACGGACCGACGAGGACGATTGGGGTGGCGGTTTTAGTCATTCTGATACTTGTTGCGTTCGCGTTTTTCCTGCTGTTCTTGAAATTCTTCAGGCTATGGCTGCAGGCGAAATTGTCGCGGGCCGATGTCAAGTTCTCCGAGCTTATCGGGATGTGGCTGAGAAAAGTCGATACCAGAATCATAGTCATAAGTAAGATAACTGCTGTTCAGGCGGGTCTGGAACTGACGACGCGGGACCTGGAAAGTCACTATTTGGCCGGGGGCAGGGTCCCAAATGTTGTGCGTGCGTTAATCGCAGCCGACAGGGCAAATATTGCTTTGACGCTGAAGACGGCTACCGCCATTGACCTGGCAGGCCGCGACATCCTCGAGGCGGTCCAGACGAGCGTCAATCCTAAAGTGATTGATTGTCCTGACCCGAAGAAAGGCAAGCAAACCGTGGATGCGGTTGCACAGGACGGCATCCAGTTACAGGCGAAGGCGCGTGTAACGGTGCGTGCCAATATCCAACGGCTGGTAGGAGGTGCGACTGAAGAGACGATTATAGCCCGTGTGGGCGAAGGGATTGTCACGACTATCGGCAGTGCGATAACATACAAGCAGGTGCTGGAAAGCCCGGACAGCATCTCCAAGGCGGTTCTTCAGAAGGGACTGGACGCGGGGACGGCTTTCGAGATTTTGTCCATCGATATCGCGGATGTGGATGTTGGTGAGAACGTTGGCGCCAAGCTGCAGGCCGACCAGGCTGAGGCCGATATGCGCAAGGCAAAGGCGGAAGCGGAAAAACGGCGGGCAATGGCGGTTGCACGCGAGCAGGAGATGCGGGCACTGGTTGTCGAAAACGAGGCAAAAGTACCGCTGGCTATGGCCGAGGCCTTCAAAAAGGGCAATCTCGGCATAATGGACTATTACCGGATGAAGAACATTGTGGCTGATACGTCGATGCGGGAGTCGATTGCGCAGCCGAAGAAAAAAGAGTAAACTCCGTTAGAAAGGTGCTTTCAACAGAGTTGACATGCGATTTTAGACCTCGTGTCGTAAGTGTATATGATATTTATTGTTGAAACATGGGGCTTTCTAACGGAGTAAATGCGTAAATGAGCAGGTGAGTGAAAAATGAATGAGATTGTGGCACAAGTAGTCTGGGGTTTTGGCAAGATGGATATGGAAGACAGCGGGTGGATTCAAATACTGGTGTTCATCATTATGGTGGTTATCTATTCGCTGGGCAGTATTTTCAAGGCGAAAAAAGTCAAAACTGAGTGGGGAGAAAAAGAATCCGCCATGGGTGGTCCACCCAAAGCAAGACAAAGGCTGCCGGTAATAAACGAGGAGTTGCAAAAAGAAGCTGTTGCAGAAGGTCGCGGGACGGAATCGAAGCCAGCAACGGTGTCAGGCCGCGTTACGATTCAGCCCACGTTTATTGATAAGGTCGCAGAAATTATTGGTAAGAAGCTTGAGATGATGGCACAACAGACCGGACAGGTTGGCGCGCTTGAATCTGTTAAGAGTATCAAAGCAGCGCCAGAGTCAATTCAAGTCCGGCCTGAGCTTAAGCGGCGTGCTCTGCAACCGCCAGAGGTTACGCCAAAGCCTGTCTTTGAGGTAGAGCAAAAAGGTGTTCCGATATTTGCAGAAGCGCCCGTGCCAATGTATTTAGCCGAAATTATATCGGATTATTCTGACCCGGAAGAGTTGCGAAGGGCGATTTTGCACTATGAAATTTTAGGCAAACCATTATCGCTGCGGGAACAGTCGGGATAACATCATAAGAATTTCAGCATCACAAAAAAGGGGGAATTTGTCTGATAAAGCACAACCTGAAAGCTAATCGAAATAAATAACGTCTCATAATGTATGTTATGTTTCATTCGGCTTTATTTTTGGCTAAATATGTGAATTCTTAGTTTTTGGCCTGCTGACCTGTTTTTGGGGGTTATTGTCAAAAAAGGTTTTCGGAGTCAATTGCTTGTTGGGCTGTCTGGTAAAGATTCTCCCACATAATGGAGACGCGGTCGAGAAGGCCTAAGTTCTGGAGTATGACTGATATATTCGTTGCGGCATCAGTTTGGGTAAAATTGTTGTGCATTTGACGGTCAAGATTGATGAGTGAGGATGCAAACTTTAGCTTATCACAATATAACAGAGCTACCTTGTAATGAAGATTAAGTGTGTTATTATCGAGGCACATCGGACCAATCATTTGCTCCAAGGCCTGTCCTTTTTGGTCGATTTCAAATAGAGATATGGCGAGCTTACTGCGTGCACGGTGATAGGCGGGATTTATTTCCAAAGCGGCATGGAATGACTGAATGGCTTGTGGGATTTTGCCGGCATTCATCAGGAGGATGCCAAGCCTGTAGTGCAAATCGGGATTTTGGGGCTGTTGAACAAGCTGGTGTTGATGGCCTGCAATTACAGCGGCAGTAAAATCATTTTGGTCGGCGAAGTCGGTGAAGGGCAAATCTTCACTGAGGCTGAGCTTGAATTGGAGAGCTGCGGTCTGGGTGAAGAGCAATGAGCTATTGGGCTGAATTGCAGCAGCTAATGATAGTGTGCCTAGGGCATCGAGGGTATTGCCGGCTAATTTCTGTGCTATTGCCAGGCCGATGTAGGCATCAACGATGTTATCGTTTATTTCGACAGCTTTATTGAAATGCTGAGCGGCCAGATTCTCCTGGTTTAGCTGCAAATAGAGGGTTGCGAGCTTAATGGTTGCTTCGAGAAAGTCAGGGCAAATCCTGATTGCCTCCTGGTATTGTGTGACGGCCTGGTCTGCGGCACCGAGAAGGCTGAGGACGTCAGCTCGTTTCATAAATAGGTCGGCTTTATCGGGCTGCTGCTCAAACAATTGGTCGAGGCGGTCAAGTGCCTCATAAAGTTTGCCATTACTAATAAGCTGTTCAACATCCTGGTCTTGCGTGAGGAAATTGTCAGGATGGATTAGAATCGCAGTGTTAAATGTTCCAATGGCCTCGCTGAATCTTGCGGTGGCAATATATAAATGGCCGAGCGTTACAAGTATTGAGATGTCATCAGGATACTGGCTTTTAAGAAGCTCATACTGCTGTATGGTTTTTTCGAATTGTCCATTTTTGAAATAAATGGCGGCTAACCGCTGAGCGGGAAGCAGCAAATAGTTTTTGAATTTGAGGCAATCCTGGTAGAATTCGATGGCTTCAGATTCTTTGCCGAGACGCTCGAAACAATGGCCGAGGGCATAAAGTGCGAGAGTATTGGTCGGCTGGCGCAGATAGACGGAGTTCAACTGGTCAATTGCCTCGCTGATATGGCTATTGCACAGGTGTATTGCCGCTGCAGCGAGGCGGCCATATATGCAGGTGGGATTTTCAAAAAGATAAAGCTTCAACTGCTGCTGAGCTGCATCGAGTTTCATATCGCGTGCCAGCTCGATGACTTTATTTAATTGCTGATATTGCTGGTGATGAGGGCTGGTGTTTGCGGGCTTAACCTCATCGAGCCAGTGCCAAATCAAATCGGCGGTGTCAACCGTTATCGCCCCGCCAAAGATTTCCAATAGTCTGCTCATACACCGCTCACACCAAAATTTTCAATTTTCAATTTACTCCGCCAGAAGACGGCGGATTTCGGCCTTGCCTCAAGATTTTCGATTTGCAGTTGGCAGATGCAAATCGGAAATTGCTCCGTCCCGCTGAAGGCGAGGTAAACGGTCCTGCACTAAAAGTATCGACAGGAAGAGAGCGGATGTTAATCGTGGTTGTATGGTTTAATTAAATGGACTTGTGTTTTGCGTGACATAGATGGCAATTGTGTGTGATATAGGGGCTGTCAGACCTAAAGTGTCTAATTATCGGTCTTTATCCCCCCTGCCATTGATGTGGGAGCAGAATTATGAGACAGTTGCTGTCACCAATTCAGGTTGGTTTATAGTCGTATCGCAGGGATGAGCTACTGTGAGTCTGACTTTGCCAACTGTGCTTGTTTTTCTATTTCGTTTAGATAAGCGAGCGTGCGTTCGAGCTTGTCGCTGAGGTGTTTTAGTTTGAGCATCGTTTTAACGCGAACCAATAGCTCGAGCTTGTTGATGGGTTTGCTAAGAAAGTCGTCTGTGCCGGAATCGATGCCGCGTTCGATGTCCCTGAACTCGTTTAAGGCGGTAACCATAATGACGGGGATGTCGGTTGTTTTAGGGTCGTTTTTTATTTTCTTGCAGACCTCAAAGCCGCTCATTTTAGGCATCATAACGTCAAGTAAAACCAAATCGGGCGGATTTTTTCTTATAATTTCAAGCGCCTCGATGCCATCGTGTGCAGGAATGGTTTGGCAGTCTATATCCTCCAGATATACTTGCAGCAGCTCAAGATTTTGTAGATTGTCGTCAACGACAAGCACGACAGGTGTTCTTTCCTGTTCTTTTTGCAACTTTTGATGCTTCATAAGAAAACTGCTCCGAATACGGACCTAATAATTAAATTTACTGTTTCTGGATAACCCACCAATAAATCCGCCAGAGGCGGACAAGTTGGTGGGCTAAATATCCGTTTACTATTTTCCCAGGGCTTTTAATATGGCTGTGCAGAAGGCAGGCAGGTCATCGGGCTTGCGTGATGTAATCAAGCTGCCATCCACGACACATTCGGCATCGATATATTCGGCTCCTGCGTTTTTGATGTCGTCTTTGATTGCCATAAAACAGGTCGCTTTTTTTCCTTTGAAGGCTTTAGTGCTGCACAATAGCCAGCCGCCGTGACAGATAGCAGCAATAATTTTACCGGCGTTGACCATATCGTTTGCGAATTTTATGACATCGGGGCTTCGGCGCATAAAATCCGGCGCGAAGCCGCCCGGCACAATCATACAGTCGAAGTCGCCGGCCTTTGCATTTTTGGCTGCAATTTCCGAGATGCAAGGGTAGCCTTCTTTTGAATGATACTCTTTTTTTGCCTCGGCAGCAACAAAATTGACCTGTAAGCTGGCTTCTTTGAGGCGATAATACGGAAACCAAACTTCAAGGACCTGATACATTTCGTCAACCATAATAGCTACTCTTTTTGCTGCCATTTTTTTACTCCTTTCCTTCGACTGCGCTCAGGATAGATTCTTTCTGCGTTAGCTGTTTGAGCCAGGCGAGGTTAAAAACGTAATGTTGTTTGCTGGTTATTAAGTGAATCAGGCCATTCGGCGTCTGGGTGATTGCGAGGTAGCCTTTCGGTTCGGCGTGAGTGTCATCCATAAGGAAGCGGCCTGTGTTGCCGCCGCCGTCAATCTGGCGAGGCGGCCCCCCTGCCGTAAGAAGGCGTTTTACAGGCCAGGTTTTTCCTTCATCATAAGAAAGTGCTGCGAACATACCGAACATCTGACGTTGAGCGCCGGTTGAATCAGGAAGAAGCATTCCCTGTTTTGGGTCAGTGAAGCTAACAAGCAAAATCGGTCCTTCCTGCAGTCGGCGAAGAACAAGCCGCTGACCGCCGCCAATTGAAGGAAATTCACTGGATAGGTAAGTCCAGGTCTGGCCCATATCTTTGGAGAGGCTCATTGGCATTTTGCCGTCGATATTGTTACCTCGTCCGAGGGCCATAAGGGTCCCGTCTTTGAGCTGGACGATGGCGGCGTGGATGCCGGCAATCCAGGCGCCTGTTGCACCGTTTGCAAATTTAGGCTGAGGCTGGCCGGCACCGGGGTCTGTCCAGGTTTTGCCATTGTCGCGGCTGATGTGAATGGCGGTGCCGCCGCTGCCGCCTGATACGGCGTCGCAAGGTAAAATGATAGAGCCGTCTTGTGCTTTGATTACCGATTGGACCGGTTGATGGCGCAGGCCATGTTCAGGGCCGATGAGATGGGCCTTTGCCCAGGTAACGCCATTATCGGTGGATGTGCGCATTATGAGGGCAAGGTTGCCCCAGGTGGCGGCTGCCGAGAGGCCGTTGAAGTGATAAAGTGTGCCATTGCTATCGCACCAGAGGGCGGGGGCGTGGTCGTTGCGGTCAGGGGCATCCCAGAAAACGGAAGCAGGTTCCCATTGTTCCGAACCATAACGCAGACGGCTTGCGAGGATAGTCAGCTCACAGCCAGATTCTGTTTTGCAGGAATACCATATCGCCAGGAGGTCGCCATTGAGACAGGCGACGATTGCGGGGTCGTGATTATGTTCTGAGAACATTGGGCCATCCGAACCGGGTGGGACTTTAACGTATTCGATGGGACCTTTGAAAAATGGTTTATCCGTGTCGGGGCCTTTTGTAAGGTCAGGAGGGATTTTTTGAGAAACATTTTGTTGATTAAGAGGCGGCGCAGGAGGGGAAAGCGGCTTTGTATTGGGCAGTTCGGCGATGACTACACGAAAGCCTATTAGATTGCTTTTATTTTCGGGTAGTGTGCCAAGCCGGTTTGCTGAGCGAAGATAAAAAACCGGTGTGCTGTGGCTGCCGCCACGAGTAACCTTGAAGTCTCCTAATCCTTTACCAACGGGGTCGGTCTGGTCGTTTTGCTGATAAGGGCCATACCAGTCATAGCACCATTCCTCGACGTTGCCATGCATATCAAAAAAGCCCCACGGGTTGGGCGGCGTTTTTGCGACGTGCAGCGGCAGCGTCTTTGGCTCCCAGGTTTCTATTTGATTTTTGTGATAGTTTTCTGGAAGGGTATCGCCGGTGTTGTAGATGGTAGTGGTGCCGGCTCTGCAGGCATATTCCCACTCTGCTTCGGTGGGCAGACGGTAAGCTCTGCCTTCTTTTTTTGAAAGCCATTCGCAGAATTTAGCTGCTTCATACCAGCTTACGAAAACGACTGCTTCATTGTCCTCGCTGGAGAAGCCGAGTTTGCCACGAAGTTTTCTGTGCTGCGAATCGAACTGCTCGAATTGAGCGTTGGTGACTTCGGTTACAGCCACATAGAAAGGTTGGGTGATAGTGACATTGTGGACAGGTCGCTCATCCCAATCACCCCCCTGCTCTTGCCCCATCAGAAAAAAACCAGGTTCGATTCGAACAAATTTCATACCTATTGAGTTGACAAATGTATCAGACATTTGTGATGAGGGTGCTATTGTTTTAGTTTCTGTCGCACGGCAGCCGAGAATTAAATAAATAAGAGTTATTGTCAGAAGTTTTTTTTTCGGCATTATGTCACCTTGTGAAAAGTGCTATTGGTGTGTGTTTCGATAAACTGGCGGACCTGCGGTTTGATGTAGAGCTTTTCAATATCTACTAATTTGGCGACTGCCGAAGCGGAAAGAGCGGCGATTTCAGTAACGGGGGCCTGGGTATCGACGAAGAAGATGTGCTTACCTTTTACGGTGCAAAGCCCCCCACCGCTGCCGCCGAGCGGCTCATTACGGATGGCCACGCCGTTTGCCTCAAGTATCGCTAAAAGCTCTTCTAAAATTTTCTGCTCATTCATTTTTGTATTGCGTAGTTGCGATTCTTCGCCCGCTTATGACAGGCTCAGAATGACAAGTTATCTTTTATCACGCAGCGTATTGCATATATCTTATTTCATTGGCACTTCTCTGGGAATGACATTGCTCAAGAAAAACTATGCCGAAAGTCGATAAAATAGTTGTGAAACAAAGTTTACGTTAGACGATAGCTCAAAAACAAAACTAAATTTTATAGTAGGAGCTGACAATTGGCAAGTATTACTGAAAAACGGCTTTCGCTGCACAAATTTTTGGCGGAGCAGGAGGAAGAAAATATCGTCCTGAAGTCCCAGGTCGCGCAGCTACAAGCACTGGCTAACATCGGGACTATCAGCTATATGATAGCCCACGAAATCAATAATCTTCTGACGCCGCTGAAAAACTATGCGGAGCTGGCACTTAATAACCTTAATGATAAAGATTTGGCGCAGAAGGCGCTTGAGAAGGCGGTGCAAAATTGTCAGCGTGCTGCTCAAATAATGGAGAGTATGCTTGCACTGGCAAATAACAAGACACAAAAGAAAGAAAATGCACGGCTGGTTAGTTTGATTCAGGAGGTTTTTACCTGCCTTTGCAGGGATTTTAGCAAAGACGGGATAGTTGTGAACGTTGAGGTCCAGGATGATTTGATGGTGTGGGCTGTCCCCGTTCAGATTCAGCAGGTTTTAATGAATTTGATTCTTAATGCGCGTGATGCGATGCTTCCTCGCGGCGGCGTTCTGACCATTAAGGCGCAAGAAAGAGATGATGCAGTTCAAATAGAGGTCAGTGATACCGGCGAAGGAATAGAGCCGGAGAATATGAAAAATATTTTCGAATCGTTTTTCACTACTAAGGCCAATAAAAGTTTGTCATCTGAATACTCAGGTGCCGGCTTGGGGCTGGCATTTTGCAAAAAGATAATAGATGGGCACGGAGGCTGCATCGGCGTCGAATCAAAAGTCGGTGAGGGAAGCACATTCAAGATAACCCTGCCTAAGCAGCAATAACGATGGGGGACAAGAATAGCCAGGACGTCACGTGTCAGTGAGAAATGCCAAAATAATTGTCGCTTTAACGCTGGTGGTTCTTTCGCTTGTAATTGCGGCGAATAGTATGACCAAGCCGCTTGGCCGCGATGAACAAATGTATTGCACAGCCGGAGTTCTGCTGGCTAAAGGCGAAATGATTTACAGGGATTTTTCATACCCGGCTCAGATGCCCTACCATCCGCTGCTTTATGCGGCGATACTGCGGATACTGAATACGAACTGGTATTTGCTTGTGGGCAGGCTTGTATCTGGTGTTTGTGATGTTGGTGTCCTGGTTTGTATTGCGGGGATATACCGGCGAATCTTTAAAGGTTTTCCGATTACTGGAATGCTTTTAGGTCTGGCTGGGGGTGCTTTCTATGTCTTTAATCCTTCGGTTGATTATGCTAACGGATACGCGTGGAATCACGATATCGTAATTTTGTGCGTGGTGCTGTCTTTCTGGTTATATATATCAACGGACTTTGGGAGCGGCGGGCGATATTGGCGGGTTGCGGCCATTGGCGGACTGCTTACTCTTGCGACTTGTATGCGGATAACTACTGTGCTGGTGGAGATATTATTCCTGGCGATGTTACTTATCCAGCCTGCGGAGTCGATGAAGCAAAGACTTAAGCCCCCCCTGCTATTCTTGGCTGCGGCAGGCGCTGTGGCAAGCTGGCCTATCTGGATTATAGCACAACAGCCGCGTGCATTTTTTCTAAATCTGGTAAAAATACCACAGATTTATGGCGAGTGGCTGCACAAGATAGGGATGATTTATAATAAACGGGATTTGACATTAGATGCCATAACAAGGCCGGGCTATTTTGTCCTTATCATACTGGCGGCATATCTTTTTGTGTCAATGTGCATTCGACGAAGGTCAAAAATAACAGAGGCGAGGAATTTACTATTCGCCCCCCTGCTGACGGTGACATTCTTTATCATTGCATTTATACCGCCGACGATTTGGCAGCAATATCTTGCGATGCCGGTGCCATTCTGGATAGTTAGCTTTGCGTATCCGTTACTGAATTTACGAGAATTTGCCGATAAGAGCGGTCGGAATACACATTTCAAGATAGCGGTCGTTCTGATAGTTTTGTGTGTGATTATAGCAGTCGGTTCACAATCAATTATTTTATCGAGGACTTTATTGTTAGCTGCGCCGGAGGGCTGGACGCCGGTTCAATTGCACAAGATTTCGCAAGATATAGCGCAGAGGACAAAAGAGCCGAAAATTGCACTTACCTTGGCTCCACTTTTTGCACTTGAGGGCGGCTGCGATATTTATACTGAATTATCAGCCGGCTCGATTATTTACAGGGTCGGCGATTTGATGAGCGACCAGGAGCGTGCCATCACGCATACCGTTGGCCCAAAGACATTGGAGGAATTGGTTGAGAAATCGCCGCCGACTGTCGTGATAATTGGGGTGGAGATGGAGTTTCTGGAAGAGCATCTTTTTAAGACAGCCGTTAAGCCGGATTGGGAGAGAAAGGTCTATGAAAACGGCGTGGTAGCATATTTTAGGCCATAATAAAGGTCGGGATTCAGGGGTCGGGTGTTGTGGATTAGAGGAGAGGATAAAGAATGATGCGATTTATCTTTGTCCGTCAGGACTCCACAGGAGTAGGTGGTGCCGTCAGGCATCCTCCGAAGGAGTCCTTACGGACTGTGGACTTGACGATTACCTACAAACTCGAAGCACACCCAGACGCACGCATCGTCTGAAAAAACTCGTGATGAACTTATCGTAGATTTTTATTGAAAAAATACGCAGAATTTGGTATAATACCAATGTGAACCTGTGTAGTTCACGACAGGCCCGCCAGGAGCGGCAAGCACGCGGAGTCCCGCAAGCACTGGGACAGCAGTTCCAGTCAAATTTAGGCGTAAATTCATTTACACTAAGGATTAATGTATGTTCAATCACCAATTACCAGTTACCAATAACAAATTGAGGTGTTCCTCATGGCTACCGAAGCTCAAATCCTTGCCAACCATCGTAACGCCCAAAAATCGACCGGCCCGCACATGCAAAAGGTTCTTGAGATTCGCTCTATCGCTATGTTCCTTTGTGCCGGAGCCTGTCCGCCGTAGCTTTTGTGAAGGCGGATGCCTTTGTGGCTATGAGTCAATTATGCAAAACAAACCCAATTTGCTAAATACTCAAATGAACGTAAGCTCTGTTTTAATAGAGGATTATGAAAATGAACGACTTTGCAAACGCGAGAAAAACAAACCCAATCAAACCCAATCTTGTCCGCCTCCGGCGGATTTATCCGCCTTTTACCCGCCTGCGGTGGGCCGGCGGATTCAAATGTGACCTTGTCCAAATGGGGCATCACGAGGATATGTTTTGGATTTTTTGTTGCAAAATGGGCGGGATTTGGTTACAATATGTTCAGTTGTCGCTATTAAGAAAAAGGCGGCAGTATAGGAGGGTAAAATGAGTAAAAAAAGTGAAACAAGTCTGGGCAGATTGACTGCTGTATTTTCAATGGTGGTCTTGCTGGGAATTTGTGCTGCTTTCACACCGAAGACTTGGGCAAGATACAGCGGTGGGACGGGCGACCCAAACGACCCTTACAGAATCGCAACAGCAGAAGACCTCAACGACATCGGCAACTATGAAGAAGACTGGGATAAACACTTTATCCTCGTCAATGATGTCAATCTGGCCGGGAGAACCTACTCCACCGCCGTTATCGCCCCGGATGTCAATAATTCCAATTGGGAATTTGACGGCACTTCCTTTATCGGTGTCTTTGATGGAAACGACCATAAGATAGTATGTCTGACCATCGATGACGGCGGAGCCGGTAACGATTTTCTGGGGCTTTTTGGCTATATCCATTACGGTGAAGTCAACAACCTGGGCCTTGAAGTCGGCTCTGTCAGCGGTCGTTACTATATCGGCAGCATGGTAGGTTATACTAATGGAGGCAGTATCTCGAACTGCTATTCGAGCGGCTCGGTCACCGGGACAGATGGTTTTGTCGGCGGACTGGTGGGGTATAATGATGGCAGTATCTCGAACTGCTATTCCACAGGTGATGTCAATGGCGTCGGTTCTGTCGGTGGCCTAGTGGGGTTCAATTATGACCGTGTCTCGAATTGCTATTCTACCGGCGATGTCAGCGGCGAATACTCGGTCGGCGGACTGGTGGGCGGAAATGGTGGCATTATCTCGAACTGCTATTCTACCGGCGATGTCAGCGGTGGAGAGGGTGTCGGCGGACTAGTGGGGGATATTGGTTATCTTAGGTGGACTGGTATCGTTTCAAACTGCTATTCTACCGGCAATGTGAGCGGTGGAGAGGGTGTCGGCGGCCTGGTGGGGGGAAATTGTAACGGGAGTGTTTTGAACTGCTATTCTACCGGCGATGTCAATGGTGTTAGCGATGTCGGTGGCTTGGTGGGGTACAACGGCTTTTACGATGTTTGGGTTCCTCCACTACCTGGCTACATATACAATAGCTACTCTACCGGCGGTGTCAATGGCGTCGATGATGTCGGTGGATTGGTTGGATACAATTTTGTTGGCTACATAGGGGGGGCTTTCTGGGATGTCCAAACCAGCGGCGAACCTAATATGTGTGGGCTACAAAATAATGACTATGCTACCGGCTGTGACCCAAATTGCGGCAAAACGACTGCCCAAATGCAGACAAAAAGAACCTTTACCGATGCCGGCTGGGACTTTGTTGAAATATGGGGTATAGGCGAGCATCAGACGTATCCATATCTTAGATTTGCACCGGCTGGGGATTTTAACTATGACAAGGAAGTAAATTTTCTTGACCTTGCGATATTCGCTTCGCATTGGCTCGAAGAAAGGAAGTAAAAAGACAGAAGTCATAAGTACGAAGTGAGACGAACCACGAGCGACGAGTCACGGGCGACGGATTACGAGCAGTGTATATAAGGAATCTCGAATGAAGACCATAAGTCCATCTCGAATCAATCCTGCGGTATGTATTCTTCTTGCCTTGGCTGGCTTCGGTCTGTTCAATCCTGGGTTTGCCAAAGCCACCGCCCTTGACGACTACATCGCCTCTCCCGATCCGGCCTACACCTACAGTCTCGTCCGCACAATTACCCGCAGCGACTACACCGCATACGTCATCGACATGACAAGCCAAAGCTGGCGAAGCCCCGGCGAGGTGGACAGGACGCTGTGGAAGCACTGGCTCACAATCGTCGTCCCAAAGACAGTAAGCTATGATACCGCGCTGTTATACATCAGCGGCGGCAGCAACGGCGACTCTTCCCCTTCATCGGCCCCGAGCGAGGTCGTTTCCATCGCCACCAACACCCAGTCCGTCGCAGCGCAATTGCGGATGGTCCCGAATCAGCCGCTAACATTCCCAGACGGCGGCGGACCGCGTTATGAAGATGAAATCATCGCCTATACCTTCGATAAGTACCTGATTACCAAAGACCCAAATTGGCCCTTGCTATTGCCTATGGCTAAAAGCGCCGTCCGCGCAATGGACACCATTCACGATTATCTCGCCGAGCCGAGAGTGGGCAACATCGAAATCAATCACTTCGCCGTCACCGGCGCCTCCAAACGCGGCTGGACAACATGGCTGACCGCCGCCGTCGATACACGCGTCATAACCATCATGCCAATGGTCATCGACGTACTCAATATCGGCGACCAGATGACTCACCATTTCGCCGCCTACGGCTACTACTCCGAAGCGATTCATGACTACGTTGACCTGGACGTCATCAGCAGGATGTATTCACCGCAGGGCAAAGCCCTCCTTCAGATAGTGGACCCCTATGAATATCGCGACCGCTACCTGCTCCCCAAATATCTGCTCAATTCCACCGGCGACCAGTTTTTCCTCCCTGACTCAGCTCAATTCTACTTTGACGACTTGCCCGCCGGCAAATATCTCCGCTACATCCCCAACACCGACCACGGCCTCTACGGCAGCTACCCGTATAGCCACGATGCTCTCGAATCCCTGACCCTGTTCTACTACTCCGTTTTGAACAGTCTCGACCGCCCGCAATTCACCTGGACCGTCCCTGCTGAGAATCGCATCGAAGTCCAAACGACCACTACCCCCAAAGAAGTCCGCCTGTGGCAGGCCACTAATCCAACCGCTCGCAATTTTCGCCTCGACGTCATCGGTTCCGCCTGGAATGTCTCACCGCTTCAAGGTCAGGGAGGCGGCACTTATATCGCTGAGGTTTCCAGCCCACCGCAAGGCTGGCGGGCATTCTTCGTAGAGCTAATCTTCGACAGTGAAACCGACGTGGACTACAAATTCACTACCGAGGTTCGGGTCACTCCCGACTATCTCCCCTTCGGCTGTGACCCGATTGACTTATCGTTTTTCGTTGAGAGATGGCTTGCCGCCTGCGATAAAAACAATAACTTTTGCAGCTGCACCGATATGAATTACGATGAGTTAGTAAATTTCTTCGATTTTGCGATATTCGCCTCACACTGGTTGGAAGAAAGGAAGTGAAAAGGCAGAAGTTCGAAGGCAGAGGTTGGAAGAACGGTTAGGCGGTTTGACAGGTTTCTGACCCCCCTGTTCCCTGACCCCCGACCCCTTACCACCACGATATACGAAATACGAACGACGAACTACCTGTATGCTTTCAGTTGTTTGGTTCGGAGGGTTCGTTGGGTTCTGTTTTAATCTTTGGAATTTGTGGTTCGAAGGAGTCGTAAATTAGTGTTGCGATGTCGTTTATTGCGTCGCGGGTCTGGCCATTAGCGTTATTTGTGAGGATAGAAAATATGTAATCTCCATCTGCGGTTGTGCATACGCCTGAAAAGGACTTTACGCTCTGGATGTAACCGGTTTTGCCGAGGATTTTGCCCTTGTATTTATCTTCGGTGAAGAACTTGGCAATTGTGCCGTCTATCCCACCTACCGCGAGGGAGTTTTTATAGAGGTTCCAATTATCGCTATTGTAGATAGATAATAGAATGTTTGTTATTGCGGAGGCGCTAAGCTCGTTTTGGCGGCTCAGACCGCTGCCGTCATCAATATAAAACTGGTTTTCACTTATGCCGAGCTGCAACAGGAATTCGTGAATTAGGTCCTGGCCTCGCGTCCAACTGCCGTTTTTCTTGTTTGGATTGCGCTGGGCGGCAATAGTCTTAAGAAGCGCCTCTGCTGCCAAGCCGAGACTATCTTTGTTGCAGCGTGCCAGGCAATCGGTTATGGGGGTGAAAAACTCTATAAGCAATTTGAAACTGGCGGGGTCAGGCAAAGGCTTTTCAATGATATTACCTTTTACCTTTATGCCTTCTTTTATTAAATTTTCTGTTAATAGGTAGGCGAAAAATACGGCAGGTTTTTCAATTGCGACAGGGAACGGCTCGACCTGGTCTTTACATTTGCCGCGCAGGGTAATTCCATTAGGCTGCCGGTTCCGGTAGGCGCCGATGGCGGTGTCGCCTTGTGTAATCGGGATGACCTCATTGATGATCTTTATGAAGTTTGTCTGCGGCTGGAGTAAGGCAATTATCTTGCCATTGATATTTTTGACGCCTATTTCGATGCAGTTGCAATTGAAGTTTAGCGCGCTCACTTCGCAGGCATACCAGCGGTTCAACTCTTCTTTGGGCCAGTTAGGATGGACGCGCTGGTCATCAAAGATAGTGGTATCGACGATAACGTTGTTGATGGCTTTAACTTTGCTGCGCTTTAACGATTCGGCGATGTCTTTGAAAATCCAGTTGGGGTCACGATTGTATCCGGCATCTGTAACCCTGTCGCCTAACAATGGGTCGCCGCTTCCTATTATTACCAGGGTATTATCGCAAAGTCCGACCTTCGTTTTGTAAATAAAGTCGGGGCCCAGGTATTTTAAGGCGGCGGCGGTAACAACTATTTTCATATTTGAAGCCGGTATCATCGGCTCTTTTTCATTATGGGCGTATATTGTGGCAGCGGAGTCGGCCTTTACGATATGAATTGAAAAACGGACTTTCTGCTGCAAACGTCGGCTGATGATGCTATCAATTTGCTCCGGCAAGCCAGCCTTAGTAAGGCCGACAAGCCAGAGGCCAAACACAGTTGCAATAAATAGTTTTTTTATTCGAACCTTCATAGAATTAAAAAGAGATTCTTCACTTCGCTACGCTTCGTTCAGAATGACGTCATAAGTTACAGAATCAAAAGGTTATCGAGTTCAAAACAATCACAATTTACAGGCGAATAGAATAACAATATGGGCGCAGTTTGTTAAGAGGGTTCTTCGGACCTTGTATAAGAACCTATCGCCTCACGCAAGTATTTAAGTTCGATGCTCACTACTTGCTTGAAAGCGGAAACGGAGGCTCACCGCGGACGGTAGGAAGTCCTGATTTTATCTGGTCGATTGTTACCCCAAGGGTAGTCTTAGCAATCGGGTCGAGGTCGGCTTCCGGGCCCTGCAGATGGAAGGTGCGGTGCGTGTGGGTTATTGTTTCGCCAGGTTTAAGCGCGGCTGCCGGAGATGAAGTTTCAAGCTCGTAGAATGGGCCGAGAGGTTTTGCGCCGGGCTGTGAAGGGCCATCATTGTATGAGTTCACTACATCTCCTCTGTAAGGTTCTTTTTGAATTTCCCACATTGAGTTGACGTATGCGGCGCGGCCGCGTGGTTTGTTGTACTGAACAATAGTCAAGACTTTATTGATGGAGTCGTAACTGCCGAGAACGGGTCTGGAACGCCGGGGTGAAAGGCCGATTTTGCTTCGGTATTGTCCGTCGCCGCTAAAGAATAAAACGCCTTCTTTTATGCTCAGGCGGGCAGGAGGGACCTTTCCGAAATAGGCATCGTTGACAATCGGGCCAAGTTTTTCTTCCTCGCCGGCCCTAAAAGGGACCACGACAGTTGTTTTAGGTGAGGGATTGAACATACCGAGAATCCAGATAGAAAGCAGGCCGGTTTCTCTCTCCCAGGCTTTGTCGCCGGTATTTGTCATCTTGTTGTTGGATTCAAAGGCGACCATTTTGACTGTTTTTGCCGGTGCTACGCCCAGAGCTTCGACAGCTTCTTTCTGTTCGAGGACCTTGATTTCTCTATCTACATGGAGTTTAAATATGGTGCCTGAGAAGTTCTCCAGTTGAATATCCTTTTTCAAGACAGCAATATTTGCAGATTTAAAGACAAGCTCAAATTGTTCGGTGTCGATAGGGGCCGGTGTGAACCAGTGTTCGAGGTCAAATGGAACGCCTTGTTTGAAGAAGATGGAGTACTGGCCGCCCTCCGGGCCAATCCAGAAGCGGTCTTCACCGCCAAAGACGTTAATGTGCTGGGCGATTTTGCCTGATGAGATTAGCTCGCGGTTAATCCAGCCGAAGCTTAGACCCCCCTTGCCTTCTGCGGTACTGGTCATAGAGCGTCCCTGCATTTTGGGCAAGACGGCTAACTGGCTTTTACCAGATGAGTCCGACAGAACGAGCACATCGGTATATTTTTTGAGAAACGCCACATCATCGCCGAATGTTTTCGTTGTCATTTTTGTTCCTCCTTGCTGGCATCCTGCCAGGATAATGATAATCGTGATAGGAACTAACAATTTCACACATCTCATTTTTTGACTCCTTAATTTTATTGCACTAATCTGAATTTCTTAGAAACAGAATTTTACCCAAGAAATTGTCTTTTTATAATGATAAAATAATCTACATTATAAAGCCTGTCAATCTTTAGTCTGTAATTGGCGGTTCTGTGGGTAAAATATAAAAGATTGTGCCGATTATTTTATTTGCTTATAAATGCTATCAATTTGTGGTTTTTGCTTGACCAAATTAGATAGTTTGAATTATACTTTAGTTTCTTGTAAGATGTTGAGGCGCAGGAAGTTGGAGTCTTTATGGCTGAACAAGTTGTAAGAGTTGGGCTGGTTGGTTTTGGCACCGTAGGCAGCGGCATCGCAAAAATAATATTAGAAGATGCGGATTCGATAGCTGTCCGGACCAGCGTTCGGCTGGAGCTTGGCTGCGTTGTGGATATTGATACAAATTCGCCTCGGCCCGTGAAGCTGCCGCCGGGCGTCCTTACAAATGATTTGGATAAGCTGCTGAAAGACGACAGTATTCGGATAGGCGTTGAAATGGTCGGCGGCACTAATGCGGCGAAGGAAATCCAGTTGAAGATGCTCGAAGCAGGCAAAGACGTAGTTACCGCCAATAAAGCGCTGTTGGCTGAGTATGGTTATGAGCTTTACAGAGCTGCTCACAAGAATAATCGGTGTATAGCATTCGAGGCGAGCTGTGCGGGAGGGATACCGATAATTTCGGCTATCCGCACAGGGTTGGTGGCAAATAGAATCAGTGCGATGTATAGCATCGTAAACGGGACGTGCAACTATATCCTCTCGAATATGTCCATCAAGGGTGAGGATTTTTCTGCGGCTCTGACACAAGCCCAGCAAAAAGGTTTTGCAGAGGCCGACCCTACACTGGATATAAGCGGCCTTGACAGCGCCCACAAGCTGGCGATACTGGGGTCGTTAGCATTCGGGTATGAAATTTCGATGGATGATATTTTTGTTGAGGGCATTGAGGGAGTTTCACAAGAGGATATTCGCTACGGCAGCGAGATGGGCTATTGTTTGAAGCTGCTTGCAATCGGGCAGAGAAGTCAGCAAGGCAAGATTTCGCTTCGGGTTCACCCATCTTTTATTGCCAGGGATAATGCTCTTGCGCGGGTAGAAGGGCCGTTTAATGCTATCAGCGTATTCGGCAGCGCGGTCGGCCAGGTAATTTTCTATGGTAGAGGAGCCGGAATGATGCCTACCGCGAGTGCGGCTGTGGCGGACATTATTGATGTGGCTCTTGGTAACTCGGCTACGACTTTTCGGCACCTGCGTATTAAGCCGAGGAGCGAAGCACAAGCGCTAATAGAGAAAATTGGCGAGACGGTAAGTAGATTTTATATAAGAGTAATGGCTAAGGATAAGCCTGGCGTAGTAGCCAAATACAGCAAAATACTTGGCGACCACCAGATAAGCATCTCCGGGGCGTTACAGCACGAGGGTGCAGGGCCTGACAATACTGTGCCGGTGGTGATAACGACGCATAGCACGCAACAAAAGAATATGAGCGAGGCGTTAAAGGAATTAGAGAAACTGGATGTATTCAGGGGAAAGCCGGTCTGTATAAGAATCGTAGATATACCGGAAGACAAGGAAAGCTAAAAACTCAAAGCTAAAAGTTCAAAACTGTGGTATGACCAAATATGTAATAATTGTGCCTGATGGTGCGGCAGACGAGCCGCTCGAGCAATTTGGCAATAAAACGGTGCTCGATGTGGCTGAAAAGCCCAATATAGATGAAATCAGCAAGCTGGGCAGACAGGGTCTGGTAAGGACAATCCCGCAGAATATGGAGGCGGGCAGCGATGTTGCACAGATGAGTCTATTGGGCTATGACCCGCGGCAATACTACCCCGGGCGTGCGCCAATTGAGGCGGCGGCCCGCAACATCAAGCTGGGTATAGATGAATGGGTTTTCAGATGTAATCTGGTTACTATCGCGGATGGCAAAATGGCTGACCACAGTGCCGGCCACATATCGACTGTAGAAGCGGGGAAACTAATAGAAGAGCTAAACAGCCAGCTTGGTAACGAGAAAATTCGTTTTTATAGCGGTATAAGTTACAGGCACCTGGTGGTTTTTAAGGGACTTGATTTTGCTGTTCAGACGTATCCGCCGCACGATTACATAGGGACAGCGATAGAAAAGATTCTTCCTCGCGGTAAAGGAGCCGAGGTGTTAATTGACTTGATGGCCCGTTCACAGCAACTTTTTGCCAATCACGACATAAATAAGGTCAGAAGGGATTTAGGCGAAAACCAGGTCAGCAGTATCTGGCTTTGGGGACAGGGTAAGAGAGCGGTTGTGGAGCGGTTTGAGAAGCGATTCGGGCTGAAGGGTGCCGCTATTTGTGCGGTTGATTTAGTAAGGGGTCTGTCGATGCTGGTGGGATTTGATGTGATAGATGTCCCCGGGGCGACGGGCTTTATTGACACAAATTATCGAGGCAAGGGGTCAGCGGCGATAGAGGCGTTGAAGAAGTATGACCTTGTTTTTATTCATATTGAGGCGCCGGATGAGGCGGGACACAACGGCAATGCAACGATGAAGAAAAAGGCCATCGAGGAGATTGACAAACATATTGTTGGGCCTGTCTTTGAGGCGCTGAAGAAGTATGAGAGCTGGCGGATACTGGTAATGCCTGACCATCCGACTCCTGTGCGAAGCTGCGCTCATTCGGCGGAGCCGGTTCCATTTGCGATGGCCGGCAGCGAGACAAGAGGGATTGTGGATGTGGGATTTAGCGAGAGTAATGCTGCTAAATCAGGACTGAGGATAGAGAATGGTTTTGAGCTGATGGAGTATTTTCTAAAAAGCTAAAGGAATTTGCAGCCAAAGCCGAATTAAATATACTGTGTAAAAACATCAAACTTGCATTCAAAAGAGGTAAGTATGGCAATAATTGTTCAAAAATTTGGAGGCACTTCGGTTGCGGATGCAGAGAAGATACGCAGGGCAGCCGGGCGCGTAATTGATACGGTCAAGAAGGGCTACCAGGTTGTAGTAGTGGCTTCAGCTCGCGGGCATCAGACCGATGAGCTTATTAAGGATGCTCTGGAGCTTAATCCCAATCCACCCAAGCGAGAGATGGACCAGCTGCTCAGCACCGGCGAGCAGCAGTCGGTGTCACTTTTTGCGATGGCCCTCGATGCTATGGGTTACAACGCTATCAGCTTTACCGGCGGACAGATTCGGATGATGACCAACAGCGACTTTACGAAGGCACAGATAAAGAGTATCGATGCCCAGCGGATACATAAGCAACTTGACCAGGGCAAAATTGTTATCGTGGCGGGCTTTCAAGGCATCGATGAAAACGAAAACATAACGACATTGGGCAGAGGCGGTTCAGACACGACAGCGGTAGCGATAGCAGCGGCTCTGGGAGCGGAGATATGCGAAATCTATACCGACGTCGATGGGATTTACACTACCGACCCGCGGATATTCAAAGATGCCGTCAAGATGGAGGAGATTAGCTACGATGAGATGCTGGAGATGGCGAGCCTCGGAGCCGGCGTTATGCATAATCGGGCTGTTGCTTTTGGCAAAAAATACGATGTCAAGATTCACGTAAGACACAGCGGTAAAGAAGTAGAAGGAACAATAATTACTCATGAGGTGCCACAAATGGAAGGTGTAGTGGTTACAGGCGCGACAATGCAAAAAGATATGGCCAAGATAGATTTGGTGGGCGTGGATAACGTGCCGGGCAATGCTGCAAAGATTTTTGCTCATCTGGCAAGGGCCAAGGTAGTAGTCAACGACATTGTTCAAACTGAGCTTAACAAGGACAAGGCAAACCTGTCGTTTATGGTAAGTATTTCGGATTTGGCCGCTGCTAAAGAGGCGGTTGAGAAAATTGAGGATGAGATTAACTGCGAAAAGGTATTTAGCCGCGATGACATTGCTCTGGTCTCTGTGGTGGGCGTTGGAATGCGAACGCACTATGGGGTGGCTGAAAAGATGTTCGGTGCGCTGGCAAAAGGAAAAGTCAATATAGATTTGATTACGACCAGTGAAATCCGCATTAGCTGCGCTGTGAATAAGACCGATGCTGAGAAGGCTCTTAACGCGGTGTGCGTGGCCTTTGAATTGGATAAACCCGCACAGGAACGGACAAAGACCTATTGACGAATAGCAGTTGGCTAAAAGAAGAAAAAGCATTTATGCGATGAGCAGACGCCGGCGAGCCGGCATAACCATTTTATTTGTGCTGGCAGTGGCGTTTTTGCTTTGGCTTGACCACGGGGTAATTAAGCCTAAGTGGCAAGCGCCATCTGAATCCAACGAATCAACAAAGGCCTACGATTTAGAGAAATACCACGCCAAGACTTTCAGTGTTGTAAATGTGGTGGATGGTGACACTATTGATATAGATGTGGCTGACGGCACATACGACCGGACAAGAGTTCGGCTCTGGGGAATTGATACGCCGGAGACAAAAAATCCTGAAACCGGTGTTATGTATTTTGGCCCGGAGGCGGCTGAATTCACAAGAAAATTGGCTCTTGGGAAGCCAGTTACAATTTATCTTGATGAAAACCGCACGAGGGATAAATACAACCGGCTTCTGGCATACATCAAGTTATCTGATGGCGGGTTTTTGAATGAGGTTCTACTAACCGAAGGTTTTGCTTATGCGGATTTACGGTTTAAGCACGATTTCTACAATAAATACAAACAGCTTGAGAGTATTGCACGCACAAGCAAAAAGGGCTTGTGGGAAGGTGTAACATACGAACAACTGCCAAAATGGCTACAAAAGGAAAAATCAAATAGCAAAAATCAAAGTGCAAAATGATTGATTCTCGATACTCGATTCTCGATACTTGTCGAACGAGTATCCACTATACCTTTTTGGATTTTGATTTTTAATTTTTGAATTTTAATCTTCTTATTATCAAGCTGCCAAAACTGAGCAGCAAAAGTGTGGCTGGTTCAGGTACCGTAGAGAACGAAATATAGTAAATAGGGTCAAACCAGCTTATCCTATGGTCATAGAAAACTACCTTGCAAATGCCTACTTTTGTAGCAGTGTAGTCGATAATAAACCAGTCACCTGCTTCTATACCGGTTGAGCCGGTATACAAATCAAATCCATCGATACCTGGTTCTTCCCAGTCGCAGACAAAAGCTTCGTTACCTGCTGCCAGAAGGTGAGAACCCGACCAATCACCACATACTCGTGGTCCTCTCGCTGACAGAATCCCGTAATCCCAGTACTCTTCTTCGATTGTCAAACTACCTCCATCGTTCCCAAAAGACCCCCAGTATTCGCTTACATCCGAGCTTACTATGATTGTCAGGTTAGTTCCGACCATTATGTCCCGGCCATCATAAGGGGTATTCCCGTCGGCCTCAAATACTCTGGTTGAAACCGTTCCAAAAGCTATAGTGGGCATACCAAATAGTACAAATGCAGTTAATGCGAGCTTATTCATAATTTATGCTTCTTACTTAAAAAGCATTCTTATGCAACAAAAACCAATTTTTGTGGGTGAAAGCCTGAAATGGGCTCCGCCGAGCTTTCTCACCACCGCTCCTTCAAAAAATAAACTACCTGATTAAGTCGGAAATGTCAAGAGAAAAAGGGCGAAAATATTAAATTTTTGGACAAATCCGGAAGAAGGCCTGAAACTAGGTTTTTGCAGATTTTATAGAAACCAGTAGCTTATAATTTCGAATATCGAATTTCGAAATCTGAAACAATATCTAATGTCCAAAATTCAAATGACCTAAAACAGCTATGTTTTGAATATTTGAGCATTTGAATCTTGAATTTGTTTCGGATTTCGACTTTATACATTGTTCTACAGCTTATATTCTTTTATTTTTCGGTAGAGGGTTCGTTCGCCAATGCCGAGGATTTTGGCGGCGATTTGACGGTTGCCTTTTGTTTTAGCGAGTGTTTCGGCTATCGCCTGTTTTTCAAGCTCGTTAAGAGACAAACCTGCTGCGGAAGATTGTGGGCGAGGGCCAGCGGCTAATTGCCTGGGCTGATGAATTTCGGGCGGCATATCCTGAATGTCGAGCTGATTACGGTCGCACATTACGACCATTGTTTTGATGGCATTTCGGAGCTGGCGGATGTTGCCCGGCCACTGGTAATTGGTGAGAATTGACATCGCTGAATCTGTTATGCCGGTTACTTTTGAGCCGGTTTCTTCCACGGCTTCTTTGAGAAAGTATTGGACAAATTCCGGTATGTCCTCGGCTCTATCACGGAGGGCCGGCAGGGAGATATTTACGCCTTTTATTCTAAAATACAAATCCTCTCTGAATTTTTTTTCTTCTATAAGCTCTCGCAGGTCGTGGTTTGTAGCGCTAATTATGCGGACATCTACCACGGTGGCTTTGTTTGAGCCGACCGGTATGACGATGCCATCTTCGATGACACGCAGCAGTTTGGCCTGCATATTGAGAGGCATATCGCCGATTTCGTCTAAAAACAGAGTTCCTTTGTCGGCAATTTCAAATAGACCTTTTCTGTCGGTGGTTGCGCCGGTGAAGGCGCCTTTTACGTGGCCGAATAACTCGCTCTCCAACAAAGTATCGGTCAGTCCTGCACAATTCATTGGTCTGAAGGGTTTATCCCATCGCAGCGAATTGTAGTGAATGGCTTTTGCCAGCAGCTCCTTGCCTGTTCCGGATTCGCCCTCAATTAGGATGTATATATTGGTTGGGGCGACACGTTTCAGGATATTAAATATGTTCTGGATTGCCGGGTTTTCGCCGCGCACACCTTCAAATTGAAAATGTTCTTTGGCCTTTTCGGCTTTTTGAGGGCTGCGGGAGTATGCGGTCGATACCTTTCGGAAGGCTTGCTGAACAAGCGTGCGAAGCTGGTCAACATCAACAGGTTTAACCAGATAATCGTATGCCCCCCGCTTTAATGCTTCCTTACAGGTGTCGATGGTTGCATAAGCGGTTACTAAAATGACCTCTGTTTTGTCATTGAGCGTTTTGGCTTGTTCGAGGATGGCCAAGCCATCGATATCACTATCGAGCTTAAGGTCGGTAACAATGACATCGACCGGCTGGCTGCGGATAATATCCAGGGCATCTTTGCCTGTATAGACAGCAATTGGCTTTGCGTCCGCTTTCTGGAGTGCTTCAACTATGCCATCGGCGTGGTCGCGCTCGTCATCGACAACCAAGATTAAGTTTTCATTTTCTTTCAAATTCACACTCAACTATCCTGAAGAGGTAGTTTTATTGTGAACGCTGTGCCTTTGTCCAGCTCACTTGCAACGGTTATAGTTCCATTGTGTGCGGAAACAACTTTTTTTGTTGTGGCTAAACCCAATCCGATTCCGTGCGGTCGAGCCGAGTAATAGGCGTTAAAGATGTGCGGTAACTTATCCGGGGCGATGCCTGTGCCGGTATCGCTAATCTGGATGACCGCATCTTTTTTCTGACGGTCGGTTCTTATCATCAGCTCGCCGCCTTCGGTCATAGCCTGCTGGGCATTGATAAATAGATTCAATATTGCTTGTTTTAGCATACCTGCATCGACTTTACAAATAAGCGGCTCTTTAGATAAACTCTGGCGAACGGTTATGGAGCGGCTGTGGGCCTGGGGCAGGTAAAAATCGACCATATCGCTAATAAGCTCGTTGACGTCAACACTTGATAGCTGCAATTCGGTTTTGCCGATGTAACGCAGAAAGCCTTCAAGTATCTGTTCGAGCCTATCGGTCTCTTTCTGGATAACGGCAATTTTTCTCAGTGCCCGTGCAATTATTCTGTCGTCTTTTTCTGCTGTGATTTTACACGCATCTGTAGAATTTACGCTCTGGAGATCCTCGCTAATGAGTGTCAAATTAACCTTGATAGTAGAAAGTGGATTCTTGATTTCGTGAGCGAGGGCGCCAGTCAACTTGCTCAATTCCTCGAGCTGTTTGATATACACATCTGTGGTTTTTTGGATTTCAGAAACCATTTTAGCTCGTAGTTTATAGTTGCAGAACGCGGCGAATATGGAACAAAAAGCAAATAGGCAAAAGCCATAAAGTAACAAAAGCCATTTGTGATTGGCTTTTGATTTGTATCTGTAACTAAGTTGTTATTTTTTCTTAGCGGCTTCTGGTTTTTCTTTTTGTTCGGTTTTGCTAAGCTCGGCGATGGCGGCTTTACGTGAGAGCTTGAATCTGCCCTGCTCATCAATTGACAGCAGCTTGACCGGTATTTCGTCCCCTACTTTGCAGACGTCCTCAACGTTTCTGACGTAGCCATCGCTTAGCTCACTGATATGGCATAGTCCTTCGACACCAGGCAAGATTTCAACAAAGGCGCCAAAGTCCTTCACAGAGACTACTTTTGATTGATTATATATCCGTCCGACCATTGGAGGCTGTGTAATTGATTCAATAATTTCCTTAGCCTTGAGGTGGCCATCGCCGCCAACACAACTGATGTAAATCGTGCCGTCTTCTTCGACCTCGATAGTCGTGTCGGTCTGTTCCTGGATGCTCTTAATCATCTTGCCGCCGGGTCCAATTACCTTGCCGATAAACTCAGGGTCAATCTCAACGGTTACCAGCTTTGGTGCATAAACGCTTAATTGCGGCCTGGGTTTGCTGATGGTTGCGTTCATACTCTTGAGAATTTCGAGACGGGCTGATTTTGCGCGTTCCAGGGCCTCGACCATAATGTTGTGCGGCAATCCCTGGGCTTTTATATCGAGCTGTATCGCTGTGATGCCATCGGTAGTGCCGGCGACTTTGAAATCCATATCTCCGAAATGGTCTTCTTCGCCAATGATATCGGTTAGCAATTCGTGGTGGCTGTTCTCGTCTGTGACCATACCGATTGATATACCTGCGACGGCCTGTTTAATCGGGACGCCCGCATCCATAAGCGCCAGTGACCCGCCACAGACCGAAGCCATTGAGCTTGAACCATTTGATTCGGTAATATCCGAGATGATTCTGATAGTGTAGGCAAATTGGTCTTCCGGCGGCCTGACAGGCACTAATGCTCGTTCTGCGAGGGCGCCGTGTCCGATTTCGCGGCGGCCTGGCCCGCGAACGGGTCGCACCTCGCCGACGGAGAACGGCGGAAAGTTATAATGAAGCGTAAAATTTTGAGCGTATTCATCCAGTAAGCCATCGATAATCTGTGCATCCCGGATTGTCCCGAGAGTAACGGTTACAAGGGACTGGGTCTCGCCACGGGTAAATAGAGCTGAGCCGTGCGTTCGGGGCAAAATACCCACTTCACAAGAGATTGGGCGAACGTCAACATAGCTTCTGCCATCGAGGCGTTTGCCTTCCAACAACAGTTTGCGAACAACCAGCTTTTCTATCTTCTCAAAGATTCGCTTCAGCATTACTTTGTCACATTTTGGCGTAACTTTCTGTGCAAGGTCTGATGTGTCGGGACCGGGACTATCCCCGATTGTGCAGTATTCGGTAACTAATTGCTCAAATAGCTCCTCAACCCCGAGTTGTCGGGGCTGCTTGGCTGGGATTTGCTTAAGCGCGTAGAGTCGGTCCATTATCCGTGAGGAGATTTGCGAATAAAGCTCGTTATCAATTTCGATAATAGGAGATTCTTTTTCGGCGCCAATTTTTCCCCGGAGCTCCTCAATCATCTCGCAGACTTGACTAATGGTTTTGTGGGCTATCAAGACAGCATCAGCAGCAATTTGTTCCGATACTTCTTTAGCGCCGACTTCAATCATATTCAAGGCATCTTTATGGCCGCCGGCAAGCATATTCAAGTCGCTTGTTTCCAACTGCTTATAAGTAGGATTGATGATAAATTGCTCATTTACTCTGCCTATCCTGCAGGCTGCGATAGGACCTAAAAAGGGGATTTTACTTATGGTAAGAGCGGCGCTTGCGCCTATTATGGCTGGGACATCAGGGTCGTTTTCCCGGTCGGCGCTTAAGACGTCCGCAACAATCTGGACCTCCTCGAAGTAACCATCCGGGAATAGCGGGCGAATGGGTCGGTCAATCATTCTGGCGGTAAGAATTTCCTTTGTGGATGGTCTTCCCTCGCGTTTAATGAAGCCGCCGGGGAATTTGCCTGCGGCACTTTGCTTCTCGCGATACTCGACACTCAGCGGGAAAAAATCAATCTCTTCAGCTCTTGGCGGCGCTGTTACCACAGCAACAAGAACTACAGTCTCACCATATCGGACGACCACGGAGCCGTGCGCTTGTTTAGCGATTTTGCCTGTTTCGATAGATAAGATTCTTCCTCCGATTTCTCTTTCCACTTTACATACGTCAAACATATACTACCTCATTAACAATCGAATAAATCCATAAGTGCACGCTGCAAAAGGTGCTTGTGCTGCAGTGCAGTTGTGCCCTTAAGCTTTACTATTTTCGCAAGTTGAGCCGGGAAATAATTTCTTGATAGCGCTTCGGGTCTTTTTTGCTTACATATTTAAGCAGTGCGGCCCTGGCACTGACCATTTTCAATAGACCACGGCGGGACGAGTAATCTTTGCGGTGGGTCTTAAAGTGATCAGTGAGGCCATTGATTCTTTCGGTCAAGAGAGCTATCTGGACCTCGGGTGAACCGGTATCGCCATCGTGGATTTCAAAGTCGTGAATAACTTTTCCTTTTTGCTGCTTTGCTAACATCTTTTACTAAATCCTTTCTAACTTACGCTGGCACATACAGTTGTGAGCGTTATTAAATCTAAAGCCGATATTATAATCATATATAATTATCTATGCAAGTCTTTTCTGCACAAAGTTTAACAAAAATAAGGAGTGAATTTGGTGTCTGAAGGTAAATATTTTGCGGTTGCCCGCGTAGTTTATTCGGGCATCGTTGTTCGTAGCTTGTCCGCCTATGGCGGATTCGTAGCTTGTATTTCGTCGTGAGTCGTACGTTGCTCGTCTATCCTCCGTCCTCTGCTTGCCCTGCTTGCACTGAGCCTGTCGAAGTGAGCAAGCGCAGCGCGTCGAAGGGCGTCCTCCACCTGCCCTGAGCAAGCCGTGGTGAGCTTGTCGAACCAGCGCAGCGAGTCGAAGGGTCCTCCGTCTTTATCGCAACGTCCAATTATATGGACAATAACAAAGCCAGTTATCGGCAAGCCGTTTTAGGTCCTCCACGTCAACGTCGCCGTCACCATCAAGGTCGCCGGCTAAACCGCTGCCACTCGCAAGCCAATGCTCGGCGAATCTGGTGAAGTCATAGAAGTCAACTATGCACAATGGCCCGCCGGGCCAGAAGCCGCCAAGCAGTTCATAATTGCCGCCGCTGCTATAAGCCGCATCCGGCTGACCTATCGTGCCGACAAGCTCATATTGCCCACCGGCACTTCGCCCGCCCCCGCCATCGATCGTGCTCCAAGTCAGAATATAATCTCCACCGGTCTGAGCGAACGTTACGCCGACTACTGCCAGAACTGCAAACAATAATAGTGTTAACCGCGTTGTGCTCATTTTATTCTTCCTTCCAGTTGCAGGGACAATTTGGCCACCAAGGATTCCATCGCCGACAGACGATTCTTTATATCCTCGTTGACTTTCTTGAGCGATTCATTTTCGTCTTTCAGGTCTTTAACAACGGCCAACAGATACAAACTGACCCTATCGTATTTTACTGCCTCAGGCCTTCCTTCATTGTCGTGTATCACCAAATCGTTGAGTTGTTGTTCAACTTCTTCTGCTATTAAACCAATATCGTTCTGTCCTGTTGTCTTCCACTGAAACCTCACCGGCCTTAACTTCAAGACGTCATCTGCATCTGCATCAAGCTGCTCTATGTTTGTTTTATATCTCTGGCTCGAACTCTGTTTCCACAATTTGCCGTTACCGTCTGCAACTACCGTTGTTCCGCTTGAACTACCTATTCCTCTTAGTCTTGCCGTCCCTTGGACATCTAAGCTCTCGGTTGGGTCGGTTATGTGAATGCCGACCCTGCTGGTTGAAAAATCACCGTATATGAGGGGAGTGCCGCTGGAGTTGGCAATGTATAGCTTGTTAGAACCTGTTTCATTGTAGCCGGCCTCGTAACCAATAAAGACATTGTAATTGCCTGTGGTGTTGTTGGCGCCTGCCCGGTATCCTGAGAATGTGTTGTTACCGCCTGTTGTGTTCAAGTTGCCTGCACCGTATCCTGAGAATGTGTTGTCATTGCCTGTGGTGTTGGAGTAGCCTGCCAAGGATCCTGAGAATGTGTTATCATAGCCTGTGGTGTTGGAGTTGCCTGCACCGTATCCTGAGAATGTGTTGTAATTGCCTGTGGTGTTGTCCTGGCCTGCCTCAGACCCAAAGAAGCTGTTGAAATTTGCTGAGTTACTATATCCTGCGTAGTATCCTGAGAACGTGTTATCATTGGTAGTCCCGCTCGTAGCTCCCGCCTCACGTCCTAAGAAGGTGTTCCTGTCGCCATTGTTCCAGTAGCCTGAGTGAAATCCTGAGAATGTGTTATCATTGCCTGTGGTGTTTTTGTAGCCTGCCTGACATCCTGAGAACACGTTACTAGCGCCTGAGGTGTTGACAATGCCTGCCTGATATCCCGTAAATGTATTGCCACTGCCTGTGTTGACTGCTCCGGCCGCCAGACCTACGAGCGTATTTTGCGTGCCCGGAGCCGACAGGACCGTGCTGCCACCTATCTTATAGACGGAAGCGGCGCTGATGTCGCCACTGACGTCCAATTTGGCGGCAGGGTTTGACGTTCCGATGCCGACGTTACCACTATCATATATTGTTCCAGATACAAGCGCTGAACCATTCCACTTTGGGATGTAATTTGTGGTATTGCTGCCAACTTGCGGGTCTGTCTCAGTCTTCAAATAACCTGCCAACGCGTGATTTCCCCAGCCATAAGCCGTGTTCCAGTTGGTGATGTTGCCTGCTGTTATCCCTGAAGCGGGAGCACCCGAATAAACAGGGTCTGTCTCGCTTGTTATGCCTGTATTGTCTACACCATCCGCAAATCCAGCAGGAATGTTGGAAACCTCGCTCCAAGCAACTCCATCTTTCACCGAAGCTAAAACGGTTGGGTCTGTCTCACTTGTTATGCCAATATCATCACCATCATCTAATCCAGCAGGACGGTTGGAAACCTCGGTCCAGATTATCCCGTCTTTCACCGAAGCTAAAACGGTTGGGTCTGTCTCAATTGTTATACCAACCTGATCACCATCATCTAATCCAGCAGGACGGTTGGAAACCTCGGTCCAGGTTATCCCATCTTTCACCGAAGCTAAAACGGTCGGGTCTATCTCAGTCTTCAAATAACCTGCCAGAGCGTGGTTTCCCCAGTCATAGGCCGTATTCCAGTTAGTTATGTTGGACCAGGTTATTCCAAACGCGGGAGAGCCGACGTAAACAGGGTCCGTCTCGCTTGTTATTCCAACCTGATCACCATCATCTAATCCGGCGGGACGGTTAAAAATTTCAATCCAGTCTATTCCAAAACTAATACTATCCGCGGTCTTTGCATAGATCGCATAAGGTGTTGGCGTAACCTCTTGTCGCGGACTTAGAAGCGTATATACATTCGGGTCATTCAATTCACCTGGCCGAACGCCAATCTTAAGCCAGCGGTCATTGCCGTCGAACACGCTGCCAAAATCCAATAATACTGTGAAATAACCATCAATTACATCTACCTCGCCGATATTAATTGTGCTTCCCTTCTGTGCCCCTGCGACGTTGGCATCATAGAGCTTGAACTGAAGGTCATAAAGACCATCTGCCGGCTTGTTGGCATCAATCAGCCGGCCTTGATAAGTAAAGCCAGTGCCCATCGGCGCTGCCTGGCCTACTTTCGGCAGACAGACAATCAGGCCGAAAGCCAGAACCAAAATCAACAAAATTTTCTTTTTTGTTTCCATTTTTTTCTCCCTTTCAAGAACTGTTGATATTTTTACGGTGCGCACTGTGCGCACCGTCATTTACCCCTTTTGAATTAACGGAACCTACCTCATAAAATCGCATATCGTCCTCCTTTGCGGCCTTGGCCGCAAAATCAATTATACTGTATCATTCTACCACGGTAATGTCAAAAGAATTGTCCTATAATTCTTAAATTTTCTGCACTATCACCTCAATAACCCCAAAAAAACGAAATATCATAGTAAAAACAGGGGGATGGGGATACTGAATGTCGAATATTGAATGTCGAACTTTGAATGTCGAAGTGAGATTCTTCGCGGAGTTTATCCTCGAGCGAAGCGAAGGGCTCAGAATGACAGGGGGATTTACGATTCCGCCACACAAACGTCGAGTAAACACAGATTAAATATCAATAACCAGTGTCAATCCGTGTTACCCCGTCCTGAGCTTGTCGAAGGAATCCGTGTCTAATTTTTTTGGTTGCGGCCAAAGGCCGCACCGGGTCCTCTTTGGCATAATCTTTTTCATATTATGAGATTTTTGTTGAAAAATAGGCATAATTTGGTATAATACCGATGTGTGCTTGTGTAGTGCACGATAGGCACGCCACAAGGGGCAAGCACGCCCAGACCCGCACGAAACGGAACAGCCTGTCCTGAGCGGCCTGTGGTGAGCAAACCTGTCTTGAGCGTAGTCGAAAGAGTCGAACCAAGTCGAAGGGCAGTTCCACGTATCAGCACGAATATTTAAGGAATTTTACAAAAATGCGACTTAACTTTTTTAATAACAAATACTTATATCTCTGTGTTCTCTGTGAACTCTGTGGCTAAAAAATATACATTTTCCTCTATGGCTATGAGTAAATTATGCAAAACAAAGCCAATTTGCTGGATACTCAAATGAGCGTAAGTTCTGTTAAAACAAAGCATTATGAAAATAAATGACTTTGCAGCCGCGGTGAAAAACAAACCCAATCAAAGCCAAACAAACTCGAAGCGAATTTACCCCCTAAGGGGGCGGAGATCCCTACGGGTGAGCTTCTCGGAATCCTCAAACCGGGGACCAAACAAAACCTATCTTGTCCGCCTCGGGCGGATTCAAACGTGACCTTTCAAAATGGGGCATCACGAGAATTTGTAATGGGAATTGGGATGGGAAGGTTTGTTGAGTGATAATAATGATTTCTGTAGTGAATTCGCTGTCCGATTTAACATTTTCAAGTGCCGATAAGGACAAAGAGATTACTATTTTTTTTGTTCGAGGAAGGCCTCGAGGATTTCTGCGGCGGCGATGGCATCGAGGCGTTTCTTTTTTTTGCCCCTCGTGAAATCAAAGGGAGCCAATTTGTCCTCAGCGATGAAGCTGCTAAGGCGCTCATCCTGGAAATGTATGGGAATCTTGACTGTCGTCAGACAAGTATTGAGATGCTCTTTTAATTGCTCGGCGAATTTGATAACAAGTTTAGCCTGTGTGCCTTCGGAGTCATCCATATTCAAAGGTAAGCCGATGACAATGGCTTCGACGCCTTCGGCTTTGACGATTTCTGTAATCTTTTTTACGAATTCTTTTTGGCTTTCGAGGACAGCAAGAGGCGAAACGATGGTTTCAGCGGCGTCACAAATTGCCAGGCCTGTGCGTTTAGTGCCGTAATCTATTGCCAAGTATCGCATTTTGTTATCTGTAGATGAATTATTTACCAGTTTCTTATAATGTCTATAAAAATGAATTTCTAACTGACTCAAAACTTCTGGATTCCCGCTTTCGCGGGAATGACAGACGGTATTCTTTATTTTTGTTAGACGATATTAGAGGAATTTTTCGCCGGCGTGCTGTTTTATCAGCTCAAGCAGGTCCTTCAATTTGTCGGTCTTATCAACAGGACACACCAGTGTTGCATCAGGGCTGTGAGCAACGACTATATTCTCCAGGCCAATTGCGGCAATAAGATGCCCTTTATCCTCGGTAACTATGATGCTATTTTTGCAGTCAAGCAGCTCACTTGCACCAGCCACAACGATGTTGTGGTCCTTGTCGGAATTGATAATGTCAGCCAGTGCAGCGAAAGAACCCATATCGAGCCAGCGGCAGTCTAATTTTATTGCATAGATGCCGCTGCTTTTTTTATTCATAACGGCAAAGTCAATACTGATTTGGGGAAGTTTTGGGAACCACTCCTGAAGTGTTTGCTGTTGAGAGGGACTATCCCAGTCGGCTTTGATTCTGCCAAGAGGTTCGGTGGCTTCAGGAAGGTATTCATTTAGATTTGCTAAAATTGTCTTAGCCTTCCAGACAAACATACCGGAATTCCACAGGTATTGGTTACTATCAAGATATTCTTTAGCTGTTTTTTCATCTGGTTTTTCTCTAAATACGTTGACAGGACAGATTTTATTTTCGCAGCCGGGATAGGCACGGGCGGCACCGCATTTTATGTAACCAAGGAGAGTGCTGGCAAAGGTCGGCTTGATGCCGAATGTAATAATATTATCAGGATTATTGTTGACAAAGGTCAGGGCGTCCTTAATGGCCTGCTGCAGCACCTCAGGCGGTTCAATTATCTGGTCTGCTGTAACGATGGCGGTGGTTGCATCGGGGTCGGATTTGGTCAGGATGCTTGCGGCCAGGCCAATGGCGCTGGCGGTGTCTCGCACGACCGGCTCACCAATGACATTATCAAAAGGCAATTCAGGCAGGTCTTCGCGGACAAGGTCAACGTAGTTAGCGTTTGTGAGGACGATTATGTTTCGTATGTCAAATATCGGTAAGAGGCGCTCGAGGCAGCGGCGTAAAAGCGTTTCACCATTAAGGAGCTTGAGGATTTGTTTGGGGCGTTTTTTTCGGCTGAGGGGCCATAATCTTTTCCCGCTCCCCCCTGCCATTATTACCGCATAGTTCATTGGCCAAATCCTTTAGTCGTCGAAATCCCTTTTTCAAAAAATATCAGACCATATAAGCAGTGTCAACTTTGGTTGCAGAACAAATTTTTTTTGCAAAATCTTTATATTTATAATTTACGAGTTTGCAATAGCCGGGTTTTCCCATCAGTGCGAAGGTAGCCTGTTTGCCAAGCTCAACAGCAGGCTGGTCGTAAGGATTGATATTGAATAGAGCGCCGGTGATAGATGTCGCTACCTCATAAAGATAAATGAATTGGCCAACGGTATAAGCATCAACCTGGGGAAAGGTAATAGTAAGACAAGGACGATGGCTTTGCACAAGGGCATATTCGGTGGCCATCTTTTCATTATTGAAAAGAGTTCTCAGGCTTTTACCGGCAAGATAATTAAGTTCTGGAGCGCAGGCAGGAGCCGGGCCAATGCTACGGTTTCTGCCGAAGTTACGAACCTGCAGGAAGGTGAACAGTTTATCGTTAGGGCCTTCACGATACAATTGTATCTGGCTGTGCTGGTCGGTGGCGCCGAGGGCCTTGATGGGTGTGGGGCCAATGTGGACTTCATAACCATCCAAATCGCTTGCTTTGCCGAGACTTTCTGCCCAGAGCTGGCGATACCAATCAGCCAGGTCTTTGAGGTGATAGCTATACGGCATCATCACGGAGATTTTTTTGCCGCGATTATAGAAGTGCCAGTTTGTCGCTGCGATGATTGCTGCTGGATTATCATCAAGATTTTTACGCGTAACTCTTCTATCCATATCGCGTGCGCCGGCCAGCAGAGAATCGATATCAATTCCACACATAGCGGCGCTGAATAGGCCGACCGCACTGAGGACGCTAAAACGTCCGCCGACACCGTCGGGCACCTCAAGACTTTTTAGCTTTAATTCTTTGGCAATCTTGTGCAGAGTGCCTTCTTCGGGGTCTGTTGTTGCAATGACTTGGTTTTGCAGACCCTTGCGGCCAAGCCTATCGAGCAGGAGCTTTTGAATAATTAGAAGCTGGGCCGCTGTTTCTACGGTTTCGCCGGACTTGCTTATGATATTGAAAATGGTCCTGCCGAGCTTGTTGCCGACCCAATCCAGAAATGAGCCAAACTGGGCTGGGTCAATATTGTCGAAGACAAAGAGGCGAGGGCCGTGCCTTCTTTTATCATCGAGATTATACATATAAGGATTGAGTGCGGTTTGCAGGGCGATGTTGCCGAGGGCTGAACCGCCGATGCCGAGGACTACAAGATTTTCGCAGCCCTCTTTTACTTCATCGACACGGTCTTTGACATCATCGGAAATTTTTGTGTCGAAAGGAAGATTTCTATAAGGGATTTTGTATATGTATTTCTTGCCTTTCTTTTTCTTTTCGTTTAGCGTGGCAATTATGGGCTTGATTTTTTTTGCAAGGGCTTCGAGCTGGTCTGGCGTGATGCCGTGCTCATCGCCTATAACTTCTGCCATTACGTTTTTATAGTAAAGTTTGATTTGCGGTCGTGGCATTCTTGAACTCCTTTAATGTATTCGAATCAACTTAAACGAACCTGTATAGTTTCTTTTTTAGTTTCGTCAAACAAGAAGGTGCCGGTTAATTGTCGGCCAGCGACATTTGCGATGATTTCGTATTGGCCGAAGAAGCCCTGAAAGTTCACATTGCCTGGCTGTTCAACAGTTGTTTCGACTTTCGTCCACCATTTGCCTTTAACGAGCTTCAATAATTGTTCGTAGGCAGGTTTGGGGGACATATCGGCCCGAACAAAGCCGGCAGGGGCCCCCTGCCAGGCGCCCTGGTCGGTGAAGTCCCACCATGTGATAGCCTGAACAGCGGGATGTGAAAAAAGTATGCTATAAAATTCAGTTACCTGTTTGGCCTGACGCTCCTCCCCTTCCGGTGTAGTTAGCCAGCCCTGCTCCGTGCGTGGGCCGGAGATGAGGGTTGTTTCGGTAAAATGCAGCGGCTTTCCAAATTTTGCAAAATACTCGCAGACTTCCCATGTTCGAGCAGCTCCCCAGTAGCCGCCGTGCATATGGGACTGGATGCCGATGACGTCGTAAAGCGGTTTTTTATTCTCGTCAACCAGTTGCGAAAGGACTTTTTCTTCAAAAGCGGGGTCGGTTCGATAGTCATTTATGATAAGCGTGGCCTGTGAGCTGCCCTTCCGTGCAGTGTTAAACGCGCCGCGGACATAGGCTCCGATACCCATTCTTCGGATTGCCTCGCTTAGTTTAGGCGCTCTTTTCAGACATTCCGGCCGGTCGTAATGAGTGGCTTCATTGACTACATCCCAGATGTCAATGTCACCCTTGAACTGCCGAGCACAATGCTCAATGCGGTCAAACTGGGCCTGCATAGCGGCTTCCGGTTCATTCGGCAACCAATCCTGCTCGGCCCAATTCCAGGCGAGGGGATGTCCCTTCGTTGTTACATTGTTGGCCTTGCACCAGCGAACGATTTCATAAGAGCGGGCATCATCGGGCTTTCCTTTTTCGCGTTCGTAGTTCCACCAGTAAAAAGGCAAAGTCGCGTAATTTAATAGCGCCGCAAAATGCTTCTCGTAATCAGCATTGTTTTCAGGCGTTCTGCACTGGCCGAGCTTGAAGATATTACATCCGAACAAAAATTTGTGTCGCTTCTGCTGGATTTTAACGGATACTCCGGTGCCGAGCGGTTTGCCATCCGGGTCGAGGAGAGTTAAGTCGGTTTTACCTTTGCGGTATTTTTCGATGCGGTCATCGAGCTGGCTGAGAATCTCATCAGGAGATTTTGTTTCGTTGTTTTTTTGCTCTTGCGCATAGAGCAGAGACGGCCGCAGCGCCAATATGGCTGTGCCGGTAGTTTTTAGAAAATCACGGCGATTCATCAGGTCTGCCTTTCATCAAAGTTTTACAGTTATTTATATTGCCGGCATTTTACTGAAATATGTGTATTTACTCAAGATGCAAAATAAAAAAGGCACAACCGAGGCTTGGCTGTGCCTTTCGGTTTTAGATTGAAAGGCTTTTTATGCGGCTTCATCGACCATTTTGATTTCTTTGAATCTGCAGAAGAAGCCAAGCTCTTTTGTGATGTCGCCATAGCAGGTCTGGCGGTGCAGGCCGTTGGCCCAGTTTTTCCAGAGTTTGCGGATGTCGCCATCGACTCTGACGTTAATTTTGGTCCGGCAGCCTCTATCCACTTCGATTCCTACAGGAGATTCGATTATTTCGCCGGTGAAATACGGCAGGAAGTCTGTGCCGAGCAAAATGCCCTGGGTAACTTTCTGGCCGACCCGCATTTGCGCCTGTGGGACGACTCCTTCCTGGCGTTCCATTACATTTCGCAGCTTATAGGGGCAGGCGGGTTTATCCGGGCCATCCATTTTTGTTGACCCGAGGCAGTGGGCCAAAATGATGCTATTTTTAGATTCATCGACGGTTGGGTCGCTGATAAAGCTGGGTCTTCCTGATAGACCCTGGAACATTATGTGCGTCATTGCAGATTGGAGGTCTGACTCGCAGATGCCGCCGTAGCCCATATCATTTAATCTTGTAAAGCCCACGCACGGATAGGCGGGAAGCTTGATGGTCTTGTCCCACATTGTGCCGTAGCAATCGACGGTCAGAACCGTTGCATCCTCTTCATCCAATAGTTTTTCAAAGGCCAATGCCTGTTTGCAGGACTTGAATATGTTTTCCATCGAGGGTTCGACAACTTTTTCTGCACCTTTGACCCAGCGATCGGTTTCCGCCTGTGCATCTTTGTCGCTGACGGCGTTGTAAAGCTCGACTACTCGCTCAAGCGTGATTTGCTTCATTTCTGTGCCGAATTTATTTTTCATAGCTTCGGCATACCTGGAGACATCCCGCGTTGTAACGTTGAGAATCTTGGCTTCCTTTAGGTGATGGATTGCGCGGAAAGGTTTTATAGCAAACGCCAGTTGTTTATAGTCACTGGAAAGAATGCACTCCGTTTTGGCGCCGAGAGGCTGTTTCATTATAGCACCATAGCCGGCCCACTCGTGGCCGGAATACGGAATGGCAAAAACGACAGTGGGCTTACCTACACCGAGGATTTCATTCAGGATTGAACCTATGCCGATGGTCAGATGAATGGCGAGGATGCCATCAACGTTCTGAAGGGCGTCTTTGATTTTGCCGACTTGATCTGGTGAAGAGATTAGCTCATCGACGGCAAACTCCACGTCGGACAATTCGTTTTTCATTTTTGCGAACTCGGAGTCATAGACTTTAAGCTCGTCCTTTATGTTTAGGCTTGGTTTGGGCCAGTGAGGGTTGTTGGGAATCGCCATATAAAGCCGTGCAACCTTGACCTTTGTTCTTCTGCAGCCGGGGCTTATGAGCTTCGATTTTCCAGGTTCTGCGCCGAGTGCCAGAAGACTTGAACCGCCGACATACAGGGCGCCTCCTGCAGCCGCCACTTGCAGAAATTCTCTTCGATTGATTTGCTCTGTCATTTTGACCTCCTTTTTCAGAGTTTTGTGAACATTCCAATAACGATTGAGATAATTAAAAGTTCATAGTTTGCGGTTCTTTTTTAAAGAGCCGAAGACAGATAAAACTTATACAATTTTAAGGCCGGCGTATTTTACCATAAGCGATTTTATCTGGCCAGAATTAAATTTTACTACAACGACACTATTTTCGCCCATATCGATAAATTCTTTGACCTGGCCGCGGCCAAATACCCTGTGTCGCACCACCTGTCCGGCGGTAAATGTCGGCGTAGGGCAATGGATTCCCGCTTCTTCGAGTTCGCTCGGGACAGGTTGCGCGGGAATGACAGAAGGATTTGAGTCAATGACATTATCAGGTCCGAAGAAATCAGTTCCAAGCTCAAAAAGAAACTGTGACGGTATTGTATGGAGCATCTGGCCGCGGAGTGTCCGGTATTTTGCGTAGCTTATATACAGGCCTGATTTGGCGCGGGTTATGCCGACAAAAAATAATCTGCGTTCCTCTTCGAGGTCGTCATCATTTTCGTAAGCACCGCTTCTTGCGTGGGGTAATATGCCGTCTTCGACGCCGATAATAAAGACATTTTCAAATTCGAGGCCTTTTGCAGCGTGCAGGGTCATTAGGGCGACACGGTCGCTGGAGGTGTCATAGCCATCGATGTCACTAAAGAGCGAAATCTGCTGAAGATAATCCGTAAGAGAGGGCTGTTCAGTTTCCTGGTCGTAATAGGCGGCGGAGTTTATAAGCTCTTTAACGTTTTCATAAGCATCCTGTCCCTGTGAGCCGCCTGCCTGGAGCGATTCGGCTAATCCTGATTCGGTAAAGATAAATTCTGCGATAGGTGCGACCTTGCTGGCAATGCGCTTGCTAAATTTCTCGAACATCTTGACAAAGGCAGCGAGCTTGTCTTTGGTAGCTTTGGCGAGAGAGTCGATGTGCTGGGCTTTTTTTATAGCCTCGAAGAGGCTGATTCGGTTTTGAGAGGCAAAGGTCTTAATTTTATCAATAGTTGTTTTTCCTATCCCGCGAGCCGGAGTATTGATGATGCGAAGCAGTGCAATTTCGGCACTGGGATTGGCAAGGACTTTGAGGTAAGCCAGCATATCGCGGATTTCTTTTCTGTTGTAGAATTCTACGCCACGAACAACCTGGTATGGCATTCGATTGCGGATAAAGGCTTCTTCGAGGATTCTACTCATCGCATTAACACGATAGAACACGGCGATATCTTTTAGAGAAGAGCCTTGCTCGACTAACTGTTTTATCTGATAGATAACGGCCTGAGCTTCCTTTGTTTCGTCTTCGCAGACATTTACTACGATATCCTTGCCATGTGGTCTTGTTGGGATAAGTTTTTTTTCTTTACGTTTTCGGTTGAATGAAATCAGCTTGTCTGCCCACTGGAGGATATTAGGAGTGCTGCGGAAGTTTTCCTCAAGTTTGACGACAGCGGCGTCGGGCCAATCTTTTTCAAAGTCCAGGATGTTTCGGATGTCGGCCCCCCGCCAGCGATATATGGACTGGTCTGGGTCGCCGGTTGCACAGATATTGTTGTGGTGCGAGACGAGGGCTTTGGCAATTACATACTGGGCGTGGTTGGTATCCTGATATTCATCTATCAGCAGAAACTTAAAGCGTTCTCCAAGCTGCCGGCACACATCAGGAAAGTCACGGAGTAGAAATGCGGCTTTCATCAATAAGTCATCGAAGTCCAGGGCATTGTGCTCATTTAATATGCTTTGATAAGAAGCATATATTCTGGCAAGTGTTTTGGAGAAGAAATCTTCCGCATTAGTCTGGAAAAATTCAACATCGACTAATTTATTTTTGAGAGTGGAGATTGCCTCAAGCATTCGAGCGGGCGGGAAATCTGTGGTGTTAAGGTCGCTGTCTTTGATGGCCTGTTTGATGGAGCTTGCCTGGTCTGACCCATCGTAAATGCTGAAGTTAGGGTTTATGCCCGCCCTATCAGCATAGTTACGCAGGATTCTGACGCACAAAGAATGAAAGGTGCTGATGTGTGCTCCAACAGAGACGCCGAGAGCGATGGCTCTTTGGCGCATTTCGTCAGCAGCTTTATTAGTGAAGGTTATTGCGCAGATATTGTGGGGTGGGACACCTAAATCAATAAGGGCCGCAATTCGGTATGTTATAACGCGGGTTTTGCCGCTGCCCGGGCCGGCAATGACAAGCAGTGGGCCTTCAACGTGAAAAACGGCTTTTCTTTGCGAATCAGTAAGCTGCTGGGATATTATGTCGCGCATAAAATAAAGTTTGCTGAGAGGATCACTGAGATTGCTGGGATTGCCTCATAAAAGTCTCTTCTTGCTGACGTAATTGTTCGAAAATTTCAGGCCTTTCGATTTTTATGCGGTTGAGCAAGCCGGCTCTCAAGTAAGGCGGATACTGCTGGTCGTTAAGAAAATCGAAAAGCGCAAGGTATCTTAACAGCTTAAAATCGGGCAGGTCAATCCTGGTTTCATCTGAGTATTTGGAGCGGTAATAGTCGTAAATTTCCTGTGCCAGTTTTTCTCTGCCGAACGACTCATCGTCATCGCGAATTGCATACAGAAAGTAGCATTCCACAAGCAGACCCAAAATTTGCTCTTTTGCGTCAAATATGCCGATGGTGTCAAGCTCTTCGAGAAATCGCTTCCTCGCAAACTCTACCAGCGGAACCTTAAACTCCTCAAAGGGATAGAGTTGTCTCAGCTCGTCATAGATTTTTTGAGCTTGTTGCTTGTGACCGGCCTGGTAGAACAAGAGGACGGCATTTTTGAGCATATTGCGGTGGCCGTTCTGGAGAGATTCATAGGTTTGTTTATTTGCGGGGTTGTTGTATTTTTCGAGAATCGCAAGCACGGACTTGTTGTATGGCACAAACATCCTCAAATCCGGTCGGAGAAATATTTCTTTGGCTATTTTTGTTTGCGGTGGTTTTGATGGTTCATCTGATGGCAGTTCAACAGGTGCATCATAGATAAATATTTTGCCGCAGCGAAAGAGATTCTGGAGGCTGTGAGCTACGATGCGGTCTGTGTTTGTTTCGGCAGTGTCAACGTCCTGTTTGGGGTCTTCTGTCGCTCCCATTTGCAGGCCCTTGACTGCCCAGTAAATTGCGTGGCTGTCGGGATGCCGCCAATCCAAAGGCAGATTCGAGTTTGGTTCTGTCCAGTCAACGGGACCATAAATTTTGTTTATCCGGCGCATCAAAACGGGGTCAAGTTTCCAAACTTTACGCAACTGGTAGGCCCTGGCGAAAATATCGAATTTGTTTAGAGCCTCGGTGCCACGAAAGTTATCTATTACTATAGCGGCGGCAGGAGCGAACCTGGCGGCATTTCGACGAAGCGATAAATAATTACTCACAAACTCCTGGGGTTTAGAGACGGAGAATGTTTTGTCAGCGGATTCGAGAGTTACAATCAGCGGTTTGAAATTTGGGTCTTCTGCAATTTGGTTCCATTTCTTTGGGGCATCGGCAAGGGCATCAAAATACTGGTTATCAGCGGGGCCGAGCAGCGGCTCCATAGCCAGTGCCAGCTGAAGCTTATAATAATTGTGTGCATCGTCGGTTACGCCGCCTATTTTGTGCTGAAAAATTCTGCCCAGCTCGCGATAGAGCAGGATATTTTTGGGGTTGAGGGGAATGCCCTGGTCGCGAAGCAGCTCATAACCATTTTTGACCCATCGCCAGCGTTGCTCCGGCTGGGTGGCCGGTATGGCGACGGAGATGTTGTAAGCCATATTCCAGGCCTGGAACTCCCAGACGGATACGAAGCGAGGCTGCAAAGTTGTTATCCATTCTGCGAGCTGTTTTGCGTCGAAGAATTGACCCTGCTCTTTCAATTTATCAGCACGTATCCACAGCGCATCTACGACCAGGCCGCGAAAAGCGCCCATCGCAACAGTTGCAAATGCCAGTGAAGGCGGTGCATTCTGGAGCGGCTCATTGCTTATCAGCTTCATTTTTAGCCGCTGAGAATTTATATAATCGAGGCGCGTACCGGCGGTAATAAGCAGGACAGCCGCAATAGTGATACAAACAAGCCAGATTATCAGGTCACGCAGACGCATAAAAAAAAGCAGTTTGAGTGAGATTAAACAATAACTTTTGCAATTTCACGATAGCTGAAGATTAAGAGACCTAGAAGCAATAGTAAAGGCGCTTTAATACAAGCCATAGGAGCGGCGACTTGAGCCATCGCTGACCAGCTCAATAACCGGCCGGGTATCAGGAATTTGGTCGGGCTGAACTTATCAAACTGAGGCAAAAATCCAATAATAGGTTTAAGAGTATAAGAATATACGCCGCTTAAACCCTCGCTTAGAAAGTCAAAAGATTCGAGGACGAAACCACTGAAACTGGCGGTAAAGAAAAACACCAGACAAAGTAATATTGCCACTGGAAACGACAGGAAGGTCGAGGCGAGTATGCCCAAAGAGGCGAGGAAAATCAAACGAGCCAGGATTAAGATATTAGCCCGCAAAAAATTTGCGGTGAAGGTATCGGCTTTATACAGCACCTCAAGGCCATCCTCGAGCGGGAAGATTACGACAGTATCGTTCAGAGGGACATTGATAAATCCAATGGCGAGGTAGCCATCCTGCGCGACGGCGTCGGCTGGAACCTGTATCTCGCGGGATGTGCGGATAACATCTTTGCGCTCGAAAGAATATATTGGCGTTTCGATTTTGGTGCCGTATTTGACCTGCCGATAATCGCCTGCGAGCCATTGGCTGTAAACCTGTAAGTCGGGAGGATTTACAGAGACATCGTATTTGAATCTTATAAACAAGTTTTCGTTTTGGTCAGCAGGTCTGACATTATGGAACTCCCAGAGGAGTTCCTGCCCGACTGCAGCAGCTCGTTTTTCGAGTTTTTTCCGGCTTGTGAGCTGCGCGATGATTTCATCGCGCGAGAGATTCAGAAATAGCTCGCCCAACAGGCCGCCCTTTTCGAGCTGTTTATAGGTATCGAGGACCTCCTGAGAGACATCCGGTTCCGCGGGGGTCAGGCTGGCACGTGCGGTGAAAAATTCGTTGTTGAGGCGAGTAAGCTCATCGTCGGTTAGCCTGGAGAACTTCGGCATATAAATAGTGATTGTGTATATTATGGCAGCGAACAAGGTAAGCATTATGATATCCAATAGTATTACGCCAAGTAATTTGCCCAGAAGAAGCTGAAAACGGCGAATGGGTTTAGTAAGAACGGTATATATTTGCTTTTGCTGGATGTCACTTGTTACTGAATAAACTGAGGTGATTATCGTCAGCAAACAGAGCAAAAGAGTGGTGAGCGAAAGGCCGTAGCTTACGAAGGTCTGCAGCTTGCCTTTGATGGTGCCGTCGCCTGTCGCTGTAAAACCTAAAACAGGAAGCAAAACAATCAGCAGGACGATAAAGATGGCGGCGATTTTCAGCCGCAGGGCCTGCCTTATAGTATTTGTCGCGACAGCCCAAATACTATACATCGTTTTTCTCTCCTGCCTGAGATTTACCTGTTTGCTCTCCGCTCTTTTCCTGAGCTGATGTGGGAGCAGTAAGCCGGTCTAAAATGTTCTTTTTGTTTTCCTGCTCGGCAGGTTTATGTTCAACAGGCTCTGTCGTTATTTTTTTATCTGCAATGGTTGTATCAATAGAAGAAGATTCAGCAGGCGCGGTTAGTTTACTTAGCAGTTGCTCATCGGGTTTAGGTTCAATGGTTTCAGCAGGGATGACTTGCTGAGTCTTCGCGGGTTCTGATGTGGTCTGTTGCGAGATTGGCGCCGAGACGAGCTTATCGATGATGCTTTCTTTAGTAAGCTGGCCGGTCAGAAATTCGCCAAGCCTTGTTGTGCTGACCGCACCACTTGTAGGTAGAGCCTGTTCCTGGGCTGCTACAACCGTTTTGATGAAAAATGTTTCGAGCCTGTCCATAGGAGAAGTTATGACGCAGTCAGCGTGCTCAGCCTGAACTATCTGCTTTATTTTCTCAACAGTAGAATCGCTGATTGCATCGGTGATAATCTGCCTTTTATCGGTTTGCTGCAGGAGGTCTTTGACCTGGCCCTGTGCCTGGATTTTGCCGCCATAGAGTATTGCAATCCTGTCGCAGACGTCTTCGACATCGGCAAGCAGGTGGCTGCAGAGCAGAATTGTCTTGCCTCGCTGTGCGAGTTTGAGGATTAAATCCTTTATCTGCCTTGTTCCGATGGGGTCGAGTCCGGTTGTCGGCTCATCGAGAATGAGGAGGTCCGGGTCGTTTATAAGGGCTTGTGCGAGGCCGATACGGCGTGCCATACCTTTTGAGTATGTCCCTACGGGCCTGTTTGCGACGGCTGTCAGGCCGACCATATCAAGCAGGGACTCTATTCGCATTTTCCGCACTTCAGCAGGCAGGCCAAATAATCTGGCGTAGAAATCCAGCGTCTCGCGAGCGTTCAAATATCTGTAGAGGTAGGATTCTTCAGGCAGAAAACCGATTCTGGCGTTTATCTTTGGGTCTGCGCCGTTGCCTCCGAGAACCAGGGACTTACCTTTTGTGGGATGAAGCAGGCCAAGCAATAGTTTCAGGGTGGTTGTTTTGCCTGAGCCGTTGGGACCTAAAAGGCCAAAAACTTCATTGTAACGAACCTGCAGGTTCAGGTCATCGACAGCATAGACCTTGGCTCTGCCCCACCAGTCAGAGAAAATCTTGGTCAGGTGTATTGTTTCAACAGCATAATCCATAAGCAAATTAAAAATTCCGATTAACACCAATTAAGGTAGAAAATTACCAAATCAAACATCTATTTACACGTCTGCCAAAGACGTTTGGATTCCCGCCTTCGCGGGAATGACGAAAAAGGGTACAGTTTTGAACTTTGCATTTTGATATTTACATTCTTATCGGTTCGTGGTCGAGCTCTTCGCCGTAGCGGACAAGTCGAGCACTGTTAAAAACGACAATTAATGAGCCGACAAAATGCAGGACTGCGGCATAAACAGCCGGCAGCCAGGCTGCGGCCGCTGCGGTATCACCAAGGATAATAAACGCTACTCCAAAGCCGAGATTTTGATTGATAACTCTCCTTGTTTTGCGAGAAAGCCGGACAAGAAAAGGCAATCGTTTCAAATCGTTACTCATAAGCGCAATAGAAGCAGAGTTTATAGCAACGTCACTGCCTGCGGCGCCCATAGCGATGCCGAGGTCGCCTGCTGCTAAAGCCGGCGCATCATTGATGCCATCGCCAACGACGACAACGGTGTGCCCGCTGTTTCTAATCTGCTCTACGATTGCCAATTTGTCCTGAGGCAGACACTGTGCCTTAAAATCGGTGCAGCCCAGTTCAGCAGCGACACGGCTGGCAACCTCGCTGCGGTCGCCTGTAAGCATAGTTATCCTCTTTACTCCGATATCGAGCAATTCGCTGACAGCTTGCCGTGCTTCAGGTCTGGTCTTGTCCTGCAGGCCGATCCAGCCGAGGCACTTTGCGTTCTTTGCCACGTAAAGGGTGCTGAATCCCTGCTCTTCATGCAGACTGGGGACAGGGACATCGGTTATGTCCACATTATTTTCTTCGAGGAAGGTGTCCCTGCCTACGATAACAATCGCTGAATCAATCACGGCAGTTACGCCTTTACCCGGTGTTTCTTGAAAGTCCTCAGTTGCAGGCAAAGAAAGAACAGCTTCTTTAGCGACTTCCTGAAGCGCTCTCGCAGCCGGGTGCTTACTCATCTGCTCGGCGGCAGCGGCGGCGGCCAATAATTCAGCAGGTAAGACGCCAGGAGCGGGTGTCAGTTTTGTTACATAGAGGCGGCCTGTTGTTACTGTGCCGGTTTTGTCGAAGACCATTGCGGTGATTTTGCCGGCTATTTCAAGGTCAGCGACATTTTTTATCAGGATGCCGAGACGGGCAGAGGCTGAAATTGCAGCGACCATTGCAGTTGGGGTGGCCAGAATCAGGGCACAGGGACAGGAGACGACAAGTATTGTAATTGCCCTATCGATGTCGCGGGTGAAGAACAAAACTATGGCAGCAATCATCAAAATCGTTGGCGTGTACCATTTAACGTAGCGGTCGATTATTCGCATAATGGGGATTTTGGTCTGCTCAGCCTGTATAATCAGCGACTGGACAGTGCCGAGTGTTGTGTCTTTACCGGCTTTGGTAACGGCGAAGTCCAGCACGCCGGTAAGGTTACTGGTGCCGGCGAAGACCTGCATCCCGGGCACCTTATCGACGGGGAGAGATTCACCCGTTATCGTTGCCTCATTGACGGAGCTTCGGCCTTTAATGACTTCGCCGTCGGCTGGTATGTTGTCACCCGGTCGGACACGGATGCGGTCGCCGGCTTTTAAGCTGCTGACATCAACCTCTTCTTCGCTGCCGGTTTTTTTGAGAAGATTTGCCTTTGTGGGAGTGAGTTTTATCAGCGATTCGATTGAGGCACGGGCGCCGAGGGCGGTGCGCGACTCGATAAGCTCGCTTATAAGCATAAAAAATGCAACGATACCCGCTGTGGCATATTTTTGTGTTGCAAAGGCAGCGATTATGGCCAAAGCGACCAGCTCATCCATATGCATTTGTTTTTTTACAAGACTTTTTACGGCGTGAAAGACAATAGGGGCACCGAGCAAGATTGCGGCAGCCATTGCGAGAAACTCAGTATTGAAACTACCGCTGCCATAAAAGAATTTTCCGATGCCGCTATTTATCAGCAGCACCCCCCCTGCCAGCGTTCCCAACAGGGCTATACTGATGCGGATTTGTTTGCCGTGAGTATGCTCGACAGCGATTTCATCTTTGAAATGTAGATGTTGATGAGCCATAGTTTTGTGTCTCGTGGTTCATGCCTTGTGCAGAATCAATTTTTTCACGAACCTTATTTTTTCTGTGTCGCTTGCTCCTTATCAGATTTTGGTTTTAGTGCAGCGTCTCTGTTTAGAATAACCCAGATTTTCCCGTTTGAAGGCTGGATAATAAATTTTTCATCGACTTTGTTAAGGATGTATTCCATAGCATCCTGATAAATTTTCTGTATAACAAGCTGCGGGCGTTTGCGATATTCGGGTAATAGCTGCTGCAAATATTCGGCGTTTGCTCTGGCGATTTCAACGATTTTAGTTCGGTAGGCCCTGGCTTGTGCAAGTTTTTCTTCGGCTTTTCCTGCAACCTGCGACCACAACAGCTCGTTTTCCTCTTCACCTATATTTTTATCGTGCAAGGCAGCAAACAGCCTCTCAGCGACCGGTCCGGCAGCTTCGTTAAGGGTGTTTCCGGCGTATGTTCTTGCTTCACTTATTGCCTTCTGGCTCGATTGACTTGCCTTAATAGAAGCCGCGAATGCTTCATCGACCTGTCGCGGCCAGGTTATGTCGGTTAGATATACTGAGACAATTTTTATTCCGCTTTCTATTCTATCGAGCTTTTCCTGAAGCAATTTTGCGACGTGCTTGGGGATTCTGTCCTGGCTTTTGATTGCCTCGTCAATGGTGTAATCGACCATTGCGGTTACAACCGAATCCTCAAACAGGTTTTGCAGAAGCGGGTTGACAGTTTGCGTTATGACATCAAAGTAGGCCTCGCCTGGTTTTGCATCTGCGACATAAACATTTCTGAAGAATCGTTCCGGGTCGTCAATCCGATAAGCTATCTGCCATTTACAATGAACAATGTTATAGTCGCTGCCGTCGGAATCGGCGATGGTGTCTTTTTGTTTTTCGCTTCGAGTGATACAGTAACCGTCCCTTATAGGGTCGAGTTTCTCGCCGGGCCGGCTTCTTTGCTTGAGGTCTTCGCCTAATAATTCTTCTTTTGTCTGGTAATACCAGAACGAGTTTATCGGCAGGTTCACCATTCTCTCAACGGGTATTTTTATAATTTCGTCTATTGGATACGGGAATACCCAATGCGGACCGGGGCCGAGCATTCTTTCTTCACCGACGCCGTGAATCTTGCCGAACCGCAAAACAAGCGCCTGCTCATCAGAACCGACTGTTTTGAAACCCGAGGCGAGAAAAGCGATTATCAACACAATCATTATGATTTTGAGGATAACAAAACTGATTCTAAGCGCATCGGAGAGGGACTTGCCACTGGCATCAAGCTCTTCGCCGGTAAAAGTCGGAGGCGGCTTTGATGGTAAATTTTTATTATTTTCTTTATTTTGCTTTGTCATAATGCTTTGCAAGTCTGTTATTTTTTTGTGTTTCAGGCATTAGGGTTTATTCGGTTCATTTGGTTTCAGAGAAGGCATTTGTTTTAAGTGGATAAAAGGTGCCGAATCGGTGCCTATAACTATAGTTGCTCTTTCCTCCAATACTTTTTTAAGCGTTTCCATATCTCGCAAAAACATCGCAAGCTGTGGGTCTTCTTCAAGCATTTTATAATATTTTGCTGCTTCAGCGTCACCCTGGCCCTGTATAGACTTTGCACGTGCCTCGGCGGCAGCGAGCAGCTCGGTTCTTTTTGCTTCAGCATCGGTTTTGATTTTGGTTGCCTGGGCGTTACCCTCTGCAACGGTGGCTTCTGTTCTGCGATTTCGCTCGGCTTTCATTCGCTCAAAGACATCTTTACTGACATCCTCGCTTATCTTCAACTGTTTTATGCCGATGGTTTTGATTTCAATGCCATAATTTTGTCTGGCAGTTTGTTTGATGTCGGTGAGCATTTCAGCCTGAATGTCATCGAACTTTATTTTATTCGGGTCGCTATTGACAAACTCGCTAAAGGCGTGCTGGCCTATTATCCTGTTTTGAGTGTCATTGATCTGGCTATCCAGTTTGTTTTCAGCTTCCTTGATTGAACCGACCGCGTTAAAGAATTGCAACGGCTCGGACACCCGCCAAACAATGTATGTGTTGACGATAATCGGCACGGCACCTTTTGTCGGTGTCTCGACGGGTTTGGCCTCAAAAACCCTCGTGCGGGCGTCAAATTTATGGACTCTTTGTATCGGGGTAGGCCATTTGAAATACCAGCCGGGTTTGGTGATTTCCCGCGTGGGTTTGCCGAAGGTTGTTACCAGCGAGGTCTCTATCTGTCTTACTTGAAAGGAGACAAGATACAAACCCATAGCCACAACTATTAAAATAATAAGAATTGTAATTGCTAAATTTTTCATTTTTATTTGGTCTCCTCAATGCCTGTTATATCATACAGACTCGGGGTCAGTTTTTCCTTGACATCGACTATATAAATCTGAGCATCGTTTGGTTCAGCAACGACAACGTATTTTCGTGCATTTTTCAGGGCTTCTTCGAGGGCTGTCAACCTTTGTTCTCGCTGGTAGATTTGCTTTGCTGCTCTATATGCCTTGAGCTGGCTTGCAAATCGCAGGCCGGTTGCCTGTGCGAGTGTGGCTTTTTCAAAGGAGTAACTCTGGGATTCCCTTAGCGTCTTAAAGATGTCACCACTGGCTTTTGCAAAGGCCGAATCTAATTCGCTGCCGAGTTTTTCTGCATCCTGTAGTCTATTCTCTTCTTTGGCTTTCTGGTATCTGGCTGCGAGGTCGTAAAGCCGGTCGGCATCCTCAACGGAGCCGACAAGAGCGCTTAGTTTTATATTTCGCTCGGCCTGTGCCTGGAGGATAAGCGCTTGCTTTTTCTGAACAGCGCCAATAACCTTCTGGTAATCCGCTGCGACCTCGGGTGGCGGATGAATACCCTGTAAGCCGAGAAACACGATTTCAACGCCGAGACCTGCCTGGTCTGCTGCCTTTTGAATATTGTCAGTTAAAACCTTCTTTGCCCTGGTTCTACCGGAACCGAGTAAGCTTTCTGTCAGGTTTCCTGTATTTCCTTCTTCATCATCAACCTCGACTTTAGCGCCGGCTGCGAATTTGGCAAGCTCGTGGTAACATATCGCCTCTAATAATTTCTTAGGGTCGTTGTGTTTATAGAGGTAAGAGTACAAGTCTTTTATTCTGTAATGCACGGGAAAATTGGCCTTAATGAGGCTTACCGGTGCTGCACCATCGGTTAAAGTTATGCCTGAATGTTCGGTTGCGACAAGGACGCTATATTCTTGTTCGAAATGCTTTTTGCCCCACAACAGCGGCTCACGAACTAATTCTTTAGTCTTGGGGTCAATGTTGGGAACATAGCCGATGTGGAGCTCCAGAATTTTTTTCGTAGGTAGCTTATAAGCGATGTCGATTGGCCAGGGCCATTTGAAGCACAAGCCGGGACCGACCAGTCTGACATCGTTTGCATCGTTTACAGGATTGCCAAAATGCTCTATTATCGCCTGTTCATTGGGGGCTACCACAAGAATGCAACTCAATAGATACAGCGTAACGGCAGCAAATAGAATCAAAGGCACAACCGCCTTTTCAAACAGCTTATAAAACCAGGTCTGGGAAACTTTGAAGCCGAACTGATAATCAATGGTAGTTGCGGCGCTGCGGAATATTCCGCCTGGCTCACTTATAAGGCCCAGCAGTCTGCTATCAAAGGCACTTCGGCCATACTGTTCTTTCAGTCGCGGGCGATATATGTCGAGGACGACATTTAAGGCGGTCTCTATGCCGATAACAGCAAGCAATATAGGAACGGCGAACGTGATTATTTTCACTACGATGAAAATCTTAAATTGCGCCATAGCCAGGCCAATTGCCAGGGCAAAGCAGAGGATAGCAATTGCGAGCAGAACGCTGCCGCCGGCCCTTAAAGGCTTCCACTGCGGCTGGGCTGACAGACCGGTAGCGTAGCGAGAGACCAAAAAGCTTACAAATGCTATTGCCGTCAGAAAGATTGCACAGAGCAGCGGCTGCTTTGTCTGGATATCTGTTCCTTCAGGAATTGTGCTCAACGAGTACAATCCGATGGCTATCTGATAGGCGGCGATTGCTGCCGAAAAAATGGGAAGGAACCACTTTTCGAGTATTTCGAGGCGGCGCTGAGCAACTGCAAACAAGGCGGCACGTTCACCTCTGGCTTGAAAGATTGTAGAGGCCTTTTCATCCCTGGCTAACTGGCTCATATCGAGCTTTTCCTGCTCGGCCAGCGCACGCTGATGAAACTGAATGACGAGGACAAGCCAGATTAAGGATGAGGAGAGTAAAAGCCAGCTAATTGCGGAAATTGCAAAGGAATCGCTCCAGCGGCCCAAAAAGAATATGATGGCGAAAAATATTATGCTAAGAACCAAAGAAAACAAGGCCGCATGTTCAGGACGTCTGGACGATGTTGTCATTGTCTATCCCGGTAACAATCAGAACAAAAAAGGCACGAAACAGTATCTATTCAATACGTTTGTAACCTCTTTACAAAATATAAGTTGTGTAATATAACAACATAAGTCATTGAAGTATAGAAATAACTAACGAAAAAAATTAAGTCCCGCAAACGGGTCAGGCACCTGCAGGGGCATAAGTATGTGATGGATAATAACATATATGAATAAGCTCTTAACGATAGCAAAAAACACGTTCACAGAAACGCTCAGACAACCGGTCTATGCCATAATTATTGTCGCCGCCTTGTTTTTGTTCTTTTTGAGCCCATCTGTAACTATGTACACAATGAGCGACGACAATAAGCTCTTACGAGAGTTAGGATTATCTACGCTGTTCTTATCGAGCTTGTTCATAGCAGTTTTTTCAGCCTCGGGGGCAGTGGCGGAGGAGCTGGAAAATAAAACCATAATGACGGTTCTCAGCAAGCCCGTCCAACGTCCGATATTTGTTTTAGCAAAATTTTTGGGCGTCGCCGGTGCGGTGGCCCTGGCGCACTATATCTGCACGATAGCACTGCTGATGGCAATAAGACACGGCGTGCTGGAATCAGCTTCCGATACCCACGACTGGACAGTGATAAGTGCGGCAGCGGCTGCCGTCGGGGCAGCGTTTCTATTAAGTGCCTTTTTCAACTATGTTTATGACTGGAAATTCTCATCCACAGCGATAGTGCTGACCGCTATATTCGCTACGTTCGGGATAACGTTTCTGGCGTTTATAGATAAGGAATGGAAGTTCAATCCGGCAAACAACCGAATGAACCCGGTGGATATTTACGGCTCGATACTACTACTGCTGGCGGCGATTATAATTGTGGCGCTCGCTGTGGCACTCTCAACTCGGTTCAATATAGTGGTAACGCTGTCGGCCTGCATAGGGATATTTCTGTTAGGTCTTATAAGCGATTACACGTTCGGCAGATTCGCACACACACATCTGTGGGCCAAAATAGGCAGATACCTGGTGCCAAATCTGCAGGTCTTCTGGATTAGCGATGCGATTTATGAGGGCAGCGAGGTCCCGTTGAAATATATTCTGATAGTTGGTGCGTATGCCTTGTGTTATACAGCAGGGATACTATCGCTGGCGGTGGCGCTGTTCCAGAGAAGACAAGTAGGATGACGGAAAACTTAAAGCGAAAAATGTAAAACTAAAAATTATTTTGTAAGTTTTACTCCGCAGTTTTGAGCTTTTAGCTTTAAGTTTTTAGTTCTTTTATTAGTGCTATTTCGTCACAGTTCTGTTGCTTGGGGCAGCGGGCACAATCCTTCCAGACCTTCATCGGCAGCAAATCCATCTTGACTGTTTTGAAGCCTAATTTTTTGAGAAAGCCGGGTTTTAGCGTCAAAGCAAAGACCTTAGGCAGACCCAGTTGACGGGCTTTTTTAAGGGCGGCGGAAACGAGCTTTCTGCCAATGCCGCGACCGGTGTGGTCATTATCAATTGCTAAGGATTTTATTTCAGCTAAGTCCGACCAGATTATCTCCAATGCGCAGCAGCCGACAACCTGCCCACCGACTTCAGCGACGGTAAATGCCTGGAGGTTTTCATAAATGTCAGCGAGTGAGCGGAAGAGCATCTTATCGCGCTCGGCATAATAATTGATAAGGCCGTAAATGGCTTTTGCATCCGATATTTTCGCAGGACGTATATTCATAACTAAAAGTATAGCCACAAAGGCACAAAGACACAAAGGAAATTTAACCACAGATTTTACAGATTGCACGGAATTCATTTTTCACCGCAAAAAATGCAGAGTAAGTTGGCCACAAAGACGGAAAGGCACAAAAAATTAACCACGAATGGACACGAATGTTATCACGAATTTAGCTGCAAAAAAGCTCAGAAATGTGAAAGTCAGCCACAAAAAGGCGCAAAAAGAAGTTAGACACGAAGACACAAAGACGCGAAGTAAGGAATATAATTAAAATTTGCTGTCTTAGTGCCTTTGTGGCAAGAGACAAAAATGTGTCTATGGTGTTACAAGCTGTGTTCGGAAGGTTCTTTGCTCTCGCGGCAGCCATTTATTTTGTATGGGGCCTTGAGGCGTCGGAATAAGCAGTGTCCCATCATCGCTTAAAATGTAAAGGTCGTTAGTATCCGGGAACTGGAACATCGCTTCCGGCGTGAGTATCGAAAAGTAATCTATCACGGTCAGCGAACCTGTTGTCATCTCGTAGGAATATAGTATTTGCAGCGGTTCATCGGCTTCCGATTTATGCGAGCCGGCGATAACAACATATTGGCCGAGCGAGGGTGAATATTCGATGCTGCGTATGCCAAAGTTATCGAGGTCAAGCAATATCGGCGGGTCAAAATCCGGCTTTGCTCCGCTTAAAACTACTGCTTCGGGGTTATTAAGCTTTATAATCAATGCTTTTTTTACGCCTTCGACTTCCGGCTGAGGATTTCTAAAGCCAATCAAGATGGCTTTTCCATCGGCTGTTGTAGAAAGACCTTCAATGTTTAAGCCTTTTTGTTTGGGAGCAAGCTCCGGAATTTGACGCGGGTCGATGTGACCATCATCCACTCCTATCGCATCAGCAAGACCTAACTTCCAAATAGAATCATACGCAATCAAATCGTCTATTAAATGAGTGTAATTGCCGTTGACCATAACCTGTATCTGTCCCCCGATTCTGGTAACGGTCGTTGCAAAGAATTGATAGCGGCTATACCAGTATTGTCCGTCTTTGTTTCTGCCGTGAGACGTTATCCAGAATATTTTATTGTTAAACCAGGTTGCTCCTTCAATGTCGGCCTCTGGTTGGCAGGGGTCAAGATGTAAAAAGCATCCGATGTTTGGCTCTGCAACAGGAAATGAGCCGTTGTTTCTTGAATCATATATGCAAAGTCTGTTCCCTTCGTCATCGGCTACGATAAAGTGGTTTTCATCAATCGCCACAGCCGCAGAGGCATCAGATATTCCCCGGAACATCTCGAATGTTCTGGCTGTTACGGGGTCTGACCAGTCTGTTTCATTGAGGTTGCCTGAGGTATCACGTGCCTTTACTCTGTAGGCATATTTTGTGCCGTGTGTTAGAGTGTTTGGTTCAAAGACATTGCTATATTGCCAGCCGCTATCCGGGCCGTTGCCTGAGGTGCACTGGAAATAATATTCAACGCCATTTATGAGGTCGGTTGCTAAAGTTGCTACCATTTGAATTGAATTCGTCGAAGTAGTCAACGGCTCGACATCCCAGGTCATAATAGTTGGCTGTGGCGCAATAAAATCAACGCCGTTCAGCCAATTTTCAGTAAGCACCTGCAGGTCATCTATGTCGCACCCGGATTTCCTCCATTGCCTGGCGAAAATTGCAAAATCATCAAAATCAACATCTAAATCTTCATCTAAGTCGCCATCCGGTTGATTTATAGGCAGCAGAGACAAAATCGCATTTTTTAGCATTAACTTTCCATCGACTGTGGCATAATCGAAAAATTCATAAGTCAATGCCGGCAGTGCAAAAAAGATTCGCGGGCTATCCGGTGCGTAATAAGAACCATTATAATAAGAAACTTCAGCTCCAATCCAGCGGGCGATTACAACATCGCCATTGAATGTAGCCACAACTTTGCCATAGCCTGCCGAACCTTGGTCGGAGTGGTCGATATCTTTGGACGTTGTGAAAATCTGCACCATCCCGGCAGCAGTATCGATGCCCGTAAAAATTGGGTCGTCCGGCTTAGTTATATTCAGGTGTGTGCAGGGATGGGCGCCGGTTCTGCTGCCCTTCAGCCAGTCCCAGAAGCTGTGCTCATCGCTTCGAGCAAGTTTGATGCTGTGGTTGAGGATAGGGGTGGGCAATTCGTTCCAAAAATCAGGGTCACTATTGTAACTTCCGGCACGATTATTTGCTGAAATAATGATAAGGTCAGCGGTTTCAAGCTCAAGTTTCTTCAGGGTATTTAGATTGTCAACGTATCTATTAGGGTCTATATGGACGATAACGTTGCCTCTGTAAAGGTTCTGCAGGAATTCCGTATAACCCCTTTCAAATTCGGCGTCATACATTGTTACAATGATGACGTTAAACGGCTCACTTCTGGCAGTTGGTGTCAGAATTGTCAAAACCAAAAGCACCAATATCAGAGGATTGATTTTCATCCCCGCTCCCTAAAAAGGCGTATAACATAAACATTCATAATAAGTTGCCCTTCCTTAATCTAAATAACATTATATCAAAATAAGGACTTCAAAACAAGCTTTCCCAGCCGAATTGCTGCTATTTGGGTAGTAAAATATTAAGGCACATTCAGGAAGGCGTATCTGTATCGGCACTATAAAAAGTGAAAAAAGAGTGGAAAAATGGTTGTTTATTGTATATCGTATTTTGTCTTATGTTGAACCCGCCGTGAAACGGCGGGCTAAATAACCAACGACTAAAGACCATTGACTAAATACCGAAGTATGCGATTTATACTTATTGACAAGGTTATTTCGTTAGAAAGCGGCAAGAAAATAAAGGCGGTCAAGAACGTTTCGCTGGCTGAGGAATATTTAGCCGACCATTTTCCTACGTTTCCGGTGCTGCCGGGGGTGCTGTTGTTAGAAGGGCTGATTGAGTCGGCATCGTGGCTGGTGCGGGAGGTGGAAAATTTTGCTCACAGTATGATATTGCTTGAACAGGCACGGAATGTAAAATATAAAAGTTTTTTGGCACCCGGTGGGCAGATAGAATACACGGTTGAAGCCAGGGCCATAGAAGAGAATGTCAGCAGCTTCAGGGGTGTTGGAATATCGGCTGGTGAACAGATTGTTGAGGCACGATTTGGGCTGAGGCATTTTAATCTTGCCGGGCAAAATCCTGCAATGGCAGCAGTGGATGACAGGATTATCGAAGATTTGAAAAAGCGGTGGAAACTGCTTTGGCGTTAAATTTAGAATTTTCGTTCAAAAAAAGGATTGTAAAGAGGCCGAATTTACCGGAGGTAAAACAAGCATGGCAATGAGTCGGGACGAGATTTTTCAACAGGTTCAGGGAGTTCTGGTTGATGCTTTAGGAGTTGACGACAATGAGGTTACGCCTGAGGCGACATTGATGGGGGACCTGGGAGCCGAAAGCATCGATTTTCTGGATATTGTGTTTCGATTGGAAAAGGCCTTTGGAATAAAAATTCCTCGGGAAGAACTATTTCCTGCGGAGAGCCTGATGAATAATTCTCAATTTGTCGTCAACGGAAAATTGACCGAGGCAGGACTAAGCGAACTGCGAAAGAAAATGCCGCATACCGACCTTACCGAATTTGAGAAGGACCCCAATATCAACAAACTCGGTAACCTGTTTAACGTCAAGGCAATTGTAAATTACGTTGAGAACAAGCTGAATGCACCATAATGACGGTAGTGATTTTTGAATTTTCGTGGCGGCAGGGTTATATGGAAGTAAACCTGCCGCTTGTTTTAGTGCTGGAAGATGCGCTGGATCTGGATAGATAAGTTTATTGAGTTCAAGAGCGGCCAGCGAGCAGTGGCAATTAAAAATGTTACGCTGGCTGAAGAGTATCTGCACGACCATTTTCCGGGCTTTCCTGTTATGCCGGAGAGCTTAATGATTGAGGCGATGGCGCAGACATCAGGCATTCTGGTCGGCGAGGCAAAAAAGTTTCAGGAAAAGGTAATCCTGGCAAAGATAAAGAAGGCGGTGTTCTTTGATTACGTAAGGCCGGGTGACACAATAAAAATAGAAGCGGCTATTGAATCCATCGCCCCTGAAGCGGCAAGCACAACCGGCAAGATAACCTGCGGCGATAAGTTAATTGCCGAGATAGATTTGATGTTTAGTCATATAGACCAGAACCTCGCAGGTAAGGAGTTCCCGAAGGAAAACTTTGTGTTCACAGGTATGTTCGAGTCACTTCTACGAGATGTGCTTATAGCCGGTGCACAGCAGAAGCCGGAGCAAGACCAATGAAATCGGCTCGCGTGGTGATAACCGGCTTCGGTGCGATATCCCCTCTCGGATTGACTGTCAAGGATATGTGGGCCGGTCTTTGTGCCGGCAGATGTGGAATCAGCAGGATTACATCATTTGACCCCACGGGCTTTGGCTGCAAAATAGCCGGCCAGGTCCCTCCATACAACATACAGCAGTTTGTGCCGAAGAGCTATCGCAAGGGCGTTAAGCTGATGTCGAGGGACATTGAGCTGGCGGTCATAGCAGCACACGAGGCGCTGACAAGCGGCGGTCTTATTACAAAAGGTATCGACCCGGAAAAGGTCAATATCAATCCGCAGCGCACCGCAATCAATCTGGGAGCCGGCCTTATCAGTTGCGACCTGGTTGAACTGGCGCCGGCAGTTGCGACGAGCGTTAGTGATGGGATGTTTGACATCCGTAAATGGGGCAAACAGGGTCTTGAGCTTGTTCCGCCGCTGTGGCTGTTGAAGTATCTGCCCAATATGCTCGCCTGCCATATAAGTATCATTCACGATATTCAAGGCCCAAGCAACACAATTACCTGCGCGGAGGCTTCCAGTCATATAGCGATAGGTGAAGCGGCACAGATTATTGCCCGTGGAGATAGTGACATCGCTCTGGCCGGCGGTGCTGAAACAAAAGTTACTCCGATGGGTATTACCCGCCAGTGCCTGCTAAAAAGAGCCACTACGGAAAATAACGACCTGCCAAATTCTGCTTGCAGGCCGTTTGACATCAATGCTAAAGGCTCGGTTTTTGGAGAGGCCGCCGGCATTGTGATACTCGAAAATCCAGAACATGCCAGGAAACGAGGTGCGAAGATTTACGCTGAAATAGCCGGCATCGGGCAGAGCACGAGCATCAATGCGGCTTACGAGCATATCGAGCCGGATGGCAAAGGCATTCAAGTAGCCATAGAAAAAGCAATGACGGATGCAGGGATAAAGCCGGAGGAGCTTGACCTGATTATTCCGCACGGAACAGGTATTCCTGCGGATGATTTGGCTGAGGCAAAGGCAATTTATGCCGCCATCGGAGAGGCAGCAAGTAAAATAGCAGTCTGGCCGACTAAAAGTATGCTAAGTAACACAGCAGCTGCAGGTGGAGCGCTCGATGTTATCGCCGCGATTTGCGCAATGGCTGATGCTAAGATACCTGCTGCAAAGAACTTTGACAAAAAAGCAGATGGTTGTGAGCTGAACATTGTAACACAGCCTCAGCAAAAAAAGATTTGTTATGCACTATGCTGTAGTTATACGTTCGGCGGACAAACAGCGGCGGTCGTGTTGAAACAACCTGACTGAATTTAGAATGTCGAATAATGAATTTCGAATACAGAACGCCGAATTATGAATAATAAAGAGTATATGATAACCTTCGAGGACAATTAAGTGACTGAGCGGGTAGTTATAACAGGAATGGGCATCATGTGTCCTCTGGGGCACGATGTCGAGACGGTCTGGGAGGCAGTGTTGGCAGGCAAAAGTGGAATGGCCAAAACCACCATTTTTGACGCCTCTACGTATCCAACAACATTCGACGCTGAGGTTAAAGATTACGACTTGAAAAAGTACACAAAAAATCTACACCTGCACAAACATAGTAATCGGGGCTCCGCATTTGCGATTGGCGCGACGGTGCAAGCCTGTCGGCTGGCCAGAATTGATGTTGAAACATCGCAGCCAAGCGATGGAATAGACCGTGATAGGTTGGGGATTTATCTTGGTGCAGGAGAAGGCTCCATTGACAATGATGCTTTTTTTGCTGCGATAGCTGAAGGATGGGACCCGGTCAAAAACCAGATGAATTGGGACGGCTGGGCCCACGTAGCTTTTGGCAAGATGGACCCGATGCGTGAGCTTGAGCAGGAGCCGAATATGCCCGCTGCGCATATTGCGATGCTTACCGGAGCGCGCGGGCCGGTAAGAAGCTGCCTTACCGCCTGCGCAGCGAGCACACAGGCAGTCGGCGAGGCGATGATGTTAATCAGAAGAGGCAATGCGGATGTAGTGATTGCCGGCGGGGCACATTCGATGATACATCCGCTGGGCGTTATGGGCTTTAACCGTTTAACCGCCTTATCGACGAGAAACGACAGCCCACAGACGGCGTCGAGGCCGTTTTCAGTCAGCAGGGATGGCTTCGTGCTCGGCGAAGGTGCGGCGATTTTGATTCTCGAAAGTTTGACATCGGCAAAAAAGAGAGGCGTAGAAATTTTGGTCGAAGTCATCGGCTACGGCAGCAGCTCCGATGCGTTTAGGATTACCGATATGCACGAGGAAGGCCGAGGCCCAATCCAGGCGATGAATGCAGCAATAGCTGACGCCGGCATCAGCTATAAAGATGTGGACTACATAAATACGCACGGCACCAGCACAGCCGAGAACGACTTGATTGAGACCAAGGCCATCAAAGCAGTCTTCAAGGAAAGAGCCAAAAGTGTCCCTGCCAGCAGTGTCAAGAGCGTGTTAGGCCATCTAATCGGCGCAGCCGGTGCAGCAGAACTGATTACGTGCGTTCTTGCGATACGAGATAATATCGTCCCGCCGACGATGAACCTGAATGACCCTGACCCAAAGCTCGATTTGGATTATGTGCCGAACAAGGCCAGAAGGATGCTGGTCAATGTTGCAATGAATGAATCCTTCGGTTTCGGCGGACAGAATAATGTGGTGATTATTAAAAGATATAGAGACACGGATTAACACAGATTTGCACTGAATTGAAATAGACGATACCCGACCAAACACGAGGCATAAGGCACAAGAAGATGATAGATATAAAGCAAATACGTGAAAACCCGGAGAGATTTGAAAAGGCAGCCAGAGATAAAAACTTCGATGTTAACATCAGAGAATTATGGCGGCTGGACCAGGAGATGATGGACGTAAAAAGAAAATTGCAGGATATTGCCACTGAGAAAAATAAAATCGGCAAATCAATTCCAAAGCTGTCCGGGGACGAGAAACAAGCTGCATTAGAAAAACTATCAAAGTTGAAACAAGATGAGTCGGCTTACGAGACCAGGATTGCACAGCTTCAGCCCAAAATAGACGAACTGATGCTGCTTGTGCCTCAGCCGGCTGACGACGATGTGCCGTTGGGTAAAGATGACACTGAGAACGTTGAGATAAAAAGAGTAGATGAGGTCCGGCAATTTGACTTTGAGCCGAAAGACCACGTGCAGTTGGGAACGGCTCTTGGTATCATCGATGTTGAGCGAGGGGTAAAGCTATCTGGAACGAGAAATTATTTTCTGAAAGGTGATGGCACATTATTGCACTGGGCAGTGCTGCGGTTTGCGATGGATTTTATGGTCGGCAGAGGATATACCCCCCTTGCGGTACCGCTTCTTATGAAGGATGAGGCGATGCGAGGGACAGGTTATTATCCCGGCTCTGAGGAGCAAACATATCGGATGGAAAAAGATGAGCTTAGTTTAGCCGGCACTGCTGAAGTGCCGCTGACGGCTTACAGAATGGGAGAGATATTGGATGCTGATGAGCTGCCGTTAAAATATGTGGCCCTTTCGAGCTGTTTTAGGCGTGAGGCCGGTGCAGCAGGTAAAGACACTTACGGCCTTTACAGAATTCACCAGTTCGATAAGGTTGAGCAGGTGGTCATCTGCAAAAATAGCGTCGAAGAAAGTAATAAATTTCACGAGGAGATTTTGGCAAATGCCGAGGCGATAATGCAGGCGCTGGAACTGCCCTACCGTGTTGTCGTTGTCTGCACCGGTGACTTAGGCAGAGGCCAGGCAAAAAAATACGACATCGAAGCGTGGATGCCCTCGCGCGGCAATTACTGCGAGACACACAGCGCAAGTAAATTCTACGAATTCCAGGCACGGCGAATGAACCTTCGCTATAAAGACCCTGCGACAAAGAAGAATTTATTTTGTCATACGCTCAATAACACTGTAATCGCCTCGCCTCGAATCCTAATACCTATCTTAGAGCTTTACCAGAATTCAGATGGCTCAATCGCGATACCAAAAGTCCTACGACCATATATGAACGGCAAAGAAAAGATAATTTGTAGTTCATAGTCTCTTGTTTGTATTTCATTGTTTGGAGTAAGACCGGATATGAATAGAATTGTGCCGATACTTCTGCTGATTGGTTCGAATATGTTTATGACTTACGCCTGGTATGGTCATTTGAAGGACCTCAAGGGTAAGCCGATTCTTATAGCAATTGTAGTAAGCTGGGGCGTTGCGTTTTTGGAATACTGCCTGCAGGTGCCGGCCAACCGAATCGGCTTCCAGTTCTATTCGCTTTCACAGTTGAAAGTCATACAGGAGATTGTAACGATAAGCGTATTTGCGGTGTTTTGCGTGGTTTATATGAAAGAGCCGCTCAAGCTTGATTTCCTTTGGGCCGCCTTGTGTCTTGCCGGTGCTGCCTACTTTATGTTCCGCCACCTGGCCACACCGTAGGGAGTAGTAAAAGTCTGTAAACATCTTACAAACAAAAGTGCTCACACCAAAACATGCCGTGAAAGATGAATGATATACGGCAAAAATTGGATTTAATTGACAAGCAGCTTGCGGGTGGGCCGAATTTTTTACAGCGAGCTATAAGCACATCTCCTCTTGCGATTGTGGCCCTGGGTCTTATAGCGGGGATTGTTATACAAAATGCAACAACTCTATCAATCTGGATTTGGTTGACGTTGCTTGGGCTTTGTGCAACAGCAGCAATTCTAATCTTCGCTGTTTATAAAAAAGGCAAAATCGCTTCTTATTCACCTGTGATCTTGAGTGCTTGTGCACTTATGTGCTTTTTGTGTCTTGGTGCGATTCGGCTGTTCGCATTTCATCATACATTAACCAATGATATACGCAATCTTGTTACCGATGAGCGGAAGTTAGCAACAATTCGCGGGGTAATTATCTCTGAACCGTATATTCAGGATTATAGTGAGTGGAAATTTGCGAGGTTTAAGCCCACCGACCCAACGTGCAGTTTCTATCTAAAGCTGCGTGAAATTGAAACAGCCGGCGGATGGGTAGAGGCAAGCGGCACTATTCGCGTGCAGGTCGATGAGCCGATTCTGGATTTGAGGGCGGGTGACTATGTTCAAATGTATTGCTGGCTGGATAGGTTTAATGGGCCGACGAATCCCGGGCAATTCGATGTGGCAAAATACCTTGCGCGGAAAAATGTTTTTGTCGCAGCTTCGGTGCAATCGCGGGAGGCTGTCGAACTACTGAAGAGCAATTCTGCCGGCGCAAGTTCTTTTATAAAACTGAAAAGGCGTCTGCAGGAAATAGCCGGCCAGGCGTTGCAAGGGGATTTGGATATAGAGGGCCAGAACTATGCCCTGCTGCAGGCATTGGTGCTCGGTTATAGAACAGAAATTGACAGCGAGACATACGAGGCATTTCAAAAGACCGGGCTACTGCATTTTATATGTCTATCGGGAATGAACTTCGGGATTGTGATTGGGATTATCTGGTGGCTGGCTAAGACGGCCGGTCTGATGAAGCGAGCGCGGGCGATTGTGTGCCTGGTTGCAGCGTTTTTGTTTTTGTTAGTGGTTGCACCGAACCCGCCGGCATTCAGGGCGGCGATTATGTGTTTTGCTTTCTGTGCCTCATTTTTCTTTCGCCGAAAGTCCAATCCTTTCAACTCGCTGTCACTGGCAGCAGTGGTACTTTTGCTTATTAGGCCGACATATCTGTTTGAAGCCGATTGGCAGCTTTCGTTCGCGTCGGTGCTCGGAATACTGCTGCTGACGGAACCCATCAGCCGCTTTATGTATGAAAAAGAAGCGGCATTGTTTGAAGACCCGCTGACCGGAAAACCGCGCTCTTACTCTCGCATCATCTCGCAACTTGCTTCGCCGATAATTGCAGTATTTTCCGTAAGTTTTGCAGCGTGGTTAGCCAGCAGCGGTATTCTGCTTTATCATTTTTACAGGATTAACTACCTGACAAGTGTATGGACGGTTATAGTCTCACCTTTGATAGCCGTTGCCTCAATTGGCGGATATGTAAAAGTATTTCTGGCACTTGTGCTACCGAGTGCTGGGATAATTCTGGATAAAATAATATCGCCGGTATTAGACTTGTTGATATGGCTTGTAAAACTATTTGCCGGCTGGAATATCTCGGAGATACTTATAGGCAAGATGTCACCTGCGGTGGTTATTCTATATTATGCCTTTTTACTTTTTGCCTTCCGTTCTCGCAAGCCCTTTGTAAAAAAGCTAATATGTGTTGCGGCTGCCTTTGTGATAATTTTATCTTTGGCGGCAACAAAATGGCAGAGGACATATCGGGATGAGTTGGTCTTGACCTGTCTTGACGTTGGCCACGGACAGGCAATATTAGCACAGCTTCCGGGCAAGGCCAATATCTTATTTGACGCCGGCTCGCTGCAAAAAAGCGATGTCGGCAGAAAAGTTGTAATACCGTTTCTCGATTACAGCGGAATCAGCAGAATTGACGCCATCATTATCAGCCATAACGATGTGGACCATATAAATGGCATACCTGAGATTGTGGAGCATTGTAAAGTTAGTCAGGTTTTTGCAAATGATGCCTTTTTTGACGAAACGGACAGGTGGGGAACGGCAAAATTTCTTAGAGACTACCTTGCTACAAAAGATTTGGAAATTAAACACATAGATACCAGCCCGAGTTTTGGAAGCCCGGCTAATATAAAAACGCTCTGGCCGATAAAGGACGTGCCAAAAGAACAATTGAGTGACAATGACAAATCATTAGTGTCACTGATACAATTCGGCAGCGCAAAAGTTCTTTTATGTTCGGACATTGAAAAATTTGCGCAGGCACAACTACTTGCGATAATCTCCGACCTTAAAGCTAACGTGGTTGTTGTTCCTCATCATGGGTCAAGAAGAACTCTGGATGTTAATTTTCTTGAAGGGTTTGAGAGCGAGATTTTGATATGTAGCTGTGACCGAACCCAATACCAAAGATATGTGACGGTCGGTAACAAAGATCATCCGAATTCATTTTATACTGCCATAGACGGTGCAATCACAGTTCGTATCGGCAAGGAAAACGTAACAGCGACCGAAACAATCCTCAAGCAGTAATAAAAAAGCCCTTACCTTAAAGCAAGGGCTGGTCTTTTAATTCTGCAAGTTGGATGCGCTAAATTGCTAACTTACCGCATATGCACAACGATTTCGACTCTGCGGTTTTTGGCCTTGCCGGCTGCGGTAGCATTGGAAGCGATAGGCTGACTTTCACCGCAGCCTATCGCTCGAATGTTCTCATCGGGGATTCCTTTTTGCACTAAGTATCGCAGCACGGTAAGGGAACGTTGAGCAGAGAGCTCCCAGTTGTCCTTCCAATTCGACTTCTGGATGGGGTCGGTGTCGGTGTGACCGAGAACATCTATTTGTCTGCCGGCATATTTTTCACGCAGCACCGAATTGATATGGTCAAGCTCGGCGCTGGTTGCCTTCTTCAATGTGGCTTTTCCCGAATCGAACAATATTGCGTTTGGAAGCGTTACAGTAATTGTGCCGGCGGTAGGGTCAAATTTGACATCATAGCCCTTTCCAAAACCTGTGGCTTCAGCCGGTGTCTTTTTCATTTGTTCAATTTGTTTCTGGAGATCATCGATTGTCTGCTGACCCTGTGTAACCTGGTCTGCGAGCTGGCCCTTTTCTGTCCTTTCACGTTCGAGTAAGCCTTTGATATTTTCGTGCTCTACATTTAGACCTTCGTACTTTTTCTTCCAATTAGTGCATCCAGGCAAAAGAGTGAACAACATAAGACAACTTAGTGCGGTGATTGTTTTTTTGTTGGCCAGTTTCATTTTGAATTCTCCTTAACTAAGTATTAGACCTTACCTTTTCTTTTAACGATAAAACATAAAGCCTATATAATTGCGAATCACATCGTGTAAAATCATAACAACAAAGACGGCTAAAGACAAGAAGGGACCATAAGGAATTTGGCGAATTTTTTTAAAAAACATCTGAGAGACCGCCCAGGCCAGTCCGAAGAACGGTGCGATGAAGAATGCGATTACCACCAGATACGGCCCGATTACTGCTCCGGCAGCACCCATAAGATGCACATCGCCCAAACCCATTGCTTCCTTGCCGAAGGCCAAAGTGCCGAGGATGCGGATGCCCCATACAATAGCGCAGCCGACAAAGTAACCCCATAGACTGCCCAGAAGTCCAGCAATGACAGGATGTTGCATTGGGAAGTTATTGCGCAGCTCTATCGGGACGGTTTTCCTGACAAGCCAAACGGCCAAAGCAGAGCATATAATGATTGGCAGTAAGAAAATTATCTCTTTGCAGCTTTCCAGGCGATGGTTAAATTGTGGCTGTTTTGAGTTGTTAGACTCATCCACTTCGGAGTTCGGATTTTGGATTTCGGATTTTCCGCCATCGGATTCGTAACTTCTTTTAATAAAGCCAGTTACGACAAGTATCAGCGATATAGCCAGCCCTATTGCTGCACCGATCGCCAGTGCGCCTGTATCGGCAGAAGAATTCGGCAGCAGCCAATAAGCGTGAATTAATGAGGGATGGATGACATAAGAGCCGACAGTTGAGGCAACCAGCCCTGCACCGGTAACCAACCAGCAGACAGATAGCGGAATAACCCAGTGCTCTAAGTCGATTGCTGAAGCAGCGATAAAAGCGGCCAATAAAACGATGTGAAGCAAATATATGAGCCAGCCGCCTGCCGGAAATGGCCTCATATCCGGCAACAAATCGGTCCTAAAATACAAAACGAATAGGCCAAGAAAGACCGAGGCGGTCAGAAGTTCAATAATAAAGTAGCGAGTGGAAATGGGAGCCTTGCAGTGTCTGCATCTTGCACCCAAAACCAGCCACGAAAGCAGCGGTATATTGTCGTAGAAATGAATCCGCTGGCCGCAGGCAGGACAGGATGAGCCGGGCCTTATTAAGGATTTATCCCGAGGCAGGCGGTAGATAACAACGTTGAGGAAGCTGCCTACACAACAGCCAAACGCAAAAATAAAGATAAACCAAATCCAATCAGGTACTGTCACAATGCCTTCCCTGCAAAAGTATCGTTGAAGCAAAAAAGATTTTGTATTTTTACGTCCGTGTGCTTTTTCGTTTATTATATTTTACTACTGCTGCAACTTTAGCCGGTAGGCCAAACAGGCGAATAAAGCCGGTTGCATCGGTCGGGTTGTATTCAGCGCCCATCTTGAAGCTGGCTAAATCGGTTCTGTATAGACTGTTCGGGCTTTTTATACCGGCGGGAGTGCAGCGGCCCTTAAATAATTTCATCCGGACTTTGCCCGTAACATTTCGCTGAGTAACATCAACAAAGGCATCGAGCGCCTCACGCAACTGAGTGAACCACAGGCCATAATAAACAAGCTCGGCATATCGTAAAGCAACCTGCTGTTTGTAGTGCAATGTTTCTCTATCGAGTGTAACGCTTTCGAGGCAATCGTGAGCGGTCATCAGTATCGTTCCGCCCGGCGTTTCATACACGCCGCGCGATTTTATGCCGACCAGCCGATTCTCGACCAGGTCAACCTGGCCGATGGCGTGTTTACCGCCAAGATTGTTCAATGTCTCAACAATTTCGACGCCGTTCATTTTCTTGCCATTGAGGCCCACCGGCACTCCTTTGTTGAAGCTGATTTCTACATATTCCGGCTTGCCGGGTGTTTTCAAGACAGGCCGGGAGATGACAAACAAATCATCCTTCGGCTCATTGGCGGGGTCTTCAAGGTCGGCTCCTTCGTGGCTGATGTGCCAGAGGTTGCGGTCGCGAGAATAGATTTTCTTTTTCGTTTGCTCGATAGGAATCCTGTGCTTTTTAGCATATTCAACGGCGGCCTCACGAGAAGTAAGTGTGAACTTCGGGTCCTTCCAGGGCGAGATGATTTTTAGCGCGGGGTCGAGAGCCATATAGGTAACCTCAAAGCGAACCTGGTCGTTGCCTTTGCCTGTTGCTCCGTGAGCGACAGCGGTTGCACCTTCTGAGTGTGCGACATCAACCTGATGTTTTGCGATTAAAGGTCTGGCTATGCTTGTGCCTAACAAGTAGGCCTTCTCATAGATTGCACCTGCCTTAAGCAACCGCCACAGATAATCCTCGACAAATTCTTTTCGCAGGTCTTTGATTACGCACTTGACCGCCCCGCTTTTGATGGCCTTACGTTTGATACCGGTCAACTCTTCACCCTGACCGAGGTCCGCCACGAATGCTATCACCCGATAGCCGTAGATTTCTTTAAGCCAGGGTAGAATAACGCTGGTATCCAGTCCCCCACTATACGCCAAAACTACTTTTTCAGCTTTGCTCATATTTGGACCTCATAATAATTTTCGATTTATAAACGCATTATACAAGGAGTTGTTCTTAAAAACAATCGCAAGGAAAAGAATTGCATAAGATTGAAACTTTTAGACTTGAATCCAGGCAAACGAACTTATAGTATCACGGTGTTCCAAATTTATGATTCGTTAGAGCATATTCGGCTGGAATTTAAGGAGACAAAAGATGCAAACAAGAAAAGTAAGAATGATAATAATTGCGACCTTAGCGGCTTTCGTGGGACTTTTAGGTTGTTCGGTGCTTGCCATACCCGGCACTTCAAAACAGCCGGCGGCCAAAGAAGGTTCCGACCCAAATATCGAACAATTGAGGGCGGGCAAGAATTTTATTGCGACGATGGTTTATAGCACTGAGGAGGATGAGCAAATCCTTAAACTGTTTGAGGGTCTGCGCGTTTCTGATGTCTCGGACGGGATGGACAAGGTTGGCCTGACAAATATTTGCCTTATGTCACCGGAAATTCACGCCGCCTGGAAAGACACGGAGCATTTTGCCCACCGATTTGTTGGTATTGCAATGACAGTGCGGTATGTTCCGACGAATAAACCGCCGGCGCCGCGTATGGAAACAGAGGCGTTCGATAAATGGGTGGGGCAATGGTATAGCAGGCTTTCGACCGAGCCGTTTGTGCCGCTAATTCGCAAGGGAACGGCTCTGGTCTTTGATGATGCACCCGATTCGGATGTCGGCTCTATCGGCTCGAACAATATTATGGGATGGAAATCGCGCGGATGCGTCGGCGTTGTAACAAATGCAACCGCACGCGACACCGATGAGATCGCCATTGAGAAAACCCCACTTTATTTCAGAAAGCCCGGCAGAGGTATCCGGCCAGGTCGTAACGAAATTGAATCTGTCAATCGCCCTGTCGTCTGCGGCGGGGTTTTGGTCGAGCCAAGTGACGTCATCGTAGCTGATGGAGATGGCGTGATTGTTGTCCCGCGCGTAGTAGCAAAAGAAGTTGCAGAATACGCCAGAGTGATACTTGACGGCGACAAGGCGGGCCGACAGAAACTATACGAGAGACTCGGCCTGCCTGCCGACGATTCGGTCAAATAATAGCAGGTGAATGAAAGACAGCATCCTTAACAAGCTATTTTGAAAATCTGTTTCACGAGAACTGCGTCTTTTCAAGTTTAGCTTAAGATGCGTCAGGTTTCGCTAAAATTATATTTGCGGTAAACCAAATATCCGTCGCAACAAAGACCTTATTATGCCGGTTCTCTGTCCCGGTTGACCTGCTCTCACCGGCAGCCAGGCAGGCGGCGGAGGCTTTGGTATCCATCGAATCCGCTGACCTAACTTCCTTGATTTGGGACGTAGAAAGAACAGACGTTTAGACGGAGGTGTCTTAAGCTGCTCGTAAGGACTTTTCCCCTTTGGGACCGGCACTCCGTTAAAAATATCCGTGACTTGCTTCTGGAGTCCTACCTTTTGCTTTGCCATTGGCATCTCCTCCTTAAGTTAATCCATTTTTCTCAATCTTCACCAGAAAAAAGCAATTTTCTGAGGAGAAAATTCGGTAGGGAACAACAAACAGCTTCCTTACCACTCCTCCCTGAAACTTACCAAAAATATATATGACAATAAAAAATTGTCAAGCAAAAAACCTGATTTTTTATTAAGAATTCCTTGACGACGTCATAGGTTTCGGGTAACAGTTTACGCTATGTAGTTAAGCAGCAGGAAGTTATAGTTTGTCTGCAGGGTGTAGCTTGCCTAACAACGCATTTTTTTCAAACTTTGGCAAAACCGTCAGGCCAATTTAGTCCAGCGACCATTTATATGGACAGCACGATAGCCAGTAATCTGCAAACCGCTTCAAGTCTTCAAGGTCAACGTCACCGTCACCATCAAGGTCACCTGCTAAGCCGCTGCCGCTCACAAGCCAGTTCTCGGCAAATCTCGCAAAGTCTTTGAAATTGACAAAGCAGAAAGGCCCGCCGGGCCAGAAGCCGCCAAGCAGCTCATATTGAGCGCCTGCGGAATAGGCCGCATCCGGCTGACCAATCGTGCCCGTGAGCACATACTGCCCGCCGCTGCTTTGACCACCACCGCCGTCTATCGTATACCATGCAATCTTATAATCTGAGTTTGCTGTTGCTGCTAAAGATGCCAGCATAATAAACACACAAATAGCTCTTGTTTTCATTTTACTACTCCTATCTTGCCAATGATTTTAAGCTGTAATTTGTTTGCAGCAATTCACTCATTTGCTGAATCTGTTTATTTTGTAATTCAATTATATGCTGCTGCGATTCGACTTTTTTGACCAGGTCTTTTACCACTTCGTTAAGGCAGGATACGGTTGCCGACAAATCCCGGTTACCGTCCTCACTGCGAATGAAACTGCTAAGTTTCGAGTGGTTGAGCTGATTTTCCTTGTTGTTTTCATCGTATTGATCGGCAGGCAGCGGTTCCATACTCATCACCGCCGCATACGCCGTCGCTAAGTCCTTCGGATAAGGTGTGCGGTCGGTGAACGACAACGCTGAGACGTTGTCGGTCACATACACTTTTCCATAAAAATACCCCGCCCATGCACTGCCGGTACCATCATTGGAAGCCTCTGCATAAATACCATAATTGTCGCCTGAACTTTCCGCCAAAGCAATACCAAAGAGGGCATAGTTGCTCCCATTATAACCTTTACTTGTGGCGTAAACACCATAGTTGGTTCCGCTCGTTCTGGCGTTTTGACAGAAAAGCCCATATGTATCGGAATTGGTATATACAAACAGCTTTCTTTCACTATTGATGTTTGCCCCGATAGCCACTTCAGCAACGGCATCCTTGGCAATCTGTAAGTCATAATCTTTATTCAGGACGCCCGTAACTTGCACATCGCCGTCGAAATACCCTGCATAGGCACCACCAGTGCTGCTATTGACAGCATATCCATAGATCCCATAATTGGTGCCGGAACTGGCTGTAGTGGCAGACCCTAAGACACCATAGTTGATGCCGGAAGCGCTGGTACTTTCACCGTATAGCCCTAAACTGCTGCTCGTCGTATCGCCGCTCGCAAAGCCGTAAACACCCACATTAGAGCCGCTCGTTTTGGCGTTTTGACTGTAAAGTCCATACATATCGGAATTAGTATATAGGTTCAGCTTTATTGTACTATTAATGCTTGTTCCTAAGGCCATTTTACCTATGGTTCGCATATCGCCAATGACATCCAATTTGGCAGAAGGACTTGTCGTGCCGATACCGACATTACCTTCAAAGTAGTTTTGCCCGCCGGTAAAATAACCAGCGTAGCCGCTCGAGCTATCTGTCTCACCCCGTACACCATAGTTGACCCCTGATGTGCCGGTGGCTATGCCGTAAACGCCGGTGCCCGTCAGGGAACTGCCATAGACCCCCTTACCGCTGCCATCGTGTGTGCCGCGCACACCAATGCCGCTGCTGCCTGTACCGGCATTCATCCCCCAGACGCCGGCCGAGAGAGAACCAGGGCTGGTGCTGGTGACCCTGCCTCTCACACCTGAGGCCTGACTAGCTAATGAGTTCGTATCTCCCCAGACACCAGGAAATGTTCCACCAGAGGCATTGTGAATACCATAGACTCCAATCCAGGGGCTTGTGCCTGATATTGCTGTATGTCCACCAGTATTGACGACGTCAAGAGATGCGACTGGACTGGTCGTGCCGATGCCCACATTTAGGGCGCTATCAACAAAAAGTCCGCGGGTCTGGAGAGCGTAAGGAGTCGGTGTTATTTCCTGCCGTCGACTGAGCGCGGTATAGATATTGGGGTCTTTCAACTCTCCCGCCCGTACGCCAATTTCCAGCCAGCGGTCATTGCCATCGAAGACATCGCTTCCGAAATCTAATAATACTGTGAAATACCCATCGATAACATCCAGTTCGTTTGCATCAATTGCGTTTCCTTTCTGTGTCCCTGCAACGTTTGCATCGTAGAGTTTAAATTGCAGGTCATACAACCCATCCGCGGGCTTGTTGGCATCAATCAGCCGGCCCTGATACGTAAAGGCCGTCCCCATCGGCGCCGCCTTGCTGACTTCGGCTGGCCACACCATCAGGCCCAAAGCCAGGACCAAAATTGTTAACATTTCTTTCGTTTTCATCTTTTTCTCCTTTCAAATTTGTCCCTGCCTGTACCAAGCTTGCTCCTGACAGGCTCACAAGTGCGGGGTAAAGCCCAGCAGGGAACTGTTAATATTTTAAGGTGCATCACTGCTTTGCCCGCCGCCGCCATCAATTGTGCTCCAATTCAATTGATATTGGGTATCACTGGCTGTTGATATAGCTACTGTAAATATTATTATCGAAAGTATCCATTGACATAAAAATATTATCTTCCTGGTTCTCATTATCGCCCCTTTTTAGTTAAATTTGATACTCCCATTAGATTTCAATTTGACAGCTCCATTAGAAATGCGAATTCCTTTAGATGGGTCACCTCTGCTGAAAAGCCGCGTATTCAAAGACGGGGAGCCATAGAAAGTAATCCTGCTTTCAGAGCTGGAAGCGCTGCCTTGGACCGTAATGTTTTGAAGAAACTGAAGTTGATGGCCCGCCTGGAAAACTGCATAGGTCGCTGAGCAATCGCGGTCGAAATACCGATATGGAAAGCTCGGTAGCGGGTACACACCCGAAACGAAGGAACCTAATGCCGGTGCGGGGTATATATGTACCAGAATCACGTCGGTCGTTGGGCCGCCTCCCGGTATCTCCTCAAGCTTGTGCCAGTCTGTATTGCCACCGCCTGGCCAGCCGTAACAGAGGTGAAGCCATCTCTCTGGGCCAGGGTCGATTTCCATCCAGCCATCGGCAACAATCGCATGGCCTGGGTATGAATACTGGACCGGCCGGTTGAGGTTCAGCTCCTGTTTGATTATATTAAACCAAGCGACTCCATCAGGTGGGTAGTTCTTGCGGAATAGCTCCACGCTGGTGTTGGCATAGTGGAAATAATTTTCGATAGCGTTCTTGACGTTGGTGAAATTGGAACTGGTTGCACAGCCTCCCGCGATGCAGAAATCCGATAAGATAGCCACATCTACTTCGTAGCATAATTCAGCTACCGCAAGCTTCTGCGCCAACGGCGAACTGTCTGTTGCTATATTGGGCATATTCTTCCACTGGTATGGATTATCATAAGGGTCTATTGTGCCATACGGCGGCCAAGCCCAGTAGCGCATAATCTCGCAGGCAGACAGACCAACACACCCTACTGTGCAACGAGGTTCGGTGCAACCACTTCCGGTGGGCGGCGCGGGACAATACAGGTTATATGGCGAGAACTGATGCCAACGCGATGTGAGCAATTCCTCTCCCTCCTGATAGTTCATTGTTATCACACCGGTCTCCATCTCGCTTGCAAATACTGCCGAATCTTTTTCTAATTGGGACCAGCTATCCGTATAATTGGCGGAAAGGATTTTCTTGAGCTGTTTTGTCGTTGCCGATTCAATGGGACCAGCTTGTTTTTCTATTCCCTCGTGGACACGTTCTATACAATCTTTTATTAGCTTAGCCATACCCTCATCCGATTTTGGGTCCAGGTAACTGTCGGACGAGAAATCGGTAACAGGGCTCAACTCCTTCAACAATGAAACAACAATATATCCCTGAGGCTCAACTCGGCAGAAGTATCCCAAAATGCGCTTGTCACGCTTCAACTCCTGGATTTCTGCAACACTGGCGTCAGCACTGCCACCCCAATGCCCTTTGTTGTAAATAATGAAGGTAATCCAATTGTTTGCTACCTGGAGAGCTTGTTCCTTATTGACGGTTTTTGCCTGTATCGGCACTGCTGGTATCAACCATAAAAGCCAGAGGGTAACTATTTTTATCATTAAATTTTTCATAATTTTCACCTCTTTCCTACTGAAGCGTCACCAGGACCAGTATCTGTCCTTTTTTGCCTTTTTCAAGAGTCTCCATTGCTTTTCCAAGGACGGCACCTCGAGCACGTTCACTATCTATTGCCTTCATCGCACAGCCACGCGTTGCAGATGTGGTCAGCAAATCACCAGGCTCAACACCTGCTTCTGTCGCATCCACATTGCAGTACACTCGTCCTGCCAGAGCGACATCACAATCAAACTGACCTACTCCAAGGCGCACACCAGACCCAAGGCCTTTGCTGCCAGCAGCTATACCCGCGACTCTACTGTCGTATGCCTTGTTGCTGACAGTTAGCTTGCCAGGGCACTCCGGATCGATTACCAGAACGGTTCCGGGCTTAACAGCGTTTTTATCTGTCACGTTAAAACCCTCGGCGTAGTCGAGTCCTTCTCCCAGTTCCAACACAGCTGTGCCTGTGCTTTCACTCTCTAATAACAGATTTCCCCGCACCGTCAGTTTCCGTGACGGAGCTGTTGTTCCGATGCCAACGTTGCCGCCGCTCTCTATAAACACTCGGGTTGTATTGTCGGTTTGCAAACTGATGTCGGCCCAACCACCCCCGGCGTTCGCGTTTATCTGTAATCCGCCTGAATACGCATGTCGAAACTCACCGAAAACATTCGAATGTTCTCCCGTTGTAACTCGTAATCCTGTGGTCCCTTTAATTTCCAATTCCGTGCGTGGATTTGTCGTGCCGATGCCCACGTTGCCTTCGAAGTAGTTTTGCCCGCCGGTAAAATAACCTGCGTAGCCGCTCGAGCTATCTGTCTCACCCCGTACACCATAGTTGACCCCTGATGTGCCGGTGGCTATGCCGTAAACGCCGGTACCCGTTAGAGAGCTGCCATAGACCCCCTTACCGCTGCCATCGTGGCTGCCGCGGACACCGATGCCATTGCTGCCAGTGCTGGCATTCATCCCCCAGACGCCCGCAGAGAGAGAACCCGGGCTGGTACTGGTAACTCTGCCTCGCACGCCTGAAGCTGTGCTGTTCAGAGAGTCTGTTTCTCCCAAAACACCAGGGAATGACCCTGCGGTGGAGTTGTGAATACCCCAGACGCCAATCCAGGGGCTTTTTCCTGATATTGCGGTCTGTCCGCCGGGATTGGTAACATCAAGAGTGGCAACAGGGCTGGTTGTGCCGATGCCGACATTGCCGGTGTTGTCCACAAATATGCCACGGGTTTGCAGTGCGTATGGAGTCGGCGTTATTTGCTGCCGCCGACTGAGCGCGGTATAGGTATTGGGGTCTTTCAACTCTCCCGCCCGTACGCCAATTTCCAGCCAGCGGTCGTTGCCATCGAAGACATCGCTGCCGAAATCTAATAATACTGTGAAATACCCATCGATAACATCCAGCTCATTTACGTCAATCGTGCTGCCCTTCTGCGTCCCAGCGACGTTGGTATCGTAGAGCTTAAATTGAAGGTCATAGATGCCATCTGCCGGCTGGTTGGCGTCGATGAGTCGGCCCTGATAGGTCCAGGCCGTCCCCATCGGCGCTGCCTTGCTGACTCTGGCTGGACATACCATCAAGCCCAAAGCCAGAACCAAAATTGTTACAATGTTTCGCGTTTTCATTTTTGCACCCTTTCAAAAAGTTACGTGTTTATTTTTCAAGCGACAGAACAGATGCCCGCTGCATTTTTGCTTCAAGGGCCTCGATTCTTTTCTTCAACGCATCATTTTCAGCTTTTAATGCCTTGACCGCCTCAACGAGAAGCGGCGTCAGCTTGCTATAGTCCATTCCAGTAGTGTATATTCCATCTTCTTCATAGTTTACAATCTCAGGCAGCACCTGGCCGACCTCCTCGGCTATCATGCCAACATCGTGGCCTCCACCGTGCTCGGCGTCCCAATTGAAATATACCCCGCGTAGCCGCATAATCTTATCGAGCGGCTCATCGATTGGGCGGATGTCGCTTTTCCAGCGGATAGAGGAAGAGGTGCCATAATCAATCCCGGTACCCGCTGCGTAAAAGTCATATCCCGCACCAGCCCCAACGACACCCTTTCCAGAACCGCCCGGGGCCGTGCCATAGACACCCCAGCCGTTGCCGTTGTGTGACCCCCAGACCCCAATTCCTCCATAGCTACCGGTGCCGAGGTTCTCTCCACGGACACCGGCGGATAACGAGCCGGGGGATGTGTTATTCAATCGCCCATGGACCGCGTAGGCATTAGCCGAGGCGGAGTCGTTTCTGGCCATGAGAGCCGGCGCGGTGCCACTCCCGGAATCATGAAAAGCAAACACTCCAGTTCCGTCAGCACTGGCGGCCTGGAAATAGCCCCCATAGGTGCTCCCCGTGCCATTGGAGGCCCATCCGGAAACACCGATACCGCTGGTGCTGTCACTTTGGCCAGCCGCTCCCGTAGTGTAGCCCGAGGTAGCCGTGGCCCGGCCAACTAAGCCGTCGCCACTGTTGCTGGCGCTCTGGCCCCGCACGCCATAGGTGATGCCGGTGGTGGCCGAGGCAAGACCGAAGACGCCGCTGGATTCCATTGAGGTGGATTTGGTTTCGCCCTTAACACCAGGCTCATTACCGGCGGAAGCGCTATGCAGGCCATACACACCGATGCCGTCATTTGCGGTGTCGCCATAGACGCCGTAACCATCGCCAGCCTGCCAGCCATACACGCCAGCACCTTTATCTCCGGTGCCATTGTTGATGCCGCGGACACCAGCCGAGTTGGTGCCGGGCGTCGTACTGTTGATAACGCCGCGCACCCCCGCTGCATTGTTCGACGCCGAATCACATTCACCGTGCACGCCCGGCCATGTCCCGGATGTACCCGTGCGGTGGCCGAAAACGGCGATATACGGAACGGTTGAGCGGATTCCATGATGGTTTTCGGTGGACACCACTTCTAATTTGGAGATGGGCGTCGTCGTCCCGATGCCGACATTGCCAGTGTTATCTACAAATATCCCACGGGTTTGCAGAGCGTATGGAGTTGGCGTTATTTCCTGCCTTGGGCTGAGCATAGTATAGGTATTCGGGTCCTTTAAGTTGCCCGGCCGGACACCAATCTCCAGCCAGACAGCGTTGCCGTCGAATACATCGTTGCCAAAATCTAAAAGAACTGTAAATTGACCATCAATGATATTAAGCTCGTTTACATCAATCGTGCTTCCCTTCTGTGTGCCTGCGACGTTGGCATCGTAGAGCTTGAACTGAAGGTCATAGAGACCATCTGCTGGACTATTAGTATCCATCAGCCGACCTTGATAAGTAAAGGCCGTCCCCATCGGTGCCGCCTGACTAGCGTAAACAACAAAAAGCGGCAGCATCCACATCATAAACAAAACTGTTAGAGTCTTTCGCGTTTTCATTTTTTCACCCTTTCAAAAAGTTACGCATTTATTCTTCGCGCGCAGAAGTCGATACTTTCTGCATTTTTGCTTCAATGTCCTCAAGTCTTTGTTTCAAAGACTCATTTTCGGCTTTCAGGTCTTTAACAACTTCCAACAGATACAAACTGACCCTATCGTATTTTACTGCATCTGGCCTTCCTTCATTGTCGTATATCACCAAATCGTTGAGTTGTTGTTCAACTTCTTCTGCTATTAGACCAATATCGTTCTGTCCTGTTGTCCTCCACTGAAACCTCACCGGCCTTAACTTCAAGACGGCATCTGTATCTGCGTCAAGGGTTGCTATATTTGTTTTATATCTTTTGCTCGAACTGGCTTTCCACAATTTGCCGTTACCGTCTGCAACTACCGTTGTTCCGCTTGAACTACCTATTCCTCTTAGTCTTGCCGTCCCTTGGACATCTAAGCTCTCGGTTGGGTCGGTTATGTGAATGCCGACCCTGCTGGTTGAAAAATCACCGTATATGAGGGGAGTGCCGCTGGAGTTGGCAATGTAGAGCTTGTTAGAACCTGTTTCATTGTAGCCGGCCGCGTAACCAATAAAGACATTGCCAGAGCCTGTGGTGTTGTTTTGGCCTGCCGAAGCTCCTGAGAATGTGTTGTTATAGCCTGTGGTGTTGGTGTAGCCTGCCTCGTTTCCTGAGAATGTGTTGTTATAGCCTGTGGTGTTGTAGGCGCCCGCATGTGTTCCTGAGAATGTGTTGTTTCCGCCTGTGGTGTTGGAGTAACCTGCCTCAAGTCCTGAGAATGTGTTTTCATTGCCTGTGGTGTTGGAGTAGCCTGCATCGAATCCTGAGAATGTGTTGTTTCCGCCTGTGGTGTTGTAGTAGCCTGCCTCGTTTCCTGAGAATGTGTTGTTATAGCCTGTGGTGTTGTAGGCGCCCGCATGTGTTCCTGAGAATGTGTTGTTATAGCCTGTGGTGTTGTAGTAGCCTGCCTGGTATCCTGAGAATGTGTTGTAATTGCCTGTGGTGTTGTTGGCGCCTGCCCGGTATCCTGAGAATGTGTTGTTACCGCCTGTTGTGTTCAAGTTGCCTGCACGGTATCCTGAGAATGTGTTGTAACTGCCTGTGGTGTTGAAGATGCCTGCATCGTATCCTGAGAATGTGTTGTAACTGCCTGTTGTGTTGGAGACGCCTGCCTCGACTCCTGAGAATGTGTTGCCATAGCCTGTGGTGTTGCTAAGGCCTGCCTGGAATCCCAAGAATGTGTTGCAATTGCCTGTTGTGTTGTAGTAGCCGGCCTCCCCTCCTGAGAATGTGTTGTAATTGCCTGTGGTGTTGGAGTAGCCTGCCTGATATCCCGTAAATGTATTGCCACTGCCTGTGTTGACTGCTCCGGCCGCCAGACCTACGAGCGTATTTTGCGTGCCCGGAGCCGACAGGACCGTGCTGCCACCTATCTTATAGACGGAAGCGGCGCTGATGTCGCCACTGACGTCCAATTTGGCGGCAGGGTTTGACGTTCCGATGCCGACTTTACCGTTGTTGTAGTAGATACTCGTGCCATTCACTTGCCAGAGCGAACCACCGCCACCGGCCGTTTTGGCATAAAGGGCATAAGGTGTCGGCGTTACTTCCTGCCTTGGTGCCAGAGTTGTGTATGCGTTCGGGTCTTTTAATTCCCCGGCCCGCACACCTATCTGAAGCCAGCGGTCATTGCCGTCGAACATGTTGCTGAAATCCAATTCGGCAGTGAAATAGCCGTCAATTACATCGACCTCGCCTATGTTGATTGTTCTTCCTTTCTGCGTCCCTGCGACGCTTGCATCGTAAATCTTGAATGCAAAGTCATAGATTCCATCCGCAGCGTTGTTGGCATCTATCAGCCGACCTTGATAAGTAAAGGCCGTCCCCATCGGCGCTGCTCTACTATCACAAACAACAAAGAACGGCAGCACCCACATCATAAACAAAACTGTTAGAGTTTTACGCATTTGCATTTTTCACCCTTTCAAAAAAGTTTTGCCGGCGCACATTATGCGCACCGTCATTTACCCCTTTTGAATTAACTGAATAGACCTCATAAAATCGTATAGTCTCCTCCTTTGTGGCCTTAACCACAAAAGCTAATATAATTATAGGCCTTAACACGGCTCGCTGTCAAGAAATTGCTGAGGAATTTAGACTGAAATGGACAGAAAAACACTGAATTTTTGATATTTATTGAAAATTCGTGTCTATTCGTGGCTAAAAAGAATCAGAATTGGTCGAGGAATCGCAGGTCGTTTTCGGTGAAGAGGCGAATGTCGGTAATGCCGTATTTTCGCATCGCAAGTCTTTCTATGCCAAAACCGAACGCCCAGCCGGTATATTTTTCGCTGTCGATTCCGACAGCATCAAAGACATTTGGGTCAACCATCCCACAGCCGCCCATCTCGGTCCAGGTTTCCTTGCCGCTTTTGTCTGCCAGCAGCAAATCGACCTCGGCACTCGGCTCGGTGAACGGGAAAAAGCTCGGGCGGAATCGCCACTTTGTTTCGAGGCCAAAGAATGCGTGGATAAATTGTTCGATAGCGCTTTTCATATCCACCATACTGACCCCTTCATCGACAACGAGGGCTTCGAGCTGGTGGAACATAAACATATGCGTGGCGTCAACAGTGTCGGGACGATATACCCGCCCCGGTGCAACGATTCGAATTGGAGGCTTCCGGTGCTCCATAACACGAATCTGAATTGTAGATGTTTGACTACGCAGCAACATTTTGTCATTGATATAGAAATTATCAACAGGGTCGCGTGCGGGATGTTCAGGGCCGATGTTTAAGGCGATGAAATTGTGCCACTCATCCTCGACTTCAGGGCCATAAGCCACTGAGAAGCCCATTCGGCCAAATATTTCCAATAGTTCATTTAAGGTTTGTGTAATGATATGCATCTTGCCGGTTTGCACGGGAGTGCCCGGCAGCGTCACGTCTATAAATTCTCCGGTTTTTTTTCCCTGAAGTTCCGATAGATTTTTTTTCGCCTGCTCGAATGCTGCGCTAATCTCTTTTTTTATTTTGTTAGCAAGCTTTCCTGCCTGGGGTTTTATGTCAGGGGCGAGGCCGCCTATGCGGCTGAGCATTTCGGTAATCAATCCCTTGCGGCCCAGGTATTTTATGCGGAAATCCTCCAGAGTTTTTAGGTCGGTGATTTCCTTTAAGCGGGCGATAGCATCTTTACCAATTTTTTCAAATTGCTCAAGCATTTAATCGTCACTCGTGACTCGTGGGGGGCCCGGGTCTTTTACCTAAGACTTCACGAGCTTGTTGCTGCTTTGGCGGCATTAACGATGGAGTCGAAGGTCGCTGGGTCGGCAATGGCAATTTCACTTAACGTCTTTCGATTCAATTGAATGTTAGCTTTTTTGCAGCCGTTTATGAACTGGCTGTATCTTATGCCCCTCTGTCGGCAGGCTGCGGTTAAGCGCGTAATCCACAAACCGCGGAAATCGCGTTTTCGGCGTCTGCGGTCAATTCTGGCGCGGACGGCTCCTCGCACCACAGCCTCTTTAGCCAGGTGATATAAATGACCTGGTGCTCCGCGACGTCCTCTTGCTGCTTTGAGGATTCGTTTCCTGGCCTTGCGTTTTGCAGCACCTTTTCTAACCCTTGGCATAAAATTTTTCCTTTGCCCCGCCTTTTGCGGGCATTATGATTTCATAGTTCATCGACATCCCGCTTCAGGCAGCGGAACCGAAAATTCTACACACACAGTTTAGCTTTAATTTTTTTGGCAAATGCACTGGTCAAGACAGCAGAGCTGCCTATTCGTCTGCGGCGTTTTGCATTTTTGCCGGTCATAAGGTGGCTGCCGCCGGCACGCCTGTGCTTTATCTTGCCGGTCCCTGTGACCTTAAATCTTTTAGCCAATCCTTTATGCGTTTTCTGTTTGGGCATTTTACTATCCTAAAGCAATCTGTCTAAAAGGTCAAAAATATAATATCAGGCAAGCCTACCAGTCAATACCTATAATGCAAATTTATAAAAAAATCAAAAACCCCTGCCACACCCTTCTCAGGGATAAAAATAAATGAGCGGATGGGCGTATAAGTAAAAAAACTGACAGGTGGAGCGCATTTGCACACCTAAACATCCACCCGTTTTGCATTCTTTGGGCCGGTGCAATTATCCACTACTTTTGGGGACAAGCAACAGAGTCAGCCGCCTTCCGAGCATTTTGCTCGGTCTCTCAATCTTTGCGACATCGTCTAATGAACGTGCGACCTCGTCAAGCACCGCATAGCCCATATCCTGGTGTAGCAGTTGACGTCCGCGGAAAAACAATGTAAATTGGACTTTGTGGCCTTTTGCAAGAAACTCACGAGCGTGATTAACCTTGATTGCCAGGTCGTGCTTGTCGGTTTCGGGCCTGAGTCTGATTTCCTTCAGCGTCCCGATACTGTGCTGGCTTTTTTTGTGTGACTCTCGGAGCTTGCGTTTTTGCTGATAGAGCCATTTGCCATAATCCATTATCCGGCAAACTGGAGGGTCGTTGTCGGGAGCAACCTCCACAAGGTCTAAGTTTGCATGGCGGGATTTCTCGAGAGCATCAGATAGCCCTATTATCCCCACCTGATGGTTCGATTCGTCGATTAACCGAACCTGCCTGGCCTTTATCCCTCCGTTTATCCGCAAACCTAATTTACTTATCGTGCACCACCTTACCTTTCTAAATAGTTTATAGTCTTTCGTGAAACTAAGCGTCAAATGTTAATTCTATATCTTTATCGGCAATTTTGCATTTTGCAATTTGCAAAAACTGTTCTATCCCCACTGTTACATTCTGATTCGTTCCCCGAATTCTAACATTGACACTATCGGCCTGTGCCTCTTTGGGGCCTACAATTAACATATATGGTAACTTTTCGCTATGAGTTCTTGCAATTTTAGCATTGATTTTTTCATCTGAAAAATCACAACTACAGCGTAAATGCGCATCTTTCAGTTTAGCCTCAACGACTTTCGCGTAGTCATTGCTTTTTTCACTTATCGTCAGGACCCTTACCTGCTCAGGCGAAAGCCAGAGCGGGAAATTGCCGCCGTAATGCTCTATCAGGCCGCCGATGAAACGTTCCATACTGCCCAGCACCGTTCGATGAATAATCACGGGCTCGTGCAGGGTATTGTCCGCACCAACATAATGGATGTCAAATCTTTTCGCTGCCTGTAAGTCAACCTGATGGGTAGGCCCCTGCCATTCACGCCCAACCGAGTCTATCAGTTTGATATCAATCTTCGGGGCATAAAATACGCCACCGCCCTCGTCCACTTCGTAAGATAGTCCCCGTCTTTCCAGTGCCTGCCGCAGTTCTGCGGTAGCACGCTCCCACTCCTCTATCGTACCTAAATATTTTGTCGGCCGGGTAGCTAAATATGCTTTATACGTATAGCCGAAAGTCGTCATCATAAGATGCATCAATTCCAGAATTAGGTCAAGTTCCTGCCCCAATTGTTCCGGCGTGCAGAAGGTATGTGCGTCATCCTGAGTAAATCCGCGAACCCGCAGCATCCCGTGCAGAGTGCCGCTCGGCTCATAACGATATACCATCCCCAATTCGCAGAATCGCATCGGCAAATCACGGTAACTTCGCGGACTGGAATTATATATCATATAATGCCCCGGACAGTTCATCGGCTTAAGGTAATAATTCTGCCCGTCAATATCCATCGGCGAATACATCATATCCGCGTATTTTTCCAGATGCCCGCTTCGTCGATACATATTCTCCGTTGCGATATGCGGGCTGTAAATAATATCATAGCCGCGTTTAAGATGTTCCTCTTGCCAGAAAGATTCAATTATATGACGGATTAAAGCGCCCTTGGGATGCCACAATATCAAACCTGGACCGATATCATCGTGGATACTGAACAGATCAAGCTGCTTGCCTAAAAACCTGTGGTCACGCTTTTTGGCTTCTTCAATCCTATAGAGATATTCATCAAGCTCTTTTTTTGTTGGCCAGGCGGTGCCATAGACACGCTGAAGCATTTTTTGCGTCTGGTCGCCATGCCAGTATGCGCCTGCTACGGACATAATTGTGAAGCTGCCCGCTTTGCCCGTGCTGGGTAAGTGCGGCCCGCGGCACAAATCCTCAAAACCATCCCCGTGTGAATAAAAACTGATGATGTCACTATGTGTGCGGTTTATGTTATCGGTTTTGTATTTGTCAGAGGCTAATTTTGCCAGTGCCTCTGCTCTGGTCATTTCTTTGCGAATAAATGGCTTATCGGCCCCGACGATTTCTCGCATCTTTTCTTCTATGCGCTCGAAATCTGTGGGTCGAATCGGCTCATCAAGGTCAATGTCATAGTAAAACCCATCTTCGACTATAGGGCCATAAACCAATTTTGCCTGCGGCCAGATGCTGCATATTGCCTCAGCCATTATGTGCGCACAACTATGCCGCATTACTTCGAGACCTTCGGGGTCTTTGACGGTGATGATTTGGACGGCTCCCGGGTCGTTGATAGGCGCCGACAAGTCAACCAATTGCCCATTTACCTTTGCCGCAACGGCAGCTTTTGTAAGTGCAGGGCCTATTTTCTCTGCTAACTGTTTTGCTGTTGTGCCTCGGGCGATTTCCAACTCGCTGCCATCTGGCAGTGTAACTTTCACCATAAATTTATCCAGACTTGCAAAGCCTTTGACAGGCTCGGACAAACAAAATTGAACCCCTCGACAAAAAATTTAGAACGCAGAATCCAGAATTCAACTGAATACCGAAGGGTTGAGAATTTAGAATGCAAAATTTTGAAATACACACGATAAGCTGCTAATTACCAACTATAAAATTGCTCAGCAATCACTAACATTTCAACAAGCCCAAAATTGAGCAGAGGTCAAACTCTTACACATCTATTTAGCAGAATATAACGTTACAGTGAAAATTGTCAAGCTGGTCTGGTGATTTGTGGCTGTCGCCGGCAGATTGTGGTTCAGAGTCAATATGCGAGGTGCTAATAGCCGGGGGACTGTCAATGAAACATTAAATGCTCATAACCTTTTTATATGTGGGCAGTTATGAAGTTTTGACCGGATAGTTTTTCCCTCTTACCCGGTCACTTTTGCGTTTTGTGTTTTGCCGGAAGGGGCTTAACTGGTATAATAAAATTGTGGCGTGTTTTATAATAATAGAGAGTGAGGCAGGATGGATGTAAAATTGATTATATTCAAAAAAGACGGCTCTCGCAAAAGTTTCCCTTTGCCGAGCAATGTTACCGTGATTGGCCGACGTCACGATTGCGACCTGTGCATTCCTCTTATGCCTGTTTCCAGACGGCACTGCCAGATAAGCCTTAACAAGGACACTTTGAAGGTCCGTGACCTCGACTCGCGTAATGGGACGTATCTAAACGGTAAACAAATAAACAATGAGGCAACGATTGGAGCCGGTGACTATCTGACAATAGGCCCTCTAACATTCTTACTCCAGATAGATGGCCAGCCCAAAGAGATCGTCCCGCCTGAACAGGCTAAACCTGATAAAGGCCCATCTAAACAAACTAAACCGACACCAAAAGCTGCGGCAAAAGAAGATAGCTTCGTTGACCTGGAAATCGATGAGTCTGACAAGTCCGACTCTTTTCTTGACATGCTCAAAGACATCTGAGACACTTATCTTTTGAATAATCTCTTGGCACTATCGTGTTGAGAAATTATATTGATGTAATACACGCGGGTTTTTTATCCTCGGTACTCGCAGCAAGGGAAACTATATGCTGGCTTTTAACCCGATTAAACTGGCGTGTCTTGTGATATGGTTCTACCTGGGCCTTTATCTTGTGCAGCGGGTTGAATTCAGTCCGCTGGTGCCAAAAAAATATAAATCAGTTGCGAATATCGTTACCCTTTTGACCGGTCCGATACTTTTACTTACACTGCTAATAGCCGATACCGCAAAAAAAACCTCCCAAGGCAAAGGCAGCTTTTTTGAAATAATAAAAGACCAGATAAAAAATTTCTTTAGCAATATCCGACGCACCGAATCCACAGATGAAGACGTCTCGACAATAAAACTGCTCGATTCGTCAGGGAAAAGCATAGATGAAATATACGGGCATGGTCACGGCAAACGGCTGGACAGCAGAATTCTCAACCTGACGCAAAAAATCATCGCTGACGGTCTTGACCAGCGGGCCAGCGATATCCTCATCGACCCAAAGGACGAAGCGATATACACAATCCGGCTGCGAATAGACGGCGTTCTAAGAATAGTGAAAGAACTGAACGCCGAAACCTGCAGAGCGGTCATAAACAGCATCAAAGCCGTTTCAAGTATGGATATCTCCGAGAGAAGAAGACCTCAAGATGGTGCCTTCATCGCAAAGAGGGGTAAGAAGACAGCTTCTTTTCGAGTTGCCAGTGCCGGCGTGCTCAATGGGGAAAAATTGGCGCTCAGAATTCTCAATCAGGATGCGGGCACTTTCAAACTGACCGATGTGGGACTTACGGAAAAGCAGCTCTCGATAATCGAAAGTGCGATAAAAAAACCGTCGGGAATGGTGCTTATCTGCGGCCCAACTGGCAGCGGCAAAACCACAACGATGTATGCTATGCTCAACCAGATAGACCGATTCACGCGGAATGTTATAACGATAGAAGACCCCGTGGAGGCCTTTCTACCACAGGCCAGCCAGATTGAGATCAATCCAAAAGCTGATATTACCTTTGCAAAAACTTTGCGCAGCGTCCTCAGGCAGGACCCGGATGTAATATGTGTGGGCGAAATACGTGATGAGGAAAGCGCAGAAATCGCGCTTCGGGCGTCACAGACCGGCCACCTGGTGCTGGCAACATTGCACTGCGACAGCAACGCCGCTGCACTGATAAGGTTACTCGATTTAGGAATATCGTCCCTTTTGCTGGCGTCGGGACTTAGTTTATTGGTCTCTCAACGGCTGCTTCGCGTGCTTTGTGAGCACTGCAAAAAGCCGGCCCAACTTACACAGGGTCTAATCGAGGAATTCGAGAAAAAGGGTATAGAATACCGAAATATGTTCCAGGCTACCGGCTGTC
>CAYWXK010000006.1:0-106040 GCA_964462515.1 uncultured Pirellulales bacterium
AACTTACACCAAATATAAAGCAAAATTTGGTCTTGACAACGGGTAGGGGTTAAGGGCTTGATGAAAAAGTCGGATAGAAGTAACATAAGAGATGGATGAGACTATAAAGGGGAATTTAGATGACGCCGATGGATTTAGGAATTTTGCCGGCGGTGGAAGATAATCCGATTAGCGGTGTTCGGCTCGGCGGTGCGAAGCAAGCTGCGAGCGGATAGCGACATAGACCTGCTTGTAACCTTTGCGTCCGATGCTGACTGGAGTATGTTTGACCATTATCGTATGGAGGATGAATTAGTAGGGCTATTGGGTAGAGAGGTTGACCTGGTCAGTAAAGAAGCGATTGAGGAGAGCGCGAATCCGATTTTCAGGCGCGAGATTCTTGGCTCAGCTAAGGAGATTTATGCAGCGTGACGCAGGTTTACCGACGTAGCACGGCCATCTTGGCCGTGTTTTCACGGGCTGGAAGCCCGTGCCACAAACGCAACCGCAAACGGTCAACGAGACCCGCCTCAGTTACCTACAAGCTCGAATCACATCCGTAAGGAAAATATAGGGGATTTTTTGCTTGCCTTGTGCGACAATTCTGTCAATAATATCGGTAGTGGCGCAGGGAATCTCCAACCATCGACTTGGCCAACAGGCGTTTTATAAGGAATCGTACAATAGACAGTTCCACCAAATAAGAAAGAAAAGGAGGCAACTACCATGCCAACTACTCAAGAGAAGCAAAAGCGCCAAGAGACGACTACGTCTCTCGTGCGAATGCAGAGTTTTGATACCTCTTTGCTACCGCGCGAACGCGAGCTTGGGTCTGTCGTCAACTTTGCAATAGCCGTCGCCCCGGCAGAAAGGCTCATAGCCCTCTACAAACGCATATCTATTACCGTTTTGGAAGATTTACCGCTGAGCCAATTGAACTCCTTAACTCAACAAGCAAACAACGACTACAACATCCTGAAACAGATTCTTGACTTCCAGCCCGGTCGTCCAGTGACTGAACGAGATTCGCTGATAAACCAACTCGAGCAGGCTTATCAGCAAACTTTCAACATTCTCCAGTCCCTTATCTCGTTCTCCGCCAGTAAGTCCACCGACTTCCAAGGACTAGAACGACAGGCACGTGCTACAATCCAGTCCGTCGAAGATTTAGGTTCAAAGTTAACAGAGGAACTGAGACTGAAAAGCCTGGAAGCAGAACGAGTTCTCGATACGGTTCGAAAGGCCGCTGCTGAGCATGGGGTGTCACAACAAGCAACTTATTTCAGAGATGATGCTAAGGAGCATAATGATGAAGCAAAGATCTGGAGTTCAAGAATTGTCAAGTATGCTTGGGTTTTGGGAGTGTATGCTGTTCTGACGGTATTTCTACACAAGATTCCTTGGATTAAACCTGACAACGTTTATCAGACGGTACAATTGGCGATCAGCAAAGTCCTAATCTTTGCTGTGTTGTCATACATGCTCTACCTTGCCACCAAGAATTACTTGGCACACAAACACAATGCCGTGATCAACAAACACAAACAAAACGCGCTCATGACGTACCAGGCGCTTGTCGATGCGGCGAAAGATGTGGCAAATAAGGAAGTCATTCTCACCCACGCGTCGGCCTGCATTTTCGCACCACAGCCTACCGGCTATACGGAAGGGCCATCGCCAGAAGCTCCTGCGGTTAAATCTATTGTCGAGTTGATGACAAACGTAATGACCAAAGAGAAATGACGGATAGATAATAGGGACAGCCCGTTTTTCGACCAACTCCTCGTTTTTTCCCTTCGACCAAACCAAAACTTGCCCGCCATCCTCTTGGCGGGTTAAAAGGCAGCGTATCTTCGGTCTTCCGTTATTCCCCTGTGGAAACGCGCGGCATAGAATTTCCTTTCAGGCAGGCCCAGCGGAATTTGGCGGAACTACTGCGGGGGTTGGAAGCGATTTCGCTTCTGTCCGGCACAATTACCTCGGTCGCCGCCGACTGGAACAGGCCGTCGCGAAGCCCGCCTGCGAACGCTTTTTTGACCAAGCGGTCTTCGCCGCTGTGGAAACTGATGATTCCGATTCGCCCGCCCGGCCGCAGGCAGAATGGGGCCACCCGCAGCAGCTCTTTGAGCGAGCCAAGCTCATCGTTGACTAAGATACGCAGCGCCTGAAATGTTAGTGCGGCAGGGTGAAGCAGTCCGTGCCTTAATCGGTTTTGCCGCTTCCAGTCCTTTATTGTCAGCCCTTTTACGGTGAAGATAAGTTCGACAAGCTGTGCGATAGTCGTAAAGGATTCGACCGAACGCTGAGCAACGATTTGCCGTGCGATTACCTCGTGGTCCGGCTCGTCCGCCAGCTCCCACAGTGCTTGCGATAGCTGCTGCTCAGAGAGCGTATTGAGCATATCCGCCGCCGTCCGCTTGCGGCGGTCGTCCATCCGCATATCCAGCGGCCCATCGCGCTTATAGCTCATCCCGCGGCCGGGGTCATCGATTTGCATACTCGACACCCCCAGGTCGGCGAAAATAATATCGAAGCCCTCGAGTCCTTCTTTGTGCATCACGCCGGCTATCCCGGCGAAGTTGCTTCGATAAAGGCGTATCGGCGCATTGAGCGAGCTGAGCCGCTGACGGGTGCGTTCCAGCTCGGCGCCGTCTATATCCAGCCCGACCAGTTTTCCAGATGGTCCGATTCTGCGCAAAAACTCTGTCGCATGGCCGCCGTAGCCGATGGTGCAGTCGGCCACCACGTCGCCCGGCCCGGGCGCCAGCGCCGCCATAACTTCCGCCATCAGGACGGGAACATGGGTCCCGGCCGGCGTTTTGCCTTTGGCGAGAAGATGCGCCAGCAGTTCCGGATGCGCGTCGATGGCGTGCTCTTTGTATTTCTGCTGAAAATTCTTCGGGTGCGTCCCGCTGTATCGCTGCCGCCGCCGCCGCGTGCCATCACCCTTGCCCAACGGCTCAGATATACTCATAAACACTCCACCTAAATCCGCCCGCACTTGTCCGCCTGTGACGGAATTCAAAACCTGCCCTGTTCCTCTTTCGCCAGTTCATATATTCCGTGCCCGCTGTCTCGCAGTTTGCCCTGCCGGCACAATTCCTCCCACACCTCGCGAGGAAACTGGCTGGGTGGCTGTATCGCAAAAACGCCCGTATGCCCGCCCGAAAGCGGCCCGCGTCCAAGTTGCGAATCGTCATCCAGCGCAGTGAGTTTGAGCCGCTTCTTGAACGCCTTCATCGCGCTCTTGAGCACCTCCGGCGTTATGCCCCCACTTGCCTGCCCCGCCTGCCCCGGCAATTCGTTGGCCGGGGGCGTGTTGTCGAACCCTTGTTGCTCTTGTTCTGTCATATTCTGCCTCCGTATTTACCCTAAAATCCAAAATCTAAAACCCAAAATCGAACCTGCCTTACCTACCTCGTCATTTTCGCTTCCAACCACCCAATAATCAATCATTAATAATCCATAATCAATGAAAATGCCCATCGCCGTTTGTGTGGGTCCCAGTTACTTGAGGTTATTATAGTAAAAGATTGTTTGACAAAGCCCAATAATGTGGTATAATGGTATAATAAAACAATATAAAAGATTAGAAAACCTTTAGGCCGTAGAGGAAGACAACTAATCTTTGTGGCTTTTTTGGCTTTTTTGTTTGGTGCTCTACCTATAGGAGTAACAATGGGAAAAAGACTAAAGACTTCGGCTGAGGGAAGGAAATGCGTGTTTCCGCACTGCAAGTGTATCTTGAGTATCTATAACCATGAGGCCTACTGTCATATACATCGGGACCAGGTGACTCATGAGCAAAAACCTAAGATTGCATATCATCATTTTGTACAAACCGAATAATACAGATACTATGTAGTCCTTTTCGCTATCAGAGAGACTAAACTGTCCCCCTTCCACCCGCAAATCGCTTTAACCAATCCTTCGACTTCGTTCATGCTTTTAATGATCTTCTCGAATCTGGTGGTGAGCAAGGTCGAACCAAGTCGAAAGAGTCGAACCATTAACGAATTCACCAATTAACTAATTCTCTCTGCGCTCTCCGCGTTCTCAGCGGTTAAAACGCCATTGACTCCGCAAATACCTCTCCAAACTCCGGCTCATTCGCAATTTCTACGTATTGGATTTTTCGTGCTAATCGCTTGGCCTCTGCCCGAAGGGCAGAGTTCAGAAGGAGCATCTGGGCGCCGGAGGCGGCGGCGTTGCCGACAAAACGAATCCGCTCAAGCGGCAGGTCAGGCAGCAGGCCAATTCGGATTGCACTTCTGGGGCGAATGTAATTGCCGAATGCGCCGGCTAAAAGAACCTGCTGTATATCAGAATCCTGGATGCCGATTTTTTTCTGTAAGAGTTTTAAGCCGGTGCGGATGGCAGCCTTGGCCAGTTGGACTTCGCGAATATCCTGCTGGGTGAGGACTACTTTATTGCCTTTGTTATCTCCACCATTATGAAGGTAAAAAGCCGCCTCGTTATTGTCCTCAATAATCCTTGAGAAAATACGAGGAGGCAGGTGGTCTTTAAGTTTTTGCCGGTCGTTGAAGCGGCCTGTTGAGTCAATGATTCCTAAATCCAAAAGGACAGCGACGGCGTCGATAAGGCCGCTGCCACAGATTGAGCGAGGCGGAAGATTTCCTATCACGTCTAAATCTATGTCGCCTTCGTTCACGACTACTGCTTGTATCGCACCTTCGACCGCCCTGCTGCCGCACCTTATCCTTGCACCTTCGAAAGCTGGTCCGGCGGCGCAGCTTGCTGCATAGAGTTTTTCTTTTGTTCCAAGGACGATTTCGCCATTTGTGCCGATGTCGATTGCCAGCGTGAAATCCTCTGCCGAGCCAATATCAACTGCAAGTGCGACGGCGGTTGTGTCTGAGCCGACAAAGCCGGCTATATTTTCAACGGTATGGACGTTGGCGGCGGTATTTATCTGCAATCCCAATTCGGAAGCGGGCAGGTCATGGGCGTCAACTGAAAATGCCTTAAACGGGGTCTGGCCAAGCTGCTCGATGGGGAACTTGAGGAAGATGTGGTTCATCGTTGTATTGCCGACCGCGCAGATTTCGTATATTTGCATCGGCTTTGTTGAGGTTTGCCGGCAGAGCTGGAAGATTAACCGGTTTATGCAGTCGATTATGAGTTTGTGGAGTTCGGCGAGGTTGTCGTCAGTTTGTGCGTAGGCGATTCTGGCTATGACATCGTCGCCATACTGGATTTGGGGATTGAGGTCGGCCTGTGTAGATAGACACTTTCCATCGGCCATATTTATCAATTTGGCGACAACGGTGGTGGTGCCGATGTCGATGGCAACGCCGAATATTCTGTCCGCAGAAGCAAATTTAAGATATTTGTGATATATATCGGGCGGATATCTGGGTTGGGTCTCGATTCCTTCGGTGAGGATTTTCTGCTCAAAGAAACGCGAGGTGTCAGGGATAGTGACAGTCAGGTCGGTTTCGATGCGGTGCTGGCAGGCAAGGACCTGTTGGCCATCCGGTTCGAGGACAACAAGACACTTCCTGCACGTGCCTTTTGCGCCGCATATGGAGTTTAAGATTATACCGGCCTGGCCAGCCGCCTCAAGCAGCGTGGCACCGGCGTGGACTGAAACTTGCTTGCCATCAGGCTTAAAAGTTATGCTAAAGTGTTTCATTTACTGTGGTGCGTAGATGCCCGGAAACGGCTGATACGCATAATTAATGGCTGATTTTATGCCTGATTTTCCAGCGCACGTGCCTTTTTCTGCTGCCCACCTTTCGTCTGCGTCTTGGTTTGCCCATATAGTTCTCCAAAAAACAAAATTCTTTTTAAGCCACTTCCAAACTTAAAGCATATATGGTATCATACAAAAGTTAAAAAGCAAAAAAGTTTATTGTTCGTTGTTCATATTTCATCGTTCAAATGATTTAATTTGGGGTGCGAAAATGATTCAGTGCAAAGATTGTGAGCTTTGTGAGGCAGGGCCGGATGGGAAAAGGATATTCAGATGCGACCCATTCAGCAATATTAAGGAGGCAGAGTGCATAGCCAAATGGCAACTCATCCGCTTGGATATGCTGTTGGCAACGTATCAGGGGATGCTGAAGTGGTATGGGAAACTTGCACCGTTGCAGGATAAGATTTTCAAGTATATGCAGCGAGAAATCAATGAGCTTGAAGAATCCGACCGCTGGAAGATTGAGAGCGAGGAGGAAAAAGAGACAAAAGAAAAGGAGGGGGAAGAAGAAGAGGAAGATGAGTTTGGTCCGCCAGTGTAGCAGGCAAAAGCGGTAGAGAAGACAGAAGACCGAAGACGGAGGACACCCTTCGACGTGCTGCGATTGCTCAGGGCAGGTGGAGGACGGAGGATGCGGTTTCGCAATTTAGCTACGCCGTGGCAGACGGAGGACAGAGAAAGGAGGACTTTCTGATTGATTATCGATTATTTATTACTGATTATTTAGGGGGGGAGTTGAGTCGCCGTTCCCTTCGACAAGCTCACTACAGGTAGATTCGACACTTCGACCTTGCTCAGTGCAGGCAAGCTCACTATAAATTGGGTTTGATTGGGTTTGTTTTTATTGGTTCATTGTTCATAGTTATTTGTTCATAATCCTTTGTTAATAAGAAGGTTGTGTTCATTTTGTTGCTGCGCAAATTGGCTTTGTTTGGGTTTGTTTTTCACCGCATCTGCAAAGTCGTTTATTTTCATATTCCTTTGTTTTAACAGAGCTTACATTCATTTAAATATCCAGCAAATTGGCTTTGTTTTGCATAAATCGTTCGCTTTTGGTCGATCGGAGCTTCCGCTAAAGGTGGACAACAGCGAAAAATCCTAAATCCTAAACTCTAAATCCTAAACAAATCCTAAAATCAAATTTTCAAATGCTATAAACAAGGTTTAGTAGATTATTTGACTGGGTCTTCTGTTCCGTTGCGTGCGGTTCTCCGCGGACCCGTTTGGGGGGCTTCCCCCAATTGTCGATATTATACCAAACTCCTTTTGTATTTTCAATAAAAAATTAGCCACGAATTCACACAAATTTGCACAAAATATATAGAAACCACAGATTGACACTGATTCACACAGATTAGTAGCCACAAAGACTCAAAGACACGAAGGGGTTTGCTCGGCTTTGGCGTACTCAGCCGAGGTCATTCTCGATACGAGTATCTGCGATGCCCTTTTGCTTCGTCCGCCGAATCCCGAATAATTCGGGCTTCTTTATATAAGCCGAGTAAACAAAATAAGACACGGAAGAACACGTAACCGGCCAAAACAGGTTGGCTTGATACTCGATACTTGATTCTCGATACTCGATACGCGTTACGAAGGACGAGGGACGAAGGAAGATGGACGACAGAGGACGGAGGACAGGACGGCAGGCAAGTCGGCCGACAGGACGCAAAGGCATTTGGCCAGCCGCCGTGGGCGGATGAGAAGAATTCGAGCGACGGTCGAAGATTACTTAGTCGCGGTTCCAGATAATATTTCCGGCAGGTCTGATGGGTTGTATGAAACAGCCCAAGACCATTTACCGAAACCGCCTTTGTCGTTAACGGCTCTTATCCATTCGTCCAAAAATTCACGCTTTGTTTTATCCTGTTGGGTGTCTTGACCTTTAGTTTCAATGACAATGAAATTAACGGATTTGAGAAAGATAAGAAAATCCGGCCTGTATTTTTTTATTACACCTTTGAAAGTATAAAGTATCTCGAAGCCAAGATGGTCATTTTTGGCCCACGCCTTCACGTTCTCATTACGGTCGAGATGAAAAGCTTCCGATGCTTCCCAAGTGCTATCAAATACGCAAAAGTTTATGTGTGATTTCTTTGTGTACTCGCAGGGCTTTCCGGTGTACCAGGTTCTCATATCGCTGGTCGAGCGAATGGGATGGTCACGGTCAAAAACCGGTTCTAAAGTTTCAACGTTATCGTGCCTGATAGCATCGGCGATATGCTGGACAACTTTGTTCATATTAAGGGTTATAATGATTCGGCGTCGCAACTCATCTTGATGAAACAGGGATGGCAGAATTTGGACCTTGTTAGCAGAAATAAATTGCTCAACAATGCGGATTAACTGAGCCAGCAGGTATTCCTTATTTCCCTTCCAATTTTTTTGTATCTGGTCATAGTTGTCTCTGGCTGCTTCAAAAACAATTCGCTGCATCCTTTGTTCATGACCTAACCTTTCAAGGTCAATTTGTGCAATCTTCGTAATGTCGGGTTTGCCATCAACTATCGGGGCTAATTCTGCAATCTGTGCTGTTTCAAAGGCATTAAGCTCTAATGGTTCTACCTTGTCCCATTGCAAAGTTAGCTGTGGTCGATATACACGGTCAATACGGATAACATTTGGCCAGTTGATTTCAAATTCTTTCTTTTCGTTCACCGGCTCAATTGCCGTTTTCGCAGTCGGCGGAGGTGGGGGAGGACCATCCTGTTCTTCGTGCGGGAGGAACGTAAAGGGCACACCAAAGATATTCACGTATTCAGCAGTGAACATATCACTTCCCGGCTGCATATCATAGGAGGTTCTGCGAAGACCTCTGCCAATAACCTGCTCACAAAGTAACTGACTTGTGAACGCGCGCAGACCCATAATGTGGGTTACAGTTTTGGCATCCCAGCCCTCTGAAAGCATACCAACTGAAATGACCTTCTGGATTTGCTCTCCGGGCTGGCCCTTCTTGCCTACCGTATCGACAGTCTTCCTTAACTGTTCGGCCAAATCTTTTTTAGTCAATTTCTTTTTGGGTTCTTCGGTTTCTTCTGATTCCTCATCATAGTCACCGCTCAATGGCAGGGCCTCCTCCTGGGCTTCGGCCATCTCCAGCACTTTTGAATCAATGTGAAGTATCCGCTCTGGTATGCAAAGCTGCTCGATGCGTATTTTCTTGCGGTCAAAAGCATATTTGATACGGGCAGCGGTATATGTCGTATTTGTAACCGTAATCATTACCGGCGGCGTTGTAAGATGTGGGCTTTCTTTCCAGTTTTCAGCGGTTTTAAGCCAGTCGATTCCCAAGAGGTAGTAGGCATTTATCACTAAGTCGGGAAGCGGTTCGTGAGGTTCGGCCTTGCGATTTATGTCATCTTTGACCTCCGGGGCCTGATAGATATGATAGAGTTTTGATTTATATGTTTTAGCATCGGGTAAGGCATCATCTCTAACCACCACACGCGGGGTCTTAACCAGTCCAGACTCAATCGCATCATTCAGTCCAAAATCGCCGACTACCCATCCAAAGAGCGTCTCCTCTGAACTTTTTTTGCCTGATGGGGCGAAGGGGGTAGCAGAAAAATCAAAACAATTGAGGATACTGCGCACCTTATGGATTCTATCGAGACCGCCTACCCAAATTGTGGCCTCCTCTGCGCTGTCTTTCATATCTCTGGTTCGTATATATTTGCCGTGAGCTTCTGGGTTGTATCGCCAGGCGTGGTGGGCCTCGTCATTTATCACAACGATGTTCTTCGCTGATGCCATATCGTCCAGAACCTCTCGCACATAAGCTTCGTCACTTTTTACGCCGCGTTTATCAACGCTGTGTTTTTTTGCGACCTGCTCTTCTGTATCCCAGTTTAGTTTGTGCCAGTTGAGAATTCTGACCTTGGCCTGTCGCAGTTTCTCAACAAGACCAGAAGGAACAATGCTAAATTCATCGTAATAATTGCCCGAACCGAACGGCTGCAAGACCTGAAGGCGGCTTTTCACTGTCAGGCCTGGCGCTATAACCAGAACATTCTTTGAGAACCGGGCATCCTGCGGATAAGTGAGCTTGTTGAGGACCTGCCAGGCAATAAGCATTGCCATAACGACGGTTTTGCCTGAGCCGGTTGCCATTTTTGAACAAAGTCGAACAAAATCTCCGTCTTTGGGTATATCAATTCCCACCTTTTCTGCGGCAGGAGCTTCAATAAGCCAGATAAGCGTCTCAATTGATTCGAGCTGACAAAAGAACAAGGGGTACCGCCTCTGGTCTCTATCGTGCCAGTGCTCCAACAGCCGCTTTGTTATGCCGGTTACACCCGGGTAGCTATTCTCTCGCCACGTCTTTACTCGCGGGCGGATTTGATTAACAAGCGGGAGCGGCACAAAAATCCCAGGGTCATCAAAAGACTTGGACTCAGGCGTAGCAGTTACGTAACCGGCAGGGCGTCGGCCCCGGCGTTTTTCAAAGCTTCTGGTCTGGCGGTCGTAGTGCCAGTGGAGTTTTGGCTCTTCAAACGGAGAATTGATTATCAAATGGTCTATTTTCAATTGTCCCATCGGGCGAATTAGCTTTCTTTTAAGAGTTTTTTATTTTGAGGCGATTGTAGATAGTTTTGTCTCGAAACAACTCTTTTGCCGGTTTTAGATTCGAGGTCTTTTCTGGCCTTACCTGCGACCTCACCGCCCTCGTGGGCTGCGCCTTTTGCCTCGATAAAGCCCTGGGCATCCTTTGTCCGCGTGATTTCAGTGGTGGCGGCTTCGCCGAGCATTGAGAAAATCAGCTCAAGGTCGTTGAAATGGTCTCGGAGATTTTCGCGTTTGAGACCTTTGAGGCGTTTGTATTGGGAAGGCGTCAGGCCGAAGGCCGCCTTTGATATTTCGGCGGTGAGGATGGCGTATTCGGCTTCTTCTTTGACGCGACGTTTTTTCCACTCATCGGTAAGCTCTTCACGGATGGCAATGCCCCGCATGCGTTTTTCAATCCAGTTGTCGGAGTAGCCCTTGGCCTTATAAATGGCGCGGGTCCTTTTTGTGGCGAGCTCAGGGTCTTCTATTTCCTGGACTCGTTCGTAACCGACCCTTGCGAGCCAGCGTTTGAAGGGTTCGGCTTTGGGGCTGGGTATTGACTGAATAATGCGGAACATCGTTTCCGTATTAGCCATATCCGTCAGTCGCATTTTACCATCGGCAGCGGGCATTTTGAAAGCGTTACATTTTGTAACGGTTTGGTCTGCGCCCTCGTCTTTGAGGCGTTTTTTCAGCACCCGCCAGTAAACAGCCGGGTTTTCACTGTCGGTCAACGCTGCGATGACGTCCACAACAGAAAACAACCATTCGTTCGCTTCAAGAACTCGACGAATCTCTTTTCCTCGAAACACCACAATCTTATTGTCCATAAATTGCCTTTCTGTTCTGGCCGTCTTCGGTCTTGACTACAAGGGGGGTGGCAATTTGCCCCCACACTTTCAGTTGTCCGATTTTTTCGGACACCTCAAAATAACCCTCTTTTATGAGTTTTTTCTTGAGGTCATTCCAGTATTTGCGGGGTCTTTCGTTGCCAGTCAGGGCCTCGATAATATCCGTTATCGAGAACCACCATTCGTTGTTGTGGATGGCCTTGCGAACCTCCTTGCCTCTGAAAACCGCGATTTTTGTCGTTTCCATACTGTTCAATCCTTTCAGTTACCACCTCTATCATCAGTTGTCGACAAAGTGTCGATAACTCAACGCCGGACGATTCCTTTTCCCGCCTTTTCATCCCGTACCAGCGATGTTTGTCGTTTCCATTTATAACTCCATTATTCTCAGACTTTCAATGCCTCTATCGTCGATGATTTTTACGGCGATGCGCTTGTTGTCGCCTGCGGCAAAGGGAAGCGATACAGTTCCGCGATATGCCTCGATTAGTTCCGGGTCGATTTCGGCTTTGAGATTTCTGGCCAGACGTGCCCAGCCCTGGTCTTGGTCTGCCATAGGGAAAAAGACCTGACGGGGGTATAAACTTCTGCCATCATAGTCGGTATCGAGAAGCCACATAGCGATTTTTTCGGTGCCGCCGGAGTCGATATTGCCGGTCCGCGTGTTGTAATAGTCGAAGCCGAGGACTTCGACCTGATACCAGGTTTGAGATTGCCCGCCTTCGCGTGAAGGTACGGCGGGTCTGCGCTGCGCTACGACTTCGGCGGGAATGACTTTCAGTTGCACATCCGGCTGGCCAATGAGCCAGAAGGACTCGTTGCTGGAGCGTTTCTTTTTCAAATCGTCTGTGAGCAAATCGGCGTTCATTTGCGCCTTTAGCAGCGCAACACCCGGCCAATCGGTTTCATCTATATCCTTGGCTGCCTCAGGGTCAAACTGAAAGGCGGCAAAGACGACTATTTTGGGTGTCGGAACGAGAAGCTGTGCTTCCTCTATGGCTAAGGCCACCTGTCTTTGCTCTAAGGGTGCGTGCTCTGGGCCAAAAGATATTACCACCCTTTGTGGTTTATCTTCTTTTGTCTCGGCATCGGCGTGCAGCCAGCGGGTGCCGCCTACGGGTTCGACACGGGAGAATTCTATCTTTTGGCCGCCTTTGCCACGAATGCCGGTTTTAAGCAGTTCGTCGCGCCACTCGGCCTGGCGTAATGTCTCACCGCTACGCACAATAGAGGCGTCGGGGGCAAGCGGAGTCTGGATTCCCGCCTGCGCGGGAATGACAGAGGACGTTTCGGGGGGAGATTCGAGGAGGGGTTTGACAACGGGGGCGGGGACGGCTTCGACTGTGAATGGGCCTGTAACGCGAGCCCTGGAATTATCAATAAACGGCTGGTCGTAAAGCGTTTCCTCACCCGGCGGTTCGTTGTTGGCGATGGATTTTAAGGTAACGTGCGGGACGGTTTTATATTTGAAACCGCTGGCAACACCTTCGCTTTCGTGAGCAAGCTGGTAGTAATCAAACAGTGGCGTCATCAAACGCTGCTTTGCAAGTGTAATCGCAACGCGGGATGTATCGCAGGTGAGCCAGCGTCTGCCCCACTGCTCTGCGACATAAGCAGTCGTCCCGCTGCCGCAAGTCAGGTCAAAAACCAAATCACCCGGGTCAGTCGTCATAAGAAGACACCTCTGTATAGGCAATTCCGATGTTTGAACAACATAATCTTTATTTATTTCTGGCCCTGTATCGTTCCAGCTTGAAGTAAGTTCAACATATGGAAAATCATCAAAAAATGCTATTGAGCGCAAAACGTTTTTGCTTTCAAAAATTCTTTTATTTTGCACTAATCTATCAAATCCTTCATCAGAGTGTCGCCAGTGCATTCCCGGAGGAATAGACCATTTCTTATGGTTGAATTCTCTTTCTTTATTGTTACCAGTTCCTTTCGAATGCATAGGTAAGGTAGAAAAAAAACGATTTCCTTCTTTTACAAATTTGGGTTCTTTTTTTTCTTCGTCAGTTAATGGCCGTCGTATTCCATTTCTCTCTTCAACATAAGAGAAGATGGAAGTGTCCAATTCTTGAGGATGGAAAAGCCGTCTAAACTTGATCTTTTCATTTTCTTTAGCGTACCAGATGAGAAAATCTGTTATTTGTGGAAGTCCATGAGCTTTCTTTGTTCCACCCGTCACTTTAAAAGGTATTATCCCAATAAAATTGCCGACCCCAAAAACCTCATCCATTAATTCCTTTAGATGATGAACATTTTCATCCGAGATTTGGACGAAGATTGAGCCGGATTCGGAGAGGAGTTCGCGGGCGAGCAGGAGGCGGTCACGGAGGTAGGCGAGGTAGGAATGGATGCCGAGTTCCCAGGTATCGCGGAATGCGCGTATTTGTTCGGGTTCTGCGGTGAGGTCTTCGTCTTTACCATCTTTGACATCGCGCTTGTTGATAAAGGGCTGGAAGTTTGAGCCGTATTTTATGCCGTAAGGCGGGTCAATATAGACCATCTGGACGTGGCCGGCCAGACCTTCTTTTTCGAGGAGCGAGTTCATAACCAAAAGCGAATCGCCTGCGATGAGGCGATTAGACCAGTTGTGGGCGTGTTTGTAGAATTGTATGGCATCCCGCAAGGGGGGATTTTCTTCAAGAGAATCGAAAAGACCCGGCTGCTGGGAGCCGTTTTTCTTTCGAACTGCCTCGATGATTGTCTTTGGGTCTATTCGCTCGTGGACGTGAAGGGAAACGGTGGGGACCTCAAACGAAGTATGCTCCGCTTTTCCTGCCCAGACTAACTGCGGGTCAAGATGTTCGTCATACTGATATTTCGTCTTCTTGCCAGATTCCGGGTCGGTCTGCGGCGTAACTAATCCCACCGGCGGATTATTAAGCCGTTTTTTGTCCTTATGGTCATATTGCTCGATGGGTTTTTTGGGTTGTTTGTTGCGTTTTGCCATCTTTTCATTCCGCCATAGAAGAGTGTGTTTTGAGAGAATTGGTGGGCTGAAGCCCACCCTACCTTTACTAAAAGAAATTATAAAGGAATTTCGGGCAGGGGCAAGAAGAATATCGAATGTCGAATGTCGAATATCGAATGTAGAAGGCAAGAGACCCTTCGACGCGCTGCGCTTGCTCAGGGCGGCTTCGCCGTTTTCGATTGCAATAAGGACCCCGAAGCAGGCTTCGGGACTAAGCAAATCCCCGGCCACAGCCATACGACTTCGCTCAGGGCAGGCTATGCGTGAATGACATTGCTAAACCATTCGATATACCCATTATAAAAGGCGGTTGGGGAGTTTTTTCATTGATTATTGAGAGCGGAAGATTTCAATACGAACCATAAGGGGCGTAATAGGATATATGAACATACAATCAATTAAAAAGCCAGGATTTGCTGACTAGTCTGAAAAAAAGGCGATTTTGTGCAGGTGATTCAGGTAATTTGCTGATTTTTGCAATAAAACAAGCATATAAGGCGTCTGTATTTGTGTGAAAAGTGCTTAAGTATGATAAAGAACGATGAGCTGGCTTCGATAATAAACGGCTGTAAAAACGGCGACGGTGAGTGCTTTTCGCGGATAGTTGATATTTATAGCAGCCGATGCTTTGGTTATTTTTACCGCTTGACGGCCAACAGCGATATTAGCGATGAGCTGCTTAGTGAGCTATTTACCAAGCTGGTAGAAAAGATTGGTTCTTACAAGGGAGGCTCTTTTGAGAGCTGGCTTTTCAGGATAGCAACGAATATTTTTAACGACCATTTGAGGGCAAAGCAGCGGCGGAAGAAAATGGTGGAAGTGCTTATGACCAGAAGAGAAGAGCTTGAGGAAGTTATGGAGTCAAAGAAGTCTGAGGGTGAGGTAGCCGATAGATTACAGGTGCAGCTTGCGAGGCTCGATGTAGGGACGCGGGAGCTGATAATGCTGCGGTTTTATTCGCAATTAAGTCTTAAAGAGATAGCCCATATGCGGTCTGAGCCGATAGGAACGACGTTGTCGAAACTGCATCGTGGGTTAAAGAGGTTGCGTGAATTGATGGGGTGCTAAATGCGTGGTCCAGAAAAAGAAGATTTGAGGGAGCTGTTCGAGAGGTTCGCAGGAGCCGAACAGGCGAAAGAGGCAGTTGAGGACATTTTGAAGGGTGAGCAAATTCTGCGTGATAATCCTGCGCCCGAGCCGGATGCAAGACTTATTGTCAGTATAAAGGCTCAAATTGCCAAAGAATTGGCATTAAGACGAGCGAAGGCGTCGAGATGGACGTTCTATAGGGTGGCAGCAGTGGCGGCGGTAATTGTTGTTTTTGCGAGTATAGGGATAAAACTAATTCACAGGGAAGGCGAAACGGGACAAGTGTATGTTTCGTCAATAATGCCTGCGGCAATCTGGGAGAGTGCAAACATTACGGTTGACGACACACGGCTGGGTATTTTATCTGCTGCGGTTGAAGAGATTGAAAATGAGTTTACGCACCTTCAGGAAGGCAAGAACGGCAGGAACGGCGAGAAAACGATAGAAGAGCTGGAAACGGAATTAATAGATATTAATAGCGATTATGGGAAGGGACAATTTGTATGGATGTGAGCCGGAAGATATGTTTAGCAGTGGTGATATTATTAACTGCGACTGCTGTGCTTTGTTATGCACAGAATCAAAAGAGCGATGAGAAAAAAGGGGAGGAAAAGTCGGATATCTGGAAAGAATCTGAAGGTGGACCCGGCAGGCCAGAAGGGCGAGGTGGGCCTGGATTCTTTGAGCCACCGAGAGAACCTGAAGGTGGGCGAGGGGGCCGTGGTAGGCCGAGACCCTTTGAGCTGTCGGACGAAATGATTAAGCGAGTGCTGGATTCTATCGCGAAAAAGGACCCGGCGAAGGCAAAGGAATTGGCAAAGCTGAGAGAGAAAGACCCTAATCAGTTCGAGGTTGAGCTTCGCACATCCGGGCGGGAGGAGTTCGGCAAGATATTCAGAGAACAGATGGAGTCGATGAGACAAAAGTGGCAGGCGGAATATATTGAATTCCTGGAGAAGAATTTCCCACAAGAAGCAGAGGACCTCAAGAAACATAAAGATAAAGACCCTGAGGTTTATTCGAGGAGATTCGAACTGAGTATGAGACGATTCGGGACAATCTTCCGGGCATCGAGGGAAAATCCTGAATTGGCTGCGATACTGAAGGAGGATCTGGAGCTTAGAGACAAAGTGGATGGGTTAGTGAAGAAGATAAAAGATACGAAAAAGGAAGAGGAAAAGAAAAAGTTGATGGCAGAGCTGCGAGAAGTTGCAAGCGACAGGTATGATTTGATTGTAAGGCAAAAGGAAATAGAATACGAGCGACTTCTTAAAAGACTCGAGGAATTGAAAAAAGAGGTCGAGGAAAATAAGGCGGAGATTACTAAATGGAAGGACCCAAAAGTCAGAGGCGAGAACATTAAGAAGCGTATCGAGGATTTGATAAAGGGACTGCCACCGCCGCCGTTCAAGTGGGACTAACTCGTGGCTCGTCTCTCGTCGCTCGTATTTCGTAAAAAAGAATAGTGGTAATTAAGTTAGAAAGGCCTTGTGGGTTGTCCACAAGGCCTTTTTTATGCGCATCCGAGCTGAATTCACAATTTCTGTTTTAGGCGTTCTGATTTAGTGGCTTTTTTGAGTGTGCGTTTTTCTTTGCGTGTTAAACTGTGCAGGCCGGAGTCGGAGACCTTCTGGAGAATGCGGTCAAGCTCCACTTGCAGATTGTGTCGCGCAGCCATTTTCCTTTCCCATAGGCCGGTTCGTATTTTCAGGCCAAGTTTATTTCGCCAGGATTGCGATAGCGCGTAAGCGGCACCTGCTGCCATACCGCCGAGATGAGCGGCTTCGCCGCCAGCGTTTTCACTCGTAGCAATACCAGCGATAGCAATTAGAATCAATATGACAGCAACTACTCTGATAGGCAGAGGAAAGAAATAGAAAATCATAACTATATTGGGGAACATTATGGCGCAGGCAGCCAATACGCCGAGTATGGCTCCTGAGGCCCCTATCAGAGGAAGAACACCCCATACCGGGTGGGGAGAGATTATTTTCAACGCCAGTAAGATTGGATAAAGCAAGCCGCCCACCATACCGCAGCAAAGATAAAAGACCAAAAACTTTCTGCTGCCCCAATGCCGTTCGAGGATTGAGCCGAGAGAATACAGGACAATCATATTAAAGAGTATGTGAAAGATATCGCCGTGTAGAAACTGGTATGTTACCAGCCGCCATAGCTGGAGCGTTAACCAGAGCGAGGCTGGATAAACTGCAAACCAGGATTTCAAGAGCAAATCGCCTCCCAGAATCTGGGCAAAATATACGACTGCGTTAATAATCAGCAGCCACTTGACAACCGGGGTAAGTTGCGGGAAGCCTATCCGCAACTGCGGTGCATAGCCGGACTGCGACTGGTAACTATCCTGCGTGTAATCTCTATCGTAAAGGCCCATCTGTTTTAATAAATCCGAAGCACGAAACTCGAAATCCGAAATTCAAAACAAATCTGAAACAATTACGGTGTGCACAGCACACCCTACCAAGCTCGAAACTCACACATAAGTTGCGCTATAGTAATAAATAATATCGTAAATACGTGAAAATGTTCAATGAAAAAAGGGCTGGTTAAAATGACTTTGGGTAATAAAAGCGATTAGAGTGGGATATCCCACTGCGGATTGAGCTGGCAGGGATTTTACCTATCAAGAGAGAAGTAAAATAAGAGTAATTCCGCCATTGGCGGACAAGAACAAGTTCTATTCAGTCCGGCGAAATTTTGTCCGACCTCATTTTCTGGAATACGGCCACCAGGACTATCCCAAAGGCCAGCATAGGGACAGCGATAAGCTGAGAGACCGTCAGGCCATCGAGTTCAAACGGGTTGTCATCACGAATAAACTCCATAAAGAATCGTGCTATGGAATAAAGTATGAACATCAGGGCAAATGTCTGGCCTGGTTTGGTGAGAAACTTGCCGGCGTTCTTTGAACGCTCTGCGTTTTGTGAGCGGCGCCAGAACAAATAAAGTATTAAACACAAAATGGCGGCCTTGGCAGAGGAATAAAGCTGGGTCGGGTGGATGGGTAAACAGCGGAACTTACCGGAAGTGACTTCGGCTTTTTGCCGGTCGTTCAAATCTTCATAAGGTTTTAGGTATCGTGTTCCGTTTGCGTCGGCGTAGGTGAAATACTCGGAAGGCAATTGCAGATGTGGGTTGGGTCGATTTCTTTTGAGGTTGGGATTTATCTGGCTGTAATAGGCCAAGGAGTCATAAGGGAAGCGGACGCCCCAGGGAAGGTTTGTCGGCTTACCATAGCAGCAGCCAAACAAAAAGCAGCCGATTCTGCCGAAGACGAGCGCCAGCACCAGGCCGATTGCGAGGACATCGAGATAACGGCGGACAGGAAGTTTGTGATACAAAAGATAAAATAAAATAATGATAATAGCAAGGACGACACCGCCTAAAAGCTCCAGCCCCCCCTGCTGAATAGCAAAGACCGAGAGGAGATTATCGCGGAAGTTGTCGAAGTAATGGATTACATAAAACAGGCGTGCACCAGCTACGCCGCCTATAAGAGAATATAGTGCGGCGTTGGTGATATACTGCGGGTTCGGTGTGAAGCTGCGGCTGAGGCGCCGAATCAGCGAGACGGCGGCGAGAAAGCCGATGACCATCATCAGGCCATAACTTTTTATGGTCAAGTGAACGAAAGGTATCTTGAATAGTTCAGGATGCATTGCTCGTGATTCGCCGCTCGTATTTCGTGAAACCCGCCGTAAGACGGCGGGCTAAATATTTCCCTTGTTCCCTGTCATTTTCGCTCAATTATTTTATTATCTTTGTCGAGGATAACGATTTTGGGTTTTACCTTCGTGGCTTCATCAGGCGTATAAAGGCCGAAACTAAAAACAATAATAGTGTCTTTTGATCTTACCAAGCGGGCGGCTGGACCAAGGATGATGACCTTGCCTGAGTTAGCTTCTGCGGGCACGGCGTAGGTCTCAAGCCGATTGCCATTATTTAGGTCTGCGACGAGAACAAACTCGTGGGGCAAGATACCGGCTGCTTCCAACAGCGTGGAATCAATTGCGATGCTGCCGGCATAGTGCAGATTCGCATCGGTTACCCTTGCACCGTGCAGTTTACTTTTTAGTATTTTTACAAACATTTTTCGCAACTCGTAGTATCGACCAGCAAGTTAAAATTATACAATTTTATTTGTCCATGTCTATCAAGAAGTTTTTGTAGTTGGGATGAAAAGGAAATGCTGAATTTTTGTTTGACGCGCTGCCCCCAAAGTAGTATTATTTTGGTGCAGCCGTTCCAGGCAGGTTCTTAAACAATACAATTAAGGGAGCGGCTATGAACTCGATGATTAAAAACATTTTTTGGAGGTATAAGTCATGACCAAAACAGTCGTAGTCCTGATTGTTGTTGCGCTGGGCCTGGGTCTGCTTACGCTGGCCGCCGGCCCGGCGAAGGAAACCGTACCCTTCCCGGAGTTCAAGTATCACGAGGTCGGCAGGGGCGGGAGCAACCTGAGCCAGACCTCGCTGGTGGACATTGACCGCGACGGGGACCTGGACTGGGTGCTCGGTCAGCAAAACGGCGACATCTGGTGGTTCGAATACGTCGGTCCAGACAATTGGGTTCGCCACAAGCTCGGCGACAAGACGCCGACCGAGGCCGGCGGCACGGCCTTCGACGTGGACGGCGACGGGTGGATTGACCAGGTCTCCGGCGGGGCCTGGTACCACAACACAGGCAAACCTCGCGAGCAGGAGTTCATCAAGTACCTCAACGGCGCCATGGCCGGTGCCCATGACAACGTCGCCGCCGACATTGACGGCGACGGGAAACTCGAAGTCGTGGCACTCTGGGACAAGCAGGGCCTTTTCTGGTACAAGATTCCCGCTGATCCGACCAAGGAATGGACCGCCCACAGGATCGCGGATGGCGTGCACGGGGCCATCGGCCCTCACGGCGTAGTCGACCTCGATGGAGACGGTGACGTCGATATTGTGCGGACCAACGTCTGGTTCGAGAACAAGGACGGCAAGGGGACCGAGTGGGTCGAGCACAGAGCATTCGATTTCGGCCTGACCGGCGTGCCGCTGCCGCTCACAACGCGGTCGTACGTGGTGGACCTCGACAAGGACGGTGACATGGACGTCATCATGAGCGAGTGCGACTGTGACCGCGGGCGGCTCGCCTGGTTCGAGAACAAGGACGGCAAGGGCAGGGAGTGGGTCCGACACATCATCGCCGAGACGGACCAGGACCTGCATTCGCTGTGCTTGGCGGACTTTGACCTCGACGGCGACCTGGACATCTTCTCCGGCGGCTCGGGGCCGTTCTCAAAGGCCCCGCCGCGGTGGATCATCTGGGAAAACCTGGACGACAAGGGCGGCGCCTGGAAGGAGCACACGATTCTCGAGGGCAAGCGCTGCCACGAAGCTGTGGCGGGGGATGTGGACGGCGACGGTGACATCGACATCTGCGCGAAGCCCTGGGCGGGCGATTTCCCATATATTTACATGGAGAATCTTCTGAAGAGCCCCGCGGACCGGACGAATAAGTGACAGCCGCCTGCACGGCATTCGCTTTTTTAGTGAGTATTTTTGACAGAGTAGTCTTATTTCTTTACAGCACGAATTGAAAAACGGCGGCCGTGGAGCCATCCCGATTATTCACTATTTCCCCCAAAGAAAAAGATTCATAATTTGGACTCATCAATCAGAATGTTGTCAATCAGGCGGGTGGGGCCGATTTTGACGGCGACGGCAGCGAGGACTCTGCCGGCAATTTTATCTATATTCTGGAGCGTTTCGGCGTCAACGATACTAATGTACTGGATTTTAGAGGACGGAATCCAGCGCAGTATTTTGCGTATCGCAGAAGTGATTTTTTTTGTGTCCCTGGTCCCCTGCTTTATCATTTGCCGGCACTTCTGAAGCGATTTGTAGATATATGCTGCATCCTTTTTCTGCTGCGGCGTAAGATATTGATTTCTGCTGCTCATAGCCAGGCCGTTTTTCTCACGCACTGTTGGGCAGACAACAATCTTTAACGGTATATTCAAATCTGCAACCATTCGCTTGATAATGATTGCCTGCTGGGCATCCTTCTGGCCAAAATATGCAATATCGGGAAGAACGATATTAAATAACTTGGCGCAGACGGTGGCCACGCCGCGAAAGTGTCCTTGGCGGAATTTTCCGCAGAGCGGCTCACTAAGTTTTTCGACATCAACCCATGTGAGGTTTTCACTGCCGTACATCCCCTTCGGGGTCGGAGCAAAAATGACATCAACCCCTGCTTCCCTGCACATCTTCAGGTCGGCTTCAAGAGGCCTGGGATATTTTTTGAAATCCTCTTTTGGACCGAATTGTGTAGGATTGACAAAGATACTGACGACGACAAAGTCGCATTTTTTCTTCGCGGCTTCAATCAGCGAGATGTGGCCTTTATGAAGCGCACCCATTGTCGGAACAAAGCCGATTGTTTTGCTGGCCCTACGAGCGGCTTTAATCAAGCGTCTGATAGATTCTATTGTTTTTGCAATTTTCATTTTATTCCTGCCACAAAGACACTAAGACACGAAACTATAATAATTTTAACCACCGATTTCGCGGATTTCACGGAATTTTTTGAATACACCTATAAAAAGCATAAAGATCGCCTGGAAGTTTGAGGATTTTATGCTTGACAACCCACATCATTTTTCTAATGATGGTCTCAGAATGAATATAATATACACATCCCATCTGAAATTTCGATTAAAGGTAAGAAATATACCATTTTCTTTGCCGAAAAAAATTTTCAAAGAAGCAAAGGAGCATTATTACGATAGTTTAACCGGCCATTATGTGGCAGTTCATAAACTCAAGTTCAACAATAAAATAAGAGAGTTCGCCTTAACGTATGACAACAAGGAAGATGTGATAGAAATAATTACGATTCACCCATTAAAAGCTTACCAGAAAATAACCCGAATAAACTCGGGGAGGTGGCAAAAATATGAGTAAGAAATCACAAATTACTTACGATTACGAATCAGATGTCCTTTACATCGTAGCTAAGAAAACTGTGGAAGAAGAATTTGTAGAGGTTGCTCCGGGCATAAATGTAGAGCTTGACGATAAAGGACAGGTGATTGGGATAGAAATCCTGAACGCCTCAAAATGCTTAAAGCCCATCGCCAAACCTTTATATAAAAATATGCAGATGGCTTAAAAAACACCGTATTTTAAATCTCCCGTAAGGGATCCTGTGGATTGTGGTGAGCTTGTCTGCACTGCGTGCGGCCTTTACCAGACGTCTGACCGATTTTATTGTTTTTTCAACTTTCATTTTTTAATGATGCTTTGATTACCGTTACTGTGTTACATCAGACCCGCGGTGAAACCGCAGGCTAAATATTATTGAATATGACCTATTTATTGTCCACTATTGCCACATAATTTTTTATTTGATTTGCCAGACGGTTGATATCGGCGGGTTTGGTGCAGTCGAAGTTTGAGACAGATAGGCGAATCACGGGGCAGGTCTTCCAGCGGGTAAAGAGATGCTGGTGGCCGACAGCGAGGGCATCTAAAAATTGCAGTTTTATCCTCTGTTCATAAGGACGATTACGCTTGTGGATGCGCTGGAGGCATTTTTGAGAGGAATCCTGCATATATATTATCAGAACAGGCGGGGCGACTTTTTCGGCAAACTGGGGATAAATTTTTTTGTATAAAGCAAGCTGCTGAAAGTTAAGAAGCAGGTTTGCGTAGATAAGCTCTTTATCAAAGAAATAGTCGCTGACGATAATCCGGCCTGATTGGAGGGTGTCTCGGTTCAACTGTTTTGTTCTGGCGGTTAGAAAGTATAGTTGTGAATTCAGCGCTAATTCATATTTACCGGCATAGACCTCGGGTAAGAAAGGATTTTGGTCGTAGGGTTCGAGGAGGAGCTTGCAGCGTAATTTTTTTGATAGTTTTTTTGCGAGGGTGGTTTTGCCGACGCCGATAATGCCGGCGATACTTATCAGTTGCGGCAAATTTGGATTGAGGACGAAATCGCAGCCGACGAGGCGGTCGGCCAATTCGCTAACGGATTCTTTCATAACAGGGTGGAGCAGATTGGGATTTAGCTGACGGAGGCCCTTGAGAACAAATGAGCGCAGGTGCATCTGGGGATGAGGAATGGTAAGGTGAGGCAATCTTTTAATTTCCTGGCCAAAGAGCAAGAGGTCAAGGTCGACGGTTCTCGGCGCCCATTTTTCTCTCGCTATTCTGCCGAGTTTTTTTTCGATGTGGGTGAGCATCTTGTGCAAAGATTGTGCAGTTAGAGTGGTTTTAATTTCGGCAACTGCGTTTAGGTAATTGGGCTGATCCATCTGTGCCAGAGGTGCAGTTTCGATTATTTTACTTACTCTTGTAAGCTCGACCTGGTTGGTACAGCGATTGTGGTGTGCAAAGCACACCCTACCAAGCTCGACCTGGTTGGTATTAGTTAACAACCTAAGGGCATTTTTTATGAATCTTTTTCTATTGCCTAAGTTGCTTCCGAGAGCGATGTAAGCGGTAGTTGGCTTCTTCATTTGAAGTAACCCAAAATCCTAAACAAGTCAGACACGGATTAACACAGATTAACACTGATTTTTATAAGTCAGGATTCCTGCTCCCTCGACCCTGCTCGGGACAGGTTTCGCAGGAATGACAATACTATACACTATTCGCAAAACGTTGTAGGGCTTCTTTGACTTCATCCGGTTTTGCGAAGGCGGAAAGACGAAAGTAGCCTTCGCCTGATGGGCCGAAGCCGGCGCCGGGCGTTACAACGACATTAGCTTTTTGCAAAAGTATATCAAAGAAGTCCCAGGAGCTGAAGCCATCCGGTGTTTTTACCCAGAGATACGGTGCGTTCACACCGCCATAGACTTTATAGCCCAGTTCGGCCAGGGACTCACGTATCAAGGCAGCGTTGCTCATATAGATATTGATAATCCGGCGGACTTGTTTTTTACCTTCGGCGGTGTAAGTAGCGGCGGCGGCAACCTGAGAGACGTAAGAAGCACCGTTGAATTTGGTGCAGTGGCGTCTATTCCATAAGGGATTGACTTCAACCGCCCTGCCATTTTTCGTATAGGCCTTTAATTGTTTCGGCACAACGGTATAAGCACATCGGACACCGGTAAAGCCGGCGGTTTTGGAGAAACTTCGGAACTCAATGGCAACATCTTTTGCGCCCTCAATTTCATAAATTGAATGGGGGAAACAAGAGTCGGTGATAAATGCTTCATAAGCGGCGTCAAAAAGGATTATTGCCTTTTTTTTGCGGGCAAAATCGACCCACTTTTTCAGGGTTTCTTTGGCGGCAACTGCTCCTGTGGGATTGTTCGGGAAACACAGATAAATAATATCAACAGGGACAGTTGGAAGGTCAGGGATGAAATTATTTTGCTCGGTGCAGGGCATATAGACGATTTTTTCATACTGGCCTGTTTTATCGGCAGGGCCGGTCCTACCTGCCATTACGTTAGTATCGACATAAACCGGATATACAGGGTCTGTTACGGCTACAATATTATCCAGGCCGAATATCTCCTGGATGTTGCCGGTATCACATTTAGCGCCATCGCTAATAAAGACTTCAGTCGGGTCTAAATTGACGCCGCGTGCTTTGAAGTCATTTTCGATTATCGCCTCGATGAGAAAGTCGTAGCCCTGTTCGGGGCCATAGCCGTGGAAGGTCTGGGCATCGGCAAGGTCATCGACTGCTTTTTTCATTGCCTTGATAACAGCCGCAGGCAAAGGCTGCGTAACATCGCCAATCCCCAGGCTGATAATTTTTGCATCGGGATTTTTGGCCTGGAAGGAGCGGACGCGTCGGCTGATTTCCGGAAAGAGGTAGCCAGCTTTTAGTTTCAGAAAGTTTTCATTAATTGTTACCATACTTAAACCTCGATTCCACCTCCGGCGGATAAATCTCGATTCTTGTTACTGGTTAATTGGTGAGTGGTTAATTAGTTAATTGGTTAACTTGTAATTGGTTAAATGGTTAATTAACTACTCATCATAAAAACTCAACCGGAGTGAGCAATTGTATTGTCGATGAAGCTGTTGGTCAAGAGCGATAATTAAGGCAAAAGGAAAAAGTGAAAAGGCAAGCGGAAGAAATGATTTAATTTTTTTCTTTTTTAGGAGATAGAGGTAGGTTATAATAATGTGTCAAACGGAAAGATGAAATGCATTCCCGTCTGTTCGGCAGCGATTGGGGCAGGCATTGCACGGGAATAACATAGAAAAACGCAGGAATGGAATTTTTGAAAGGATTATGCGATGGGTAGTATAAATCGAAGGGATTTTATGAAGGTCGTGGGGTTTGGTGCGGCAGGACTCGGGGCGGCAGCAGCTTCGTCGTGCAGCACTGTGAGCAGTTTTGGAAAACCAGCCGGTGCGATGAGTCTGCGTATTGGCAAGCCACTGCGGGTAAAGCCGGTTCTTACTTATGGTTTAAGTCAGAGAAGAGAGGCGACAAGCTGGAGGTCGTGGGGTGGACTGCATACAAAGGAGGATGTGGAGAGGGAAGCCAATAAGATTGAGGCAGAGTTGAAGGTTCTGGCTTCGAAGGCGGATTTTTTGTTGGAGGTTCAGCCAGTGTCACTTGTCAGCAGCGACCAGCAGGCCAATGCAGTGAAGGAGACCGACTGCGATGCGTTCTTAGTTTATGCGGCAAGCGGTGCGCAGCATTGGATGGATGCTATTGCGGCTACGAAGAAGCCGAACGTGATGTTCCTGCGGCACGACAGCGGGCCAGTGTATCTGTGGTACGAGATTGCACATCCGCACTTTTTGCGAAGGGCGACGGACGAATATAAGCAGCCAGATATGAATGTCTGGGACATTGTAGTTGACGACTACGAGGAGGTGCTGTGGCGGCTGCGGGCACTTTATGGATTGAAGAACACTCTGGGGACAAAGATTGTAGCGATTGGCGATGCGGGCGGATGGGGAATTGGTTATGAGCTTGGGCCAAAGGCTGCAAGGGAAATCTGGAAGCTGGATATTAAGCCGGTGTCGTACCAGGAACTTGAGCCGATGCTGAAAAAGATTAAGGCGGACGAAAAAGCAGTTGAGCAGGCCAAGAAAGATGCGGATGAATACCTTGCCGGCAAGGGTGTGTCACTACATACGGACAAAAAATTTCTCGTCAACGCATTTTTGCTAAAGAGGGTCTTTAAGGAGCTTATGGAGAAGGCGGACGCTCCTGCCATTACCGTCAACCAATGTATGGGGACGATTATGCCAATGTCGGAAACGACGGCCTGTATGCCTTTGTGTTTTTTGAATGATGAGGGCTTAATGGCGTTTTGCGAGTCGGATTTTGTGGTCATTCCATCGGGGATTTTGCTGCGATATATTTCAGGCAAGCCGAGCTTTCTTAACGACCCGACTCATCCGCACGAGGGCGTGATTACATTGGCGCATTGCACAGCTCCCCGGCGGATGAACGGGATAGATTATGAGCCGGTCAAGATTTACACACATTTTGAATCGGATTACGGTGCGGCTCCCAAAGTCCAGATGAGTAAGGGACAGCTTATCACAAACTTGATACCCGACTTCCATTGCAAGAAGTGGCTCGGGTGCAAGGGTAAAATCATCGACCATCCATTCTATGATATATGCCGGTCGCAGATTGATATAGAGATTGAAGGAGACTGGAAGAAATTACTGACGGATATGCAGGGATTTCACTGGATGAGCTGCTACGGGGATTATATGCGAGAGGTCGGCTACGCCATAAAGAAGGTCGGGATAGAATGGGAGAACCTTTCTGAGACAAAACAAGCGTAAAGCGTAAAAGTTAAAATGCAAAACTGTGGTGCGAAATCAAAAAATTCCGACAAAATCAGCGGAGAGAGAGATATTATGTTTTTGCAGGAAAGGTGGCATTTATGAGATTGAAGATAACAATGCTTTTATGCTTAGTTTTTTTTGTGTTTGCGGCCCGGACTGCGGCGGCGGTTACGTTTTATGTTTCTGTCAACGGCGATGATAAATGGTCTGGGCGGTTTTCTGAGGCTAATAAAGATAAGACGGATGGGCCGCTGGCCTCGTTAGCCGGCGCGAGGGATGCGATTCGGCGATTGAAACTGCAGAAGACGTTCTCGGAACCCGTGCGTGTGATTATCCTGAAGGGGACATATACGCTGACGGAACCGCTGGTATTGACTGCCGGAGACAGTGGGACAAAAGAATGCCCGATTAGCTATGAAGCGGCTGCTGAAGCGAAGCCGATTTTTACAGGTGGACGACAAATTATCGGTTTTAAGCGCGGAGATGGTGACATCTGGCAGACTAATATAGCAGAGGTTGCTGCGGGCAAGTGGTATTTCGAGCAGTTGTATGTAAATGGTCGGCGGGCGGTGCGAGCGCGTGAGCCGGATAAGTTCTACTTCTATATGGGGGCGACGAGCGAGGTTCCAATCGAGCAAGAAAAAGATGTGTATCGAAGGACCACGCCCGTGCGGGCGGATGCAATTGAGGTCTTGAAGAAAGTGAGCGGCGAGCAGTTCGGTGACGTAACAGTGGCGGCATATCATAAGTGGTGTATGACGAGGCGGTTTATAAAAGAGATTGACCAGGCGGCCAATGCGATAATTACTGTGGGTGAGAAATTAAAAGATTATTCCGGCTGGGAACCAAATACGCGATTTCATTTAGAGAATTTCAAGGCGGCACTTGATGAGCCGGGCGAGTGGTTCCTTAGCCGCGATGGAACGCTTTATTATAAGCCGCTGCCCGGGGAGGATATGGATAAAGCAGAGGTTGTTGCTCCCGTTGTTGAGAAATTTGTCATCTTTGCGGGCAAACCGGATGCAGGAGAATTTGTTGAGCATATTCGGCTAAAAGGATTAGTGTTCCAGCACAATCAGTTGATGCTGCCTCGCACCGGGTATCCACCATATCAGGCGGCTTTTCCGATTGAGGCGGCGATTATGGCAGACGGTGCGAGAAATGTCGTGATAGAGGATTGCGAAATCGGCCATACGGGGACATACGGAGTGTGGTTTCGGCAAGGCTGTCGGGATTGCAAAGTTGAGCGCTGCTATCTTCAGGACATTGGAGCGGGCGGTGTGAGAATCGGCGAGGGGACAATTCGCTCTGATGAACCATCACGAACAAGTCACATTACGGTTGACAACAACATCATTCGCACAGGCGGGCGGATTTATGCCGACGCCGTTGGGGTGTGGATTGGGCAGAGCGGTGACAATAATGTCACTCATAATGACATCAGCGATTTTTTCTATACCGGAATTTCGGTTGGCTGGCGATGGGGATATGCGGAGAGCTTAGGCAAACGTAATAACATCAGTTTCAATCACGTGCATCATATCGGCTGGGGCGTGCTGTGCGATATGGGCGGGATTTATACGCTCGGGCCATCCGAAGGGACGGTTGTGAGCAACAATATCTTTCACGATATTTACTGCTATGGGTATGGGGGCTGGGGACTTTATACCGATGAGGGCAGCACAGGGATAGTAATGGAGAACAATTTAGTTTACAACACCAGAACCGGCGGTTTTCATCAGCACTATGGGAAGGAAAATATCGTCCGTAACAACATATTTGCTTTCAGTGAGCAACATCAGGTTCAGGCATCGCGGATAGAGCAGCATTTATCTTTTACTTTCGAGAACAATATCGTCTATTGGAAGACAGGGCCATTGCTTGCCGGGCCGTGGGACAAGGTCAAGATTAAGATGGACAAAAATTGCTATTGGAACGCAACAGGCAAAGAAGTTAATTTCGCAAGTATGAGTTTGCAGCAGTGGCGGGAAAGAGGATACGATGCAAATTCGATTGTTGCTGACCCGCTATTTGTTGACCCTAATAATTTTGACTTTCGGCTGAAACCTGACTCGCCTGCCCTCAAGATTGGCTTTAAGCCATTTGATTACAGCAAAGCCGGCGTGTATGGGGATGCAGCGTGGATTGATAAGGCCAGGAATGTTACGTTTCCGCCGTTAGAAAAACCTCCCGGGCCTCCATAAATGTGAATTAATCGCTGGTTGAACAAATTATTTCCCGCCCAGCCAGCTTGGACCATAGGTTATATCGACTTTTAGCGGGACATCGAGCTTGATGGCGGAGGACATCTGGTTTGCAATCCATTTAGCGTGGGTTTGGGCCTGGGCGGCGGGCAGCTCGAAGACAAGCTCATCGTGAATCTGTAAGATTAGTTTCACCGGCAGATGCTCAGCCTCAATCTTCTTCTGGATATTTATCATAGCGACTTTTATTAAATCGGCTGCGGATCCCTGGATGACGGTGTTGACAGCGAGGCGCTCGGCCTGGGAGCGTTTGTTTGCGTTTTTGATATTTAGGTTTAGTATTTTCCGGCGACGGTTGAGGATAGTTTCGGCGTAGCCGGTGCGTTTGGCGTTTGCGATACAATCATCCATGAATTTGCGGATTGAACTATAGCGGGCGAAATAATCATCAATAAATCTTTTCGCTTCGGTCTGGCTTATTCCTATTGAGCGCGACAGTCCGAATGGGCCCTGGCCATAAATGATTCCGAAATTGACTGCCTTGCAGCGGGAGCGCATCTGGTCTGTAACTTCTTCGACAGGGACATTGTAAATCTGCGATGCAACGAAGCGGTGGATGTCCTGGTCTGCGGCAAAGGCGGACATCAAGGCGGGGTCTTTTGAAAAGTGAGCCAGAAGGCGAAGTTCGATTTGTGAATAGTCGGCGCTGAGGATGCAGTCGGTTTTTTTTGCAGGGACGAAGGCGGCGCGGATTTTTCGGCCAAGCTCAGTTTTTATGGGGATGTTTTGCAGGTTTGGGTCGCTCGAGCTTAGCCTGCCTGTGGTAGTAACACTCTGATTGAAAGAGGCGTGAACACGGCCTGTGCGCTGGTTTATAAGCGTGCCGAGCTTATCAACGTAAGTGTTTTTCAATTTGCTTAAAGTGCGATATTGAAGGATAAACTCAATAATTGGGTGCAGGCCGGCAAGCTCATCGAGGACAGCGGCGTCCGTGCTCAGGCCGGCCTTGCCTACACGAACTGGCGGCAGGTTAAGCTTACTAAAAAGGACTTCGGATAATTGCTTGGGTGAATCGATATTAAAGACAAAACCGGCAAGCTGGTAAATTTGGTCGGTAACGGTTTTGAGGGCGTCGTCAATTTCGCCGGACATTTTTCGCAATAGCCCTGTATCCAGCGAAACGCCATTATATTCCATCACCGCCAGAATCGAAACAAGAGGCATCTCAACCGTTTCAAATAACTTTTTAAGAGCTGGCTCTTTTTCGAGGCGCTCTTTTAGATAAAGATAAAGTTGATAGGTTACGTCTGCATCTTCGCTGCTGTATTCGCAGGCGGCAGTTGTATCAACCATATCGAAGGTAAGCTGATTTTTGCCTTTGCCTATAAGGGATGAGATTGGGATGGACTTGTAATTTAGAAAATCCAGAGCCATCCGGTCCAATGAGTGGCTTTCGCGCTCCGGGTCGAGACAATAGGAGGCGACCATCGTGTCAAAATAAATTCCCTTTACGGATAAGCCGGCGTTTTTGAGGACAAGTAAGTCGTATTTTATGTTCTGGCCGATTTTCTTTATATTTTCATCCACAAGGAGCGGCGATAGCTTCGAGCGGACCTGCTCTATATCAAGGTGATTTGAGCCAAGCGGGGCTTTTACCGCAAGATAAAAGCCCTTGTGCGGCTGCCAGCAGAAACTTATGCCGACAAGCTCTGCCCGCATAGCAAAAATAGAAGTCGTTTCGGTATCGATAGCGAATAATTTTTGTCTTTTTAGCTCCGGCAAAAACCGCTCGAATTTTTCCTGCGAGTCAATCAACTCGTAGTTGTGGGCAACAGTTTTGACGGAGGTGAGTTCCTCATATCTGGCAATTTGTGACTCGTGACTCGCGATTTGTGGCTCGTGGCTCGCGATTTGTGGCTCGTGGCTCGTGATTTGTGGCTCGTGGCTCGTGGCTCGTGACTCGACAGAGGAATCTTTTGTCAGGCCCAGTTGTGTCAGCAGGCGGCTGAAATCAAGCTCAGTGAAAATCTCAGCGAGCCGTGCTTCGTTGAATTTCTTCAAGACCAGGGCATCGTAATCGATTTGCAATGGGACATTACAATCAATTGTTACTAGCTCTTTGCTCAGGGTAACATCGTCTTTGAATTTGCGGAGGCTGTCGCCGCGTTTGCCTTTGATTTCATTAACATGTTTATAGATGTTTTCGATTGAGCCGTATCTTTGTATCCATTCGAGGGCGGTTTTTGGGCCGACATCAGGTATGCCGGGGACATTATCAGAGGCATCTCCCTGCAGGGCAAGGCAGTCAATAAATTGCTCGGGCGTAACGCCCATCTGCTCAATCATTGTCTTAACATCTGTGCGGGTGTCGGTCTTGATGTCAAAGGTGCTGATATGGTCGTCGAGCAGTTGCAGCACATCTTTGTCGCCTGAGCAGATTAAACAATCGTAACCATCGGTGGCGGCCTTTTTGGATAGCGTTCCGATTATATCATCGGCTTCGTAGCCATCGAGGCGAAGGACAGGGATATTCATCGCCTCAAGAATCTGCTCGATTCGGTTTATCTGGCCAGGCATATCATCCGGCATCGGCGGACGGTGGGCCTTGTATTCGGGATAGATTTTGGTCCTGAAGGTCGGGGTTTTGCTATCCATCGCAACGGCTAACATATCTGGTTTTTGCCGCTGGATGAGACCCAGGATAGTCATTGTGAAGATGTAAGTTGCTTTAGTCGGCTCGCCGGATGGACTGGTCAGTTGACGCATCGGGGCATAGTGGGCGGCGTAGATGTATGCGTGGCCGTCAATTATAAAAAGTTTCTTTGCCATTGAGGACAGTATAGCCAGCAATGAGGGGAAGAGTCAAGGAAAGATGGGTGTCGGGGGTCAGGGGCCAGGGGTCAGGGTTAGTATTTAGCCCGCCGTTTTACGGCGGGTCGCTCGAAATATGGGGGATTTTTCGCTTGCCTTTTGCAACTATCAGGACAATAATACCGGCAGTGGTGGTAAGATTCTTCAACCTTGATTCGGCCACAGGTCGCAACTGACGAACCCCGATTCTGTCTCGGTGCCGCTAATATGAGCTGTCAAAAATATGAAGGCAGAACCAATACATCTTTTCAAAAACCGTGCAGAGGTCAACAATTGCGCCAGCGGGATGGCCGGTATTAAACAATCGTGACACAAGCAACCCGAAAAATTTTAGGAGACTATCTCATGAAATCACTCAAACTATCTTTTTTCTATGGCTTTCTACTCTGGCTGATTCCTTTTATTGTGGGTTTCGTGATATACCCACTAAGAGGGCCTAATCGCGCGCTGTTTGAAACGATTATGCCCCTTACTCTTACGATTGGTGTTGTGTTCTTCTCGATACTGTATTTCAGAAAAATAGACAGGGAATTCCTCAGCGCAGGTATCCAACTTGGTGTCATCGCAGTTATCCTCAGCATCCTGATTGACCTTTTGCTTTTCATGTGGGGACCAATGAAGATGTCTTTCGCTGCTTACATGATGGATATAGGGCTGACATATTTGATATATCCTATTGTGACCATTGGTTTTGGATATTTGCTATCAAAGCGACGTATCTAATGGATATAGTGACAGCGGGTCTGCTTATTACAGACGAGGGCGTAGTAGGCGGCGTAAATATGAGCGTTGCCATCGATTATAAAAAGTTTCTTTGCCATTGAGGACAGTATAGCCATCAATAGCGGGCAGAGTCAAGAGAGTACAGGGGCCGGGGGTCAGGGGTCAGGGTTAGTATTTAGCCCGCCGTTTTACGGCGGGTCGCTCAAAATATCGGGGATTTTTTGCTTGCCTTTTGCGACAATCCAGACAATAATATTGCTAATGGCGCAGGGAATCTACAACCAGTGATTCGGCCAACAGGCGTCTTATGCGGATCCAGATAAGACATAGTTAGAACATATAGAAAACGACCTTATGAGACTTGATAGAATTGTGGTTATTATTTTTATAAGCACAACCATCATTGGTTGCAGGACTCCTGAAGACGTTTCCTCCCTTTGGTTTGTTTCATCTGTGCGTCTTACAAATAATGGTGAAGTTGCACTGGTTGCCAAGGATGGCCCTGTCTCAATGCTTGTAGATAACAGGCCGGTTTCTCAAGCCACGCTTCGCCGGGGCGATTCGATTCTTCTTACGGAGAAACATCACGTTTGGAAAGTGTACGAGTACCAACGAATAGATAAAGACAGAATTGTTTTCCAAGAGACCACTTTCCATCGGCCGCCCAACAAGAAGACACAGAAAAGTTCACGTCTCATTGTAGTGAAACCGTATTGAATGAAGGTAAACGACCCGGCGTCCGCCAAAGGCGGATTTTATTCCACGCCGGGCTAAATATAGAGGATTGGTGGGCTAAAGCCCACCCTACCGATTACCTCGTTTTTTCCTGTTCGTAGTTTATGGCTCTAATCGGGTAAGGGATTATTATGCCTTCTTTGGCGTAACGCTCGTGAAGGCGTTTTATAAATTCGTGCTTAATCAGATACTGGTCAACAAATTCCTTCGCCCGCAAAACCACCGTAAAGCCAATACTAAAATCGCCGAAGGTATTAAACCTGATAAACGGCTGAAAGTCCGGGACGCCGCCGGGGACATCTTTCATCACTTCGTTGGCCACCTCGCAAGTAACTTTTTCGACCTTCTCCAGGTCGCTATTATAATGCACGCCCAGATTCACTAATACCGCCATTTCTTTATCCGGCATATAATAATTTATAACAATAGCCTTGGTTAATTTTTCGTTGGGGATTAAAACCACATTATTGGGCAGCATCTTTATTTTGGTTGTTCGCCAGGTAATGTCGGTAACATAACCTTCTTCGCCGGTGTCCAACTTTACGTAGTCGCCGACCTTGATTTGCCTTGCGGCGATAATATGGAAGCCGGCGAAAAGATTCGAGAGGGTATCCTGCAGAGCCAGGGCGACCGCCAGGCCGCCGACGCCTAAAGTGGCCAGTATGGGTGTTATGGGGATATCAAGGCTATTTAGAATAATCAAAATGCCGATGCCAAAGACAATTATCTTGGCGATATTCTGGGTGAGGGAGGTAACAGGCAGGGCTACTTCGAGCTTGCCGGAGTGTATCGTAATCAATCTTGTCGCCAGGTTTGCCAGGACCAGAGTTACGGAGAAGATGCCGAGGGCGAGGAGGGTCTTGCCGGCAAGAGAGACTACGTTCGGTGGGAGCTTTGAAAACTGGAGGGCAAGATAAATGCCCAGCATAAAAAGCCAGATTATGAAAGGCCCTTTGACAACAGAGACTGCGAAATCGGCAAAATAGCTTTTGGCTTCTTGAGAGCGGCGAGCAAGGCGGACAAGGAGGATTTGCCTTATAATATATCCGCAGACCAGGGTTATAAGGACAATCGCCAGCGGCAACAGGAACTCAAATAACTTTTTTACTGAAGGAGACAATTCAGCAATCATATTACACCAATCCTTAAATGAAATACTAATCCCTAAATCCTAAATTCTAAACAATATCAAATCTCAAAAATATCAATGACCAAAACAAAATGTGCCTGTCCTATCAGTTCATCTTTTAGCAACGCAAAAGTATTATACTAATTCGGACAGTAGTCGTGAAGGAAATGTATGGGTATCAGGATAGCAGGTTATCAGGTAGAAGTCCACAGGACACCTTACGGTGGACATCAGGAGAACAGGAAATAAGACATTAACAATGACAGATAACCGATGGAACCCCCGACGTAAAGCCGGGGGCTAAATATTTTTTGTGTCGCGGTAGCGGCCTGCTACGGTTGCGGAGGGGGATTGGAATCGGGTTTTTCGGGGGTGGTTTCCCAGAGGACCAGGCCCATTTCATAAGGAGTAATAAGGTCGGGATGATTGGGCAAGACCCTGACGGATGCACCATGCTGGCCTGTGCTTGAACAGCGGACGGAGCCGGCAAACCAGTGCTCGCCATCCTGCTGAGATTGCTCTTTATAATCCATTCTGACGGCGGAGCCATCGGTGATAATTCCCCAACTGTCCACCGGGCCATGATAAAGCTCGATTGAGACATCATTCGGATTGAGCTTGCCAAGTTTAATCAGCGCCTTGACGGTCAATTGTGCGCCGACATTGAGCTGGGGCTGTTTTGGATTTAGAGGCTCGCTTTCGTGGCCATTGGTGATTTCCATAAGGACATTTTTAACGGCAAATTCCGGCCAGGCCTGTCTAATATCATTTTTCCATCTGGAAAGGTCTTTGGCTCTGACCATAGAGTTTTCGGTCAAATATCGCCACCTGGCTATAGCGGGATTGTAAAATCTGCGTGCATAATCGGCGACCATTCTGTGGGTGTTGAAGCGAGGAGCAATCCATTTGATGGAATTTTTTACCCTGCGAACCCAGGCGCGAGGCAAGTTATCGGCGGTGCGGGTGTAAAAGAGCGGGACAACTTCGTTTTCGAGCAAGTTGTAGATTGCCTGGACTTCAACCATATCCTGGTAGTCGAGGTCTTTATAGATTTCGCCTGCACCGACGGCCCAGCCACCTTCCGGGGTGTAGCCTTCGCACCACCAGCCATCGAGGGTGCTCATATTGAGGACGCCATTTACGGCAGCTTTCATACCGCTTGTGCCGCTGGCTTCCATTGGCCTGCGAGGGGTGTTAAGCCAGAGGTCAACACCACGGACCAAGAATCTGGCGACATCGATATCGTAATCTTCGATGAACACGACACGGCGTCTGACCTCGGGCTGATTGGCGAAGTGGACGACCTGACGGATGATGTCTTTGCCTTCGGTGTCACTTGGGTGGGCTTTGCCGGCAAAAATAATCTGAACAGGGCGCTGAGGATTGGTGAGGAGTTTTATGAGCCGCTGGGTGTCTTTTAGCAAGAGGTTGCCTCTTTTATAGCTGGCAAATCTTCTGGCAAAACCTATTGTCAGCACTTCGGGGTCGAGGACTTCTTCTGCGCGGTTCAATTCGGAGTGGTAGGTGCCGCGGCGCTGCATCTGGGCTTTAAGGCGGCTGCGTGCGAAGACAACCAATTGCTCTTTAGAGCGCTGATGTGCACGCCAGAGCTCCTCATCGGGAACCTGGTCGATATTATTCCACAGCGACTTATCGAGGGTATCATCAGCCCAATTGGGGCCGAGGTATCGTGCGAGCAAAGTGCTCATTTCCTCCGAAAGCCAGTTTTTGACGTGGATGCCATTTGTAACTGATATGATGGGGACTTCTGAGACGGGGATGCCCGGCCAAAGGCTGGCCCACATCTGACGTGACACTTCGCCGTGGAGTCTGCTGACGCCGTTTATGTAGCTGCTGAGGCGAATTGCAAGGATTGGCATTTTGAACGACTCGGAGTCATCATCAGGAAATAGTCTGCCGAGGCCTAAGAAACGCTTTCGATTTATTCCGAGATGAGGGAAATAGGAGCCAAAATATTTGTCCATCAGGCCTACGCGGAATTCATCGATGCCGGCCTTGACAGGAGTGTGTATAGTAAAGACGTTGCCTGCTTTTGTAGCTTCGAGGGCTTCGTCAAAGCTCATATTGGCGGTTCGCAATTCCCGGATGCGTTCGAGAGCCATAAAAGCTGCGTGGCCTTCGTTCATATGACAGACAGTGGGTGTGATACCCATAGCGGTGAGGGCTTTTAAGCCGCCGATGCCGAGTATAATTTCCTGACGGATTCGCAGCTCACGGTCGCCGCCGTAGAGACTGCTTGTAATCATACGGTCTGCCGGCGAATTGGCTGGGATGTTGGTGTCGAGCAGATACAATTTTGTTCTACCGATAGAGACATGCCATATCTGTGCCAGGACACATTTTTCCGGATACTCGACGCTAATGGTCAGCGGTCGGCCGCTTTCCTTGCGAACCAGCTCAACGGGCATATTGTAAGGGTCGTTTTCAATATAGACTTCCTGCTGCCAGCCGTCGATGTTGAGATACTGACGGAAATAACCTTTCTGATACAACAGGCCGACGCCGACCAAGGGCACACCAAGGTCGGATGCGCTTTTCAGGTGGTCGCCAGCGAGAATGCCCAGGCCGCCGGCATAAATAGGCAGGCATTCGTGGATTCCAAACTCAGCGCTAAAATACGCAATGACCGGGTTGGCAGAGTTAGCACAGACCTTTTCAAACCAGCTTGGTCTTTGAAGATACTGTCTGAGCTTTTCAACGGCTCGCTGTAATTCGCTCAAGAAACCCTGGTTTTCAGCCAGCGCTTCTAATTTTGCCTGCGAGACGCTGCCGAGAAGTTTGATGGGATTATGGCCACAGGCGGACCATAAATTGCTGTCGATGCGTTTGAATATGTCAACGAACTCCGGGTTCCAGGACCAGAACATATTTTTGGCCACAGATTCGAGTTCCTTCAGCGGCTCGGGCAGTGCCGGCAAAACGGTGAAGCTGTGAACTGTTGGCATTTTCGGTTCTCCACCCGCCCCGAGCGGGTAAGTCTTTGTATAACAAACACTAACGATTAAGACAAAATAGATCCATAGCTTTTATTTAATCGACAAAAGCTTTATTTGGCTTAAACCTAAAGGGGGAAATTGGGCGAGAGAGTTAAAGCGTCCTATATTTTTGACCTTCTACGGCAAAAAAACGATATAATCAATAAAAGCAGGCCGATTACCCACGTCAGCAAAGAACCTCCTAACTTGTTTTCCACTTACCTCAAAAAATAATTGAAAAAAAACAACTTTTTACTTGACATAATTAAATCATAGTTTAATATAATTAAGTTATAAATGCATTTTATGATGTTAGTTTTTGAGAAAACAAATACTGATATGTGAAAGAAGAAAGGGACGTTGAAAATGGCAAGAAGAATTGTAGGTACAACTGGTATTGGGTTATGGCTGGGGTTAATTGCATTAACAGCAGGACTTCAAGGCAAAACCAACGGTAATGAGCAGATGTTTAAGAACCTTCCTGAAGGTTGGAAGGTCGAGAAGTCCGTCGTGGTATCAAAAGAACAGACGGAAGTTATCAGCCGCAGACTCGGCGGCAAAATCAGTAAACTCACCAATACGATTCTTTCATTCAAAGGGCAGCAACTACAGGTGAACGTCATCCAATGCCCTGCGAATGAACAGACAGAGAAAGTCTATAAAGCGGTACTGCAAGTGCACAATGGCATTGCTGACTATGCGTTGATAGACAAGAATTCAGTGGTAGAGTTTGCTCAGTGCAACGATGTCAAGTTAGCAATACAGGCCCGCCAAGCACTGGGTCTTGAGCTGGCCCGGTTAGACAGCGTTGCAAGAAAGCTAATCAGGAAGATTCCGACAGGTTGGCAGGTTGAAAACTCTTTTATAGTTTCACCTGAACAAACGGATGCTATCGGGAAGAAGTTTGGCAGTCGAATTAAAAATTTATCAAACACGATTTTCTCGGTGCAGGAAAAGCGATTCCAGGTCAACGTCTTCGATTGCGGGACACCAGAAGAAGCTGAGAAGATTAACAAAAATATTCTTAAAATGAAAGCTGACCCTGCTTTCTGCCTGAAATTCAATAGTCTGGTTGTGGAATTTGTAGGCAGTGACGTTGAGCTTGCAAAGAAGGCCGTAGATGAATTAGGGATTAAGTATGGATTCATTGAAACTTTGGCGGAAGATTTGGTGAATGCGCTGGCAAATGGAAATTATGAAAAAGCTGTGGAGAATTTCGACACTACTATGAAACAGTTACTTCCGGCAGAAAAGCTAAAGCAGGTCTGGGAATCATTAATTGCCAAGTTCGGGGCCTTTGTGGGACAGGCAGGTGCCCGGGAAGAAAAAATACTCGTGTACGATGTGATATTCGTGACCTGTCAATTTGAAAAGTCGGTTCTTGATGCCAAGGTTGTTTTCAGCAACAAAGAGCAAATAACCGGCTTATTTTTTGTTCCGCACCAAACCGCCTCTGAAAAGTAAATACGGAGCAGATTTATGAAATTATTACCAACCGTATGTCCGGCGTGCAACAGCCAGCTAAAGGCAAAAAGTCTGATTTGCACGCATTGTAATACTGAAATCCAGGGCGAATATGAATTGCCGGTGCTGGTGAGACTGTCGCTCGAAGATCAGTCGTTCATACTCGAATTTATCAAATCGAGCGGCTCGTTGAAGGAGATGGCCCGGCTATTGCGTCTGAGTTACCCGACGGTCCGTAACCGCCTCGATGAAATTATTGAACGCCTCAAAAAAACAGAAAGCCCCAAAGAGAATAATGGAAAGGAAAACCTGTGAACGAAATTGTCAATAATATCCAAACCGTGCCTCGAAGAAGTACCAGCCAATGGCTGTTTAATCCTTTTAGCTTTGTGGCTGGATATCAGGCCTTGCTCATGGGATTAGGGATTATGCTAATAAGTGCATTCTTCGGATTTCTTGGCAACACTCATTTCGATGGTGTCCTCGATGTTCACAAAGGGTTGGAAGCTCCACTATGGCTTTTCTTTACTGAAGGCATAATAGATTGGCTCACTATAGCAATACCGCTTTTTTTCTTTGGTTTAGTAGTATCGAATTCTTCGGTGCGAATGATAGACGTTTTCGGGACCCAGGCATTGGCTCGTTGGCCATACATAGTGATCTCTATCGTGATGCTCCCAGAAGCCAATCAAAGAGTTGGTGTGTACCTGGTGGCAAAATTTGGCTTTGCTGCCGCACCAGCAGCGATTAATTACATGGATATATTCATATTTGGATTTGCCATAATCGTGGGTATTTTTATGGCGGTCTGGATGGTTGCATTGATGTATAAAGCATACGTGGTATCGTGCAACATAAAAGGCGCAAGGGCAATTGTAACTTTTATTGTCAGCTTAATAGGGGCTGAAGTGCTTTCCAAGATGTTAATACTGCTATTATTCGAACGGCTATAATAGCCGTTGCATTGAGTTTTACCGCAATCAGGTTTTATTTATATAAATCTTATTTTTTGCTTACCACTTCTGATTATTTGAGGATGATTCCTAATACCCATATAATGACTATTTTGAGCCCAATTGCCAATTTCGATAGATTCCTACCACTGTTTATCTTATGTCCGGAATGGGTCCTAAAAAGAAAGAAGGCCTGCCGGAGCAGGCCTTTCAACAATTGCAGGGCTTTCCTCCGCAGATGCCGTAAGAAAAGCCTTCGAAAAGAACCCATTACTAACAAAGTGGGTAATCGTTGCTCGTGCCCAAAAGTCCTATCACGTAGGCATTTTCGAATCGCCGAGACCTGATTTCCCTGTGTATGGGTATCGGTTCTTTCAAATGCTGATTTTTCAATACGCACACCGCAGGGGTCCGCCTGCAACTTATTTTATATCAAATTTCAAAGAAAAAGTCAAGAGAATAAAACGCCAGCGAGTCGGGCTACTGTATAAAAAGCAATTCTCTCTTTAATATATTTTTCGACCCTTCGAGGGATTTTACTAAAGCCGAATTATCCGGTGATAATAGCGAGCGTTATCCGTCCGATAAACGATAGTGCCGATAGTGAAAAGGCTATTTTTGCAAACTGAAATCGCCCGGAAAAAAAATGATTTGTTTTGTCAGAGTGTTCGCAGTTCGGCGTTGACGGAGTCGGCGAGGCTCTGGAGGATGTCGGCCTGGAAGCGGTCAACCGAATCGTGCGTTAATGTGCCATCTTCGTCTCTGAATCGCAGCGAGAGCGTGACGCTTTTTTTGCCGGATGAGATACCTTTGCCGCAATATATTCCGACGAACTTAATTTTCTCCAGCTCAGCAGGGGCTTTTCTTTTGACAGCATCGTGAATGTCGGCCCAGCGCGTGTTTTCGTCCACGACAATCGAAAGGTCACGCTGGATTGCGGGGAATCGAGGGATGGGTTTGGTCTTCACAATGCCTTTGTGCAAAGACAAAAGGGACTCGAAATCCAGCTCGGCTGCAACTGGTGCGAGGTCTTTGAAATCAAATTTCTCGCTGACGGTTCTTGAGACGATGCCTGCAGAACCGATTGTTTTGCCATTTACAATTATTTGCGCACCGGCCTGTGCCCAGAAAAAGTCAGCAGGTATAAAGAGCATCTCGGCGTCTCTATCGACGGTTTTTACAAGGCCTTCGATGACCCCTCGCAAATCAGACAAGCTGCCATCGGATACGAGGGCCAGTTTAGTTTGTTCGAGAGGCAGAGCATCTTTTTGTCCGGTCGGCACAAAGGTATCGGCGATTTCAAATATCCTGCAAGGTGAGTTTTTGACATTAAGATTTGTTTTTAAGACAGCTAACAAAGAACCAATCAATGTCCGGCGAAGCAGATTGGCACCTTTTCTGGATACATCGGTTACGGAGAGGTGTTCCGAGTCGGCTGGTTCTGTAAAAAGCTCGGCGACAGAATTGTCGATGAAGCCGATATTAATTGTCTCGTAGAAACCGCAGCCATTTAAGTATGTTCCAATCGCACGCGTCAATTTCTGGCGAACATCAAGCGGCATTACTTCGATTTTGATTTTCTGGTTGGTAGGTATTTTATTATAACCATAGATGCGGGCGACCTCTTCAATCAGGTCAACCTCGCGATAGACATCGCTGTGCCGCCAGGAAGGGATCGAGCAAACTATCGAATCATTTTTGAGGTTCGGCTTAAAAGATAAAGCAGAGAGGATTTTTACTACTTCCTCGGCTGGCACCTCAATGCCAAGCAGTTTGTTCAAACGCGAAAGACGCAGTGTTGCTTGTTTGGGTGCCGGCTTTTTGGGATAGACGTCAAGGACACCTTTTGCGACTTTGCCGCCCGCGACCATAGTTATCAGTTGAGCGGTTCGTTTGGAGGCCCAGTCAATCATTTCGATATCGACAATTCGCTCAAATCTAAAGGCGGCTTCTGAAGGCAAGGAGAGCTTGCGAGAGGTCGTGCGGACACTGACAGGGGTAAAGTAGGCATCTTCGAGTAGGATTGTGGTTGTGGATTCGCTGACTTCGGTTTCGAGGCCTCCCATAACGCCGGCTATAGCTACAGGGCCTTTTGGGTCGGCGATAACGAGCATATCAGCAGTGAGGTCGCACTTTGTGCCATCGATGCTGACGATTCTTTCGCCGGCGAGGGCTTTTCTGACTATGATTTTACCATCATTGATTTTATTGTAATCGAAGGCGTGCGGCGGCTGGCCCGTTTCCATCATCGCATAGTTTGTTGCATCGACAACGTTGTTGACGCTTCGCAGGCCGACCGTTTCGAGCCGCTTGACGAGCCAATCGGGCGATGGGCCGACCTTGACGCCTTCAATAATTCGAGCGGTGTATCGGCCACATAGTTGGGGCTCAAGTATTTCAACAGAGGCAATCTGAGTAACATCTTTCTGGGATTCGGGAAGGTCAACTGCCGGTATCTTGAGCGGTTTGCCCGATGCGGCAGCCAGTTCGCGGGCGACGCCGATGAAACTTAAGCAGTCGGAGCGGTTGGTGGTTACTTCGACATCAATTACGGCATCGTCAGCGAGATGCTCGATGCCTTCGTAGGGAAGGCCCAAATCGCTTAAAGTTTCCGCAATTTGTTCAGCGGAAAGGTCGATTCCAATATAATCGCGCAACCAATTTAGCGAAATCTTCATAACCAGAACATCATAAAACAAAATCCAACGTTGGCAATAACTTAATCGCAATAAAGGCATCTGTCAACCCCGTTAGTAATATACCTTCTATTGCTTTGCGGATTATATCATTTCTAACGGGGTCAATGATTTTGAATATTCGGCAGGATGTCTTATTGATTGGCTTTTGATTGTCGGATATACTCGGTGCACGAAATGGTAATGGTACTGACGTGACGTTTTCAAAGACAAAAGAAGGGATAATATCGGCACAAAAACAAAAAACAGGAGAGAAAAAATGGGAAATAGTCGGCGCAACTTTCTTAAGGCTGCTGTTTTGGGGATAACGTCAGGGTCGCTACTGAAAGTGGAAGAGACATCCTTTGCTAAAGATAAGGGTAGTGACAAAAAGATGAATCAGATGTTTAACAAACCAACGGGTGAGAAGATTCAAAGTATCGAGAGCTTCACGCGAGGGAATGTAAGCATTGTTCGAGTTCGAACCGATACAGGAACAGAAGGCTACGGACAGATTGCGCCGTTTAATGCGGATATTTCTGCGATGGTTTTGCACAGGCAGGTTGCACCGCTGGCGATTGGGAAAGATGCCGGTGACATTGCTGCCATAGCCGACCAGTGTATCGAGGCAAATTATAAGTTTCCGTGGTCATACATCTGCCGGGCATTAGCGGGGCTGGATACGGCATTGTGGGACCTTCGAGGAAAGCGAGAAAACAAAAGTGTCTGCGAACTGTTAGGAGGAAAGTTTGTGCCTATACCTGCATACGGTTCAAGTATGAGGCGTGACATCAAGCCGGCTGAGGAGGCAGAAAGATTAGTGCGGCTGCGCGACAGCAAAGGATTTCGGGCATTCAAGATTCGCATCGGCAAGGTGTGCGGCCACGACCAGGACCAGTGGCCCGGACGGACGGAGGCGCTTGTCCCCGCTGTCCGAAAAGCAATCGGAGATAAGGTCTCGCTGCATGTAGATGCGAATAGCTGTTATACGCCGGCTAAGGCAATCCATATCGGCAAACTTCTCCGCGACAATAACGTCTGCCACTTCGAAGAACCCTGCCCATATTGGGAGCTTGAATGGACTGCACAAGTAACAAAAGCGATTAAAGTCCCTGTCGCGGGCGGGGAGCAGGATAACGACCTTGCACAGTGGCGCCGAATGATAAAAATGCGAGCTGTCGATATTGTGCAGCCTGATGTCTGCTACGTAGGCGGTCTTACGCGGGCGGTGCGGGTGGCAGAAATGGCTGCCGATGCAAATTTGCCGTGCGTGCCGCACTCTGCCAATTTGTCAATGGTAACGGTCTTTACACTGCATCTGCTTGGGGCGATACCAAATGCGGGGCCATTTATGGAATTTTCTATTGAGCCGACCGATTGGACCAAAGACTTATACAATCCTATGCCGGAGGTGCGAGATGGGAAGGTTGCGATTCCTGAAGGCCCAGGCTGGGGCGTAACGGTCAATCCGAAATGGCTTGAGGCGGCGGAACGAAGCGTCAGTGAACGCAAATGACGGTCGTATCCGATGCTGTCAGGCTAAAATTGTTCGTAGAGGTGAGATTGCCGGAAAAAATATGTGGAAAACTTGACTTTTTGACTTTTGCTTTCTTTCGGCTTCTTTTATAATTTTCAATAATGAAAGACAAAACACTAATAACTTTTGCATTAGCAGTAGTGGCTGCCATTTCTCTTGCCGGCTGTGTGGAGCGGAGACTGACGATAAATACCAGGCCGGAGGGGGCAATGGTCGTCCTGAACGATGAGGAAATAGGCAATTCGCCGGTTACTGTGTCGTTTAACTGGTATGGCGATTACAATGTCAGGATAACCAAAGAGGGCTTTCAAACACTTAAGACGCACCGCAAGTTGAAAGCGCCGTGGCATGATAAGTTCCCGTTCGATTTCTTCGCTCTATTAAATCCCAAACGAACCGTCGATTCTTACGAATGGACATTTGACCTCGCTCCTCTGCAACAGCCAACCAGAGAAGAGCTAATCCAGAACGCCCAGCAATTAAAGAACCAAACAGAACAAAGCCCGGCGTTAAGGTAAAACCGACTCCAGACACTTTATCGAAGGAAAAAGTCGTTGCAGCGAAGCAGGCTGGCAACAAAACCGTCATCCTTCCTCGCCCGCAATAAAAAAGACCTGCCCGACGTCCCAAAGGAAACCAAAAAAGGCCTGAAATTTGCCTTCGTCAAAAACACTGCCGAAGCCTTACGAATCGACCTGAACACCGAATAAACAGATTGGATAGTTACTTTTTATTTGTCTAAATAATCCCATTATCATATTATCATATAGTCAGGAAGATTTTTTTGCTTTATTACTTAATCAAAGTGGAGCTTCAAAGTGGCGCTAAGCACGAAAGAAAAATCGGCTCTCCAGCAATTTAAAGCCGACCTTAACCAGGCATTTGGTCCTAAGATAATCGAATTAAAGCTATTCGGCTCAAAAGCCCGCGGTGATGACAGACCCGATTCCGACATAGATTTGCTTGTCATTGTTACAGATGACGACTGGCGCATCTGCGATGTGGTCTATGGCATTGCAACCGATATACTTCTTCAGACAGACATTTCTATATCCCCAAAGGTTATCAGCAAAAACAGGCTTGAACAGCTTCAAAAAGAAGACACATTCTTTTTGCGCAATATTAGCAGGGATGCAATCGCAGTATGAATTACATTGAACAGGCCAAAAAAGAGCTTGCTCGTGCTAAAAAAGCCCTGCAGGCAGCAAAAACGCTTTTAGAAAATCAACTCTACGAGGACTGTGTTTCAAGGTCATATTATGCTGTATTGCACGCTGCAAAAGACGCGCTAATTAAAATTGGTGTTGAGACCGAATCGCATCAGGCCGTCAAAAGAATGTTTGGTCTGCATCTTGTTAAGACCGAACAGATTGAGAAACATTTTGCAGAAATTCTTACCGCTCAGCAGGAAGACAGAGAAATCGGCGATTACAATATTTACCTCAACATCGAGCAGGACAGGGCCTCCAAAAGAGTCCTCGACGCTGAAAAGTTTCTTCAAAGAATCGAAAAATATCTTCAGACTTAATCTTACATTCTTCAAAAAACGAATGAAGTGTTTTGAATTTTGGATTATTTTTTTGCTTTTAGTTTTAAACTTTTAGTTTATTTGTTACCTTTACCACATCTATCATCTCGGCTACATCGTGCACCCGGACCATTGAGACACCTGCCACATGCTTACATCTCAATCTCCGCTTTCTTACTTCATTATTTCCTCAATTTTCTGCTTCAGTTCCAGCAGGTCTTTGTGCAGGATTTGCCATATAATCTCAAGGTCAATGCCGAAATATTCATGGACAATCCTGTGCCGCAGTCCTACAACCTTATACCATTCTATTTCTGAATATTTTTCTTTGAACTCATCCGGCAGTCGGTTCGCGGCTTCTCCTATAATCTCAAGATTTCTGACAACAGCATCAACAGATTTCTGGTCCTCTGAAAAGGCATCAAATGAAAGGTTTTCGATATATTACTCGACTCTGTCAATAGACTGACAGATGTCATTCAGCAGTAAGTCAATGGGTCTTTTAGACATAAATCAGTTCCGGCTCGATGAATTTGAATGCTTGAGAAGTAACTGCTCGGCTTGAGACAAGGTCAACTGATGCCTTCAGTGTTCTTTCAAGTCTTTCGGCAAGGGTTACGAATTCCAGGCCTATTGATGGGTCAACCTCGACGAGTATATCCACGTCGCTGTCTTGACGCTGGTCTCCTCTTGCGTACGACCCGAATAGAGCCAATTTGCGGACCTTAAACTGTTTTTGCAGTTGTGGCTTGTCTTTAGCGAGGATTTTAAGGATTTCTTCTTTTGTTATCATAGTATTTGTATTCCCGGAATTTGCCTGTCATTATAGATTCTGCGCCGTGGATAGTCAATGCTTTTAACTTTGAATTTTTAGTTTATTTGCTACTTTCACCACATCTACCATTTCCGCCACATCGTGCACGCGAACAATCGAGACTCCTGCAGCAACACAAAGAGCAACTGTTGCAGCCGTGCCGAATATCCGCTGGGCCGGGTTTTCTTTGCCAGTTATCTTGCCAATAAAGCTCTTGCGACTCGGTCCTACACAAACCCGATAGCCACTATCCACAAATTTATGAATGTTTCTCAAAAGCAGCAGATTATGCTCCACCGTCTTGCCAAACCCAATCCCCGGGTCAATAAAAACCATATCTTTTGATATTCCAAGCTTCTCCGCCCGCTTCGCTCGCTCTATTAGAAACTGCTGCACCTCACGCACCACATCCTCATACTTCGGCTCAACCTGCATCGTCGCCGGCGTCCCCTGTATATGCATCAAAACAACCGGCACCCGATATTCTGCCGCCAATTTTCCAAGACGCTCGTCACTCAAAGCCGTTATATCGTTTATCATTGCTGCTCCCGCATCCAGCGCAGCCCTTGCAACCTCAAAGTTGTATGTGTCAATACTAATCGGCACATCTACCTTTTTACGAAGCGCATTTATCACCGGCACAACACGCTTTATCTGCTCCTTCGCCGAAACCGGCTGCGCACCGGGCCTCGTTGATTCTCCACCAACATCTATTATCACGGCTCCTTCAGCAGCCATCTTCACACCGTGCTCAATCGCTTTATCGGTATCGAGGAATTGCCCGCCGTCGCTGAACGAATCCGGCGTAACATTCAACACCCCCATCAGAAGACATCCGCCCGAAAAATCCAGACGTCCCCTCGCCCACTCAAGGACATCTTTTCTTTCGCGTTTTATTCTTGCCTTTTTACTTTTCACTTTTTACTTCTTTGAACCCTATCCCTCTCAGTTTCATCAGCAATCTTTCTGCTTTCAACTCTGTGTTCTCTGTGGCTATAACAATAGTCGTATTGCCAAACTCTCTGCGGACAGAATAATTCTTCCGCAGACTATCAAAAAACTCACCCTTTTTTTCGCCCGGCCTTTCCAAAATCCACCGTAGTCTGGCATCGTCTTTTCTAATGTCGTAAACCTTCTGCACGGTACCAGCCAGCACGTCCTGCTCTGCCCCTATGCTCGGATTTATCCGCAACTGACGGATAGCAGGCTCAGGCAAAAAATCCTCAATTGAGTATTCGGGCTCAAGCCCAAAATATTCGCACGCTGCTTTGTAAATCATAATCATACCCACAACCTTGCCATCCAGCGAATAACCAGCGATATGCGGCGTTCCAATATCAACCATTCTCAAAAGTTCCGTATCTATATTCGGCTCATTTTCCCACACATCCAGCACTACGGCCCGCAGACGACCGGAGCGTATCGCTGCTTTCAGCGCCGCACTATCTACCACCCCACCCCGTGAAGTATTGATGAACGCGCACCTTTCCTTCAGCGACTTGAAAAATCTCTCGTCCGCTAAATGAACCGTCTTGTCAATACCCTCAATGATAAGTGGCGTATGCAGCGTAATAAAATCACAATCAAAAAGTTCCTCAAGGGGCAAAAAACCGCTGCTACCGATAAATTCTTCAATCCTCATCAATGCAACTTCAATTTCTCTGTGTTCTCCGCGTCCTCCGTGGTTAAATTTATACCTTTGTAAAGGCGGGTCGTTAAGGTAAACCTTCATCCCTAAAGCCGCTGCCTTTTTTGCCACCCTGCTTCCTACATTACCCACCCCGATAATACCAATCGACCTGCCCTCAAGATCCAGAAAATATCTCTGTCCGATTTCAAGTAACGCCGCAATAACATACTCCGCCGCAGAGTTTGCATTCGACCCCGGCGCCGATGCAAAACCAATTTTATTTGCCCGCAGATATTCAACATCGATATGGTCAAAACCTATCGTAGCAGTGCCTACAAAACGCACCTTGCTGCCGGCAAGCAAATTTGCATTCACTTTCGTGACACTGCGAACAAGCAAGATATCCACCTCGCGGATATCTTCCGGCATTATCTGCCGGCCCTCGACAATCGTGACCTCGCCAATCGAGGAAAAGCAATTCGCCACAAATGGTATATTTCCATCCGCAACTATCTTCATCTAAATCTCCAACCCACGCACTTACGCATCTGCGATCCTGTGCACTTATGCTCTTATGTTCTTTACATTCTCTATTATTAACTCAGTGTTATTTCTGTGTTTATCCGCGTTTGACTTCCCTTTTACCTCTGCGTCCTCTGCGCCCTCTGTGGTTAATCTCTTAAAGTTCAAACCCTGCAATTTGCGTCCCACAATTTGGACATTTTTTATCTTTTATATTATTAGCGACAATTCTATATCCTACACGTTCAATCAGAATCCGGCCACATTTGTAACAGAACGTGCTCTCAGATTTTGTCCCCCATACATTGCCAACATAAACGTAATGTATTCCCGCTGCCTTGCCTATCTCGTAGGCACGCTCCAAACTCTCAACCGGCGTCGGCTCAGAATCAAGATACTTATACTGCGGATGAAACCGGCTGATATGCCAGGGGACATCAGGCCCGGCTTTTGTAACCATAAACTCCACAAGCCTTTTTAGGTCATCCTCAGAATCGTTTTCCCCAGGCACTAAAAGCGTCGTAATCTCAATCCAGATTTTCGTCTCCTTCGCAATATAGGCAATCGTATCGAGCACCGGCCGCAATCGCGCCTTGCACAGCCGCTTATAGTAATCCTCGCTGAACGCCTTGAGGTCAACATTTATTCCATCCAGCCAGCTCTTCGCAAAATCAATCGCCTCCCGCGTCATATAGCCGTTGCTGACAAAGACATTCGCCAGACCCTTTTCTTTTGCCAGCACACCGCAATCCGCGCACAATTCCATAAAAACGGTCGGCTCAGTGTATGTATAAGCGATACTCTTGCAGCCTGTTCGAACAGCCGACTCGACAATCTGCTTAGGCGCAATCGCCTCACCATCAATCCGCCCATCCTCTACCGCCGCCTGACTTATCTGCCAGTTCTGACAAAAATCGCACCGAAAATTGCAGCCCATCGTCGCAATCGAAAAGCTCCGCGAGCCAGGCTGAAAATGATATAAAGGTTTTTTCTCAATCGGGTCCACATTCGCCGAGCAGACTTTATGGTAATTTAACGAATACAACGTCCCGTCGATATTTTGCCGAACCTCACACCGCCCCAAACTACCATCACCAATCACGCACCGATGCGCACACAACCCGCACCGAACCTTCTTATCCTCCTTCGCCTCCCACAACACCGCTCTTTTGAGGTTTTTCTCTTCAATCGCCATAAATAATCCTTCTACTTCTTTCAGTCCGGCGTTCAAGTGCTTTTTTCTTTCGGTGCCTTTTTCAATTTAATAAGCTCTTTGATATCACGAAGCTGATTTTGGGAACGCACCCCCAGCCAGAGCCACCGGCCATCATGATATTGACTTGCTCCTTTAATCGCACTTACAACTTCAGGGTCAAATCCATTCATTATAGAAAGTACCTTTTCCATTTCTTTGTTGCCCAATACGATAAGGGCAGTAAATGCGCCGGATTCCGGGAAAAGTGAGCAGAGCGTTTTGTCACTCTTGCGATATCGGATTGTCCAGCCGTATTTTTTACCATAGAAAACTAAGTCGGGCTTAAAATCATAGTTTTTCTTCAGAAATGACTGTATTTCCTGCCACGCCTTTGCTGTCCTGACCCCAATGGTTTTTATAATCTCTTTTTCACTGGGTTTGTGACTCCCATCCAGCATACGTGCAAATTTCTCTTCATTTTTCATACATTTCTGCCAAAATCTTAATCGGGTGTCTCACCACACAATCGCTTATATGTTCTATCTGCATTTTGCAGGCGGAGCATTCGGTCAGAACATTCTTAATAGGCGATTTTTCAAGGGCATCCTTTAAGCCCGCACCTATCTGCGAGGAAAGTTCGTAATTTTTCTTCTGCATTCCGAATGTCCCCGCAAGGCCGCAGCAGCCGGCTTTAAGGTCAATAACCTTCAACCCGCAAAGCCTTTGCAGTAATTTAATGGTGGTCGTCTCATCACCCACCGCACACAAATGGCACGGCAAATGATAAATAAATTCTTTTTTTACTAACCTTGTTGGGGCCTTCAACTTTTTCTGCGTAAACAAATTTAATAGATAATTCATCAACTCATACGTATTTTGCGAGACAAGTTTGGCATCTTCGCCTGCGATGAAATGCCGAAGCTCATCTTTTAGACACAATGCCGCACTCGGCTCAGAGCAAACGATTTTATAGCCAGCCCGAACCGCTTCGGCCAGATATTTGACACTATACGCCAAATCCTTCTTTGCCCTTTTGACGTCACCATATACAATCGCCGGCAGCGGCGCAGGCAACTGCTTCGGCAAAATAACTTCAATATCGTTTGCACGCAGCACATCAATAACTGCGAACCCCAATTCGTGGTCGTTATAATTGGCGTATGTATCAACAAAATAAGCGACTTTATCTATCGGTTTTTCTGCCGTCAGGCATCTTGACGATATCGCCGGTTGTTTCGCCAGATACTTTCGCCCCGCCTTCAAAAATGACTTCCGCAGAAAAGCAGGCATTGCTCTGCGTTTATCAATTCCTGCGCTTCTTTCCAGCAAGCCCTTAAAAGAAGACATCCGCATCACAAAATTTGAAATCGGTGAAAAAATACTGCCTAATATACTAAGGTAGTGATTGCCGCTCAATACCCGCTCTGCCCGCCTAAGTCCTTTTCGCCTTGCATATTCCGCCCGAGCAAAACTCATAAGAGCAGAAATATCAACCCCCGAGGGACACTGCCGCTGACAGGCCTTGCAATTAACGCACAAATCCAGGAACTTACGAAACTCCGCTGATTCAAAATCCTTTTCTGTCAGTTGACCTGTCGCCCAGAAGTTAAGGATATTAGCTTTCGCCCGTGAACCGGCCAATTCCTCGCCGAGCGCACGAAACACCGGGCACATCCGCAAATCGGTTTCTCTCGAAAGACATAATCCGCACCCGTAGCACTGCTCTAATTCCAGAGCAAGCTCATCCTTATCGAAAAGCAAATCTGTTTTTAACTTCTGCGGCAAAATTTTATTTGCCCTTCTCAAATTTCTGACCATCACAGCGGGGTCGGGATTGATTATCTTGCCGGGATTTATCAGATTATTTGGGTCGAATATCTCCTTAATTCTGCAAAGTATTTTGTAAAATTCCTCCCCATATTGCTTCCGCACAAACGCTGCCCTCACCAGCCCATCTGCGTGCTCGCCGCTTATTGAGCCGCCCAGCGACCAGACAAGTGAAAAAACATCGTTTGCAATCGCCCGCATCTTTTCTACATCCGACGGGTCACCCAAATCCAGATATGGCCGTAAATGCAGCTCCCCATCGCCTGCGTGTCCGAAGAAAGACATCTCAATATCGAACCGTTTGCTAATCTCCTGCAGTCCCTCAATATACTTTCCAAGCCGTCTGTAATCGACAGAAGTATCCTCCATAAATTCAGCCGGATGTTTCCTGCTTCTTTTTCGATAAAGCAAAGGCCCAGCATCTTTACGTGACTTCCACAACCGCGCCTGCTCCTGCAGGTCAAAAACAATCCTTCGCCCGCTCGCTAACCCACCAACTGCCGAATTGGTTTTCTCTATCTTTTCTCGAACCTGCTGCTCAGTGTCGCCGATATGCTCAACCAAAAGAACTGCCTCCGCCCCGGCTGGTAAAATGTCACGATATTCAGGCAGAGCCTCGCGAGCCAGCTCAACCAAACTCTTATCCATCAACTCACAGGCCACCGCCCCACCCTCAACGATAATTGGCACTGCCTCTGTCATTTTCGCCAGCGACTCAAACTCAAGCTGCAATAAGCATTTGGTCACAGGCAACGATACCGTCCGCAGTTTTATCTTCGTAAAGATAGCCAGTGTCCCCTCGGACCCTGTTAAAAGCTTTGCCAAATCTATCCGCCCATTGTGACACACGCCTGCGATATTATATCCGCTGCGATTCCGCCTCGATTTGGGTTGTGCGTTGGCAATAATCGCTTCATTTTTCGAGATAAGCTCCAGACATTCTCTGGCAATCGCAGCCGCTCTATCGTCCTTAACCTTATTTGGGTCAAGGTCGTTGGCGAACTCGACCACGCTGCCATCGGCCAAAACCGCTTCAATACTTTCTACATAGTCGCCTATATATCCATACTGGAGCGAATGAGCTCCGGTGGCATTATTTGCAACGCATCCCCCTACCGTTGCCCGATTTGAGCTTGATGGGTCGGGCCCGATTTTTCTGCCATAGCCTGCCAGGCATTTATTCAAATCGTCCAGGACCACCCCCGGCTCGCAAACCACACTCGCCCCGCCGCCTTCCACACTGACAATCTTATTCATATACCGCATCATATCCAGCACGATGCCGCTGCAAAGCGACTCGCCTGCTACTCCACTGCCAGCTCCGCGCGCGGCCAGCGGTATCCTTTTAGCCGTATCGTATTTGGCAATGGCCGCAACATCCGCTGCATCGCGCGGCATAACAATACACTGAGGCACTATTCTGTAAATGCTCGCATCGGTGCTGAAGGCAGCACGGTGCAGTATGTCAATAAAAACATCGCCCCTGATGGCTTTGACAAGGTCGGAGGCAATTTGCTCCGGCACCCCTTCCGTCATCTTCCTTACGTCCTTAAGCACTCACTGCCTTTCGTAAATATGCACTTGGACTATTTCTCGAAATCGCGAGGCAGGAACTGAGCCTTTGAAATGGTCTTGCTCATCCGCAAGACTGCAAGGTCATCCTCGCTGACCTGCCCATTAATGAATTGTTGAACAGCAGAATGTGGATGGTTACGAATATAATCGGCATCGCCATCGGCAATAATTTTGCCGTTATGCAGCATAACAATTCTATTCGCTATCTTATACGCGCTTGTCATATCGTGCGTAACAACAACCGATGTTACGCTAAGTTCTCGCTGGAGCTTCAAAATAAGCTCATTGATTATATCTGAACGAATCGGGTCAAGCCCGGTTGTCGGCTCATCATACAAAATTACCTCAGGATTCAAGGCAATCGCACGGGCCAGCGCTACCCTCTTTCGCTGGCCGCCGGAAAGATTTGCAGGATAATAATTCTGATAACCGTCAAGGCCGACTATCGCAAGTTTGACCTTCACAAGCTCCTCAACCTCCTGCCAGTTGGTTATCTTGTAGTGCTGCCTTAACGGAAATATTATATTCTCAAAAACATTGAGACTATCAAACAGCGCACCTCCCTGAAACAAGAAGCCAAAACGCATGCGAACTTTGTTCAATTCACTTTCGCTGAGATTGTCGATTCGCTGTCCTCTGAAATGCACCTCGCCTGAACTGGGCCGCAGCAAAACTATCAGATGCTTTACCAAAACGGTCTTGCCGCAGCCGCTCGGCCCAATCACAACCGTGGTTTTGCCCTCCTCTATCGTCAGAGTAACATTATCTAAAACGACATTCGAGCCGAATTTCTTCGTAATATTCTTAACAGCCAGGACGCCATTTGAAGTCGTCTCCCCCACCTGATTATTTTCTTGTTCCTTTATCACTTACGCCTTCGCACTTGTCCTCTTACACACTCTTTGCCTTTTTATCCTATTAAACTTCTATATTGATAGAAAGTATTGTAAATCGCTTTGAAAATCACCGCCAGTGCAAAATCAAGCGCCAGTATCGAAATAAAGCTCGCTACAAATGCCTCTGTGCACGCCTGCCCTACTCCCTGTGCACCTTCCTTGCAGGTAAAGCCCTTATAACAGCTAATTACTGCAATCGCTCCTCCGAAGAAAAATCCCTTCACAACTCCAACCATCACGTCCCACAGCTCAACACCCGATGCACTGAAGCTCCAGTATGCATGATTGTTTATTCCGAACTGAATTACGCCAATAAAATAGCCGCCAAAAATTCCTAATAAATCCGCATAGATAATAAGAAACGGCGTAAGCAACAGACACGCCAGGACCCGCGGCGAAACCAAATATAACACCGGGTCCGTTCCCATACTTCGCACCGCATCAATCTGCTCTGTAACATTCATTGTCCCCAGCTCAGCCGTCAACGCACCTCCAACTCGCCCCGCTAACATCACCGCCACAAGAACTGGCCCAAGCTCCTTCACTACTGAAATATTAATCAAAACGCCTAAACGCTCTTCCAGCCCCATATTCGCAAGCTGTTCGTAGGCTTGAACGGCCAATATCATTCCTACGAATCCGCCGGTTATCATCACAATCGGCACACTACGAACACCAATCAAAAGCATCTGTGTCCAGATTAAAGGATACGTCTGGCTTTTTGTGAAGCTCCGCAAACTCGATATAATCGAGTGCCACGTAAACCTCGCAAACTGCCCTATCTGTCCTATATCTATTACAGTTTTATTTCCAATTGCCGCAAGCATAATTCTAACTCCCAACCATCAAATTGTCTTATCGTCTAACCATTTAACATTTCTATGAAGCACCTATAATATAATTACATCGGCTGAATTTATATGTTTTTTTACCAATCCTACCCCCTGCTGTCAAGATTTTCGCCCCCCTACCGCCATAATCATAGAATCCTTGTTCGATATTCGGCGTTCAAAATTCAATATTCTTAATTCTTGGGATTTTTCTTGCTTTGGATTCCAGATTACGCTAACATACAGAATAGGTTAGTTGAGGAGTAGATCCATGTTTTTAAGGCTGTGCCATAGTATAGTGCTTCAAATTCTTATAGCGTTGGTGCTAATACCCCATACAGCCTCCGTAGCCCGAACCATCTCTGTAGATAATGATGGCCCTGCTGATTTCAACAACATCCAGGCAGCCATCAACGATGCCAATAACGGGGATGTCATTATCGTTTCCGAAGGAACATATCGTGAAAATATTAGTTTCAATGGAAAAAATATAGTTCTTACATCATCGGACCCGAACAACGAAAAAGTTGTGGAGGCTTCCATCATTCAGGGCGATGGAACAACATCGGTTGTGACTTTCTCTGGCTCCGAGCAAACAGATTGTGCACTACGCGGATTTACCATAACCGGCGGTAATAATCCTACGGCCGGGGGCGGAATCAAGGGAAATTTTACGATGGCCGAAATCAGCCATTGTATTATTTATGGTAACAAATCTAAGCATTCAGCAGGCGGCGTTGATACGTGTGATGGTTTGATTAGTAATTGTAAGATAATGAATAATACTTCGGACCAGATAGGTGGTATTGCTGCTTGTAAAGCTATAATCAGATACTGCAATATTAGCAATAACCGGTCTTCATACATGTGTGGTGGCCTTTGGGCATGCAGAGGCTCGATCAACAACTGCGCGATAAGTAACAACAGAGGAACTGGACTATTGGGATGCAATGACATCACCAACTGTATTATCAGCGGGAACACCAATTCAGGTCTGGCCGCTTGCCGAGGGGGACCTATCCATAATTGCGTTATCACGGGAAACACTAAAGGAGGAGTCATTAATTGCGAATCGGTCGATTCCTGTATAATTGTTGGCAACACAGGTCAGTATGGTGGAGGACTCTCAGAGTGTGACTTTATCAGTAATTGCATCATCGTTGGTAATTCTGCTTAGTATGGTGGAGGAATTTTTAGTAACGATGTCAACTCTACGGTCGTTAATTGCACCATTAGCAACAACAGAGCGAGCGAGGATGGAGGCGGTATATACTGTCTTGGGAGTGATGCAGTTGTTACCAATTCTATTTTATGGGATAATACGGCTACATGGTGGGGATTGGGCAATGAAATGGCACTCATCGAAAATGTCATTGTCATTTCCGGAGGGCACACTTATTACATTCCATCAACGGCTACGGTTAGCTACAGCGACGTTAAAGGGGGGCCTGAAGAAATATATGCAGATGCGAATTGCACACTCATTTGGGGCGATGGAAACATCGACGCTGACCCCTGTTTTATTAATCCCGGATATTGGGACTCCAACGGCACCTCTTGGGATGAAGACGATGATTTCTGGGTTAATGGCGATTATCATTTGAAATCTCAGGCAGGCAGATGGGACCCGAACGTCCTAACTTGGGTTCAAGATGAAGTAACGAGTTTATGTATCGATGCTGGCGACCCCGCAAGTCCTATCGGCTTAGAGCCATTTCCTAATGGCGGGATTATAAATATGGGCGCTTATGGCGGCACCACGAAGGCAAGTAAGTCATACTTTGGGGAACCACCCTGTGAAACGATTATCGCAGGAGACATAAATGGGGATTGTGTAGTCAACCTCAGGGACTTTGCAATTATCGCACTTCACTGGCTGGAGGAAAATTAGTTAATTGTTCGACTTTGCTCACCATCAGATTCGACAAGCTCACTGCAGGCTTGAGTAAAATCGAAGGATTGGTGATTAGTTAATTGGTTAATTGGTTGATTTACCGACAAGTCAGGACTCACCAATGATCAGTTATCAAAATTTTCTGTATGCTCTGCAGTTTGTGAGAAATGTGGGCTAACTTTTTTGAATTTTGTGTTTGGTCACTTTGAACTTTGATTTGTAATTTCTGATTTTTCTCTGTGCTTTCGGCGGCCTGATTACACCGATTTCTTTTTGCTCTCTGCACCTGCCCCGACCTTTGTCTTTTTGCTTTCGGCGGCAGTTTTCTTCTCCGCGCTGCTTTTCTCGCTTCTTTCCGCTTTTTTGTAGCTCTCGCTCCTGTAATCGGTCTGATAGAATCCTGACCCTTTGAAGATTATTCCTGCCCCTGTGCCGATAAGCCGCTTCAACCTTCTCTTCCCGCACTTCGGGCAGGTCCGCAGAGGCTTTGCTGTTATTGTTTGGAATTGCTCAAATTCGTTCCCGCAACCGGGGCACATATAACTATATGTCGGCATATCAATCACTCCGTATCGGTGGTTTCGTCTTCCGCTGTTTGTTTTGTCTCACCACCCTCGGCAGCTTGCTCGGTCGGCTTTATCGATGTCACCTTGTTCACAACAACTTTACTTGGCCGAATCACGCGACCATTGAGCTTATATCCGCCCTCAAGCTCCTCCAGCACAATCCCTCCTTCTTTCTCCGGCTCGTTTTTTTGTATTACCGCCTCGTGCACACCCGGGTCAAACTCCTCTCCCACTGCCTTTATCCGCTCTACGCCCTGCAGCTTCAAAACATCCAGCATCTGGTCGCATATAATACTGACGCCTTTAATAACGCTGTCCGCATTTGAAGCCGGATGCGCATTTCGCAACGTCCGCTCAAAATTGTCCAGAACAGGCAATAGCGCTCTTACCATTCGTTCCTTCTCGTATGCAATCGAATCGGCTATCTGTTTAGGCACACGCTTCTGGTAATTTGCATAGTCGGCACTGACTCGCAGATACTGGTTCAGAGCGATTTTATACAGCTCAAGCAGACATTCCGTTTTTTCCTCTTCAAGCTGCAAAACATAATCCGGTTTGTTCTTATCGCCTGATAGGGTTTCTTCTGAGCGTTTCTTACAGTCTTCCAGCGCCGTGCGCAAATCCTGTAAAAGCTCGTTTTTTAGCGGGAGCAGTGAATCCAGCATTCCGTAGAAATCTGCTGCCCCGCCTTCATTTTGAGCTGTCTTTTCTTCTTTCGGTTCTTGTTTATCTTTGTGCTTCATTAGTTGCTGCCAAAATGTTTCTTCAATTTCTCAAGAAAACTTATTGCTTTAGGGGATACGCTCTTGTTTTCCGTTTTTGCAAATTCTCTCAGCAGCTCTTCCTGTCTGGTGTCAAGCTTTGCCGGCGTCTCAATAATCACCTGCACAAGCTGGTCACCGGTGCGGTGCGTTCGTATGTCCGGCAGTCCCTCGCCTTTTATCTTAAAAATACTGCCGTATTGTGTCCCCGGCGGAATCTTTAACTTCTTTGCCCCGTTTAGAGACGGCACATCAATCGTCGCACCAAGAGCCGCCTGCGTAAAGCTTATCGGCACAACTGCTATCAAGTGATTCCCATCGCGCTCTAAGAAATCGTGCGGCTTTACTCTCACATAGCAATACAGGTCGCCTCTCGGCCCGCCACTGCGCCCGGGTTCTCCTTCCTCGGCTACCCTTACTCCCTGTCCCTCGTGCACGCCAGGCGGAATCTTGATATTGACGATTCTGTTCTTACCAACCCGCCCCGTGCCTCGACACATCTTGCACGGATTGGTAATTATTTCACCGCTGCCTTTGCACTGCGGACAGGTCGAGACCATTTGGAAAAATCCGCCGCCTCTTGCAATCTGGCCGCTCCCGCCACAACTGGGGCATCGCCCCGGCGACGTCCCTCTGGCGCTACCGCTGCCGCCGCAATCCGAACATATATCCTGCCTGGTGAACTCAATCGTTTTCTCAGTGCCGGTCGCCACATCGTTAAGCGTTAGTTCTACCATTGTCTCCAGGTCGTATCCTCGTGTTGGCCCGGCCCGGCGACCGGCCTTTGCGCTTCTGGTTCCAAAAATACTGCCAAACAGGTCCTCGAAGCCGAACATACTGAATATGTCTTCAACGTTCATCCGCGAGAAGTCGTGCATGCCGGCCCCGCGCAGACCCTCGTGCCCGAACTGGTCGTAACGCTGCCGCTTCTCCGTGTCGCTTAAAACCTCATACGCCTCTGCGCATTCCTTGAATTTGGACTCGGCGTCTTTATTATTCGGATTTTTATCCGGATGATATTTGAGCGCCATACGCCGGTATGCCCGCTTTATCTCGTCAGCGGACGCATTTCGGCCTACTCCCAGAACTTCGTAATAGTCCCGTTTAGCCATCTTTTCGCCTCTCGTGCCTCATAAGCTCGTAATTGCAAGCCACGAGTCACGAGCCACGATTTTATCGAACTGCCCCCTGTATCGGCGGCTCGTCTTTATCTTTTAGCTCCGTCACCAAGACGCTGGTCGTCAACATCAGTCCCGCCACCGATGCTGCCATTTCCAGTGCGGTCCTTGCAACCTTTGCAGGGTCGATAATCCCGGCCTCGAACATATCTACAAGCTTACCGGTATTGGCATCATAGCCAAGATGCTTTTCTTTCTCTAATCTCTCTAAAAGTCGGGCAACGACTACATCACCCTGGTCGCCGGAGTTATCGACAATCTGGGCTGTCGGCGACTTGAGCGCATTTATGACAATGTCAAAACCAATTCTCTCATCTCCTTTCGCCTTTGCTTTGGCTTTCTTCACCTCTTTGATGGCACGAAGGAATACTACGCCGCCGCCGCACACCACGCCTTCTTCTGCTGCTGCTCTGGTAGCGTGCAGCGCATCCTCCAGCAGGTCCTTGCGCTCCTTCATCTCTGTCTCGGTTGCCGCCCCGGCTTTGATAACCGCAACACCGCCGGTCAGCTTCGCCAAACGTTCCTGCAGCTTCTCACGGTCGTAATCGCTGGTTGTCTTTTCGATTTGGTTCCTAATCTGTTCGCAGCGAGCGTCCATCTCCTTTTTCTTGCCGGCCCCCTCAATTATCGTGGTCGTCTCTTTATCTATAACAATCTTTTTCGCCTGTCCTAACTGCGAAAGCTCAACTTTTTCGAGCTTGATTCCCAGGTCCTCCGTAACCACCTGCGCACCGGTAGTTACTCCTATATCACCGAGCATTGCCTTCCTGCGGTCGCCAAATCCAGGCGCTTTGACCGCACAGCATTTCAGCACTCCTTGCAGCCGGTTAATAACCAATGCCGCCAGTGCCTCACCCTCGACATCTTCAGCTATAATCAATAACGGTCTGGCTACAGAAGCAATCCTTTCCAATAGAGGAATAAGCTCACGAACGTTGGCAATCTTCTTCTCGTGCAGCAGTATGTAGGTATCCTCAAGAACGCAATCGAGGGTCTCGGCGTTGGTGATAAAATACGGAGATATATAACCTTTGTCGAATTGCAACCCTTCGACCACCTCCAGCTCATTTTGCATCGCTTTGCCTTCTTCTATCTCGATGACGCCTTCCTTGCCGACTTTATCGAACGCATCAGCGAGGATTTCGCCGACCGATGGGTCATTGTTTGCGCTGATGGTTGCAACCTTCGCAATATCGTCGTGGCCCTTCACAGGAACGCTCACCGACCGGATAAATTTGGAAACAGCTTCGGTCGCTTTTGAAATTCCCCGCTGGATAGCCATCGGATTTGCACCAGCCGTTACGTGCTTTAGCCCTTCAGCGTATATCGCTTCTGCCAGAACGGTTGAAGTCGTCGTGCCATCGCCGACGGTATCGCTTGTCTTGCTGGCAACCTGGTTGACCATCTTTGCGCCCATATTCTGAAATGGCTGGGGCAGCTCAATCTCCTTGCTGACCGAGACACCGTCTTTGGTAATCCTCGGAGAACCCCAGCTCTTGTGTAAAATAACGTTTCTGCCTGTCGGTCCCAGCGTAACTTTGACCGCCCGTGACAATTGCGCCACTCCATCTTTAAGATGTGTGCGAGCTACATTATCAAACATTAATTGCTTTGCCATTTTTTATCACCTCGTATCTTGCACTATAATAATTTTTGTTATCTTCTTCGTGCCTTTGTGTCTTTGTGGCCAATTCTATCTTTCAACGATTCCCAGGATGTCACCCTCTTGTAGAATTACGTAATTTTCTCTGTCGATTTCGATTTCGCTGCCGATGTATTTTGCATAGATAACTTCGTCGCCTTTCTTTACAGCCGCCTGGCGCCGGCTGCCATCCTTCAGCAGCTTCCCCGGGCCAACGGCAACAACCTTGCCGAGCTGCGGCTTCTCCTTCGCGGTGTCCGGCAGAATTATGCCGCCGGCTGTCTTCTCCTCAGATTCTGATTGCTTTATCACAACTCTATCATCAAGTGGTTTAAGCTTCATAGCTCACTCCTTTGCAATTATAAACCTTAAAATTTCATCTCTTACCTTCGACAATAAATTTATTCCTTTACCGGAACAAGCACAATGGACTTCAGGTTCATCACCGCTCCTTCTGGCATAGTTTTTGGCTTAACCGCCAGCGTATATGTGCCGGCACTGCCGATTTTTATCGTCCCAACCTTTTCGCTGACAAAGCTCGTCCAGCTACCAGTATCACGCACCTTGCCAGTAAGTTCCAAGTCGGCAACCGAAACGATATATTCGCTTCCGCCGGCTCCACGCTCACAAGCAAAGGTGATTTCAACATTAAAACTGCCGGGCGTATTTATCTTAAAGTCCCACGTTACATAATCCTGAGCATCTGTCCAGAACCCGATGTTGTCCTTGCCTCCGCCGGATTCATACTTTGCATTGTCACCGTGAACGGTTGCAGCCGATGCTTTTAGAGTTACAGAGCCGTCTTTTGCCTGTTTCAGCAGACCCTGCGGCACAACCTCCGGCTTGCCTTCGATTTCAAGCACAACAACAGTGTCGATAGCATCGAGTGCCTTTTCAGGCAGATTTATTACAATATTATCCTCGTCCTGACTGACAGCCGGCCCAGCTTTCTTGTCAGCTAATAAGTATGCCTTTTCGACCTTGTTTGTTAGACCCATTACCTCCAGCTTCCCGTTCGCCGGCCAATCGAATATATGCAGATAGAGTTTGCCGGGCTTTGCAGTGCATCGCCCCCACGCTACCCGACCAAACGGGCTGGCAGTAGTTCCATATATGCTCTCACCGTTGACCTTCATCCATTCTCCCATCGCCTCCAGCCGCTCGGCACTGGCCTCAGGGATAAGCCCTTCATCCGTAGGGCCGACATTTAGCAAAAAGTTGCCGCCTTTGCTGGCAATATCCACTAAGTTGCGTATCAGAACCTCATTTGATTTCCAGTTGTTATCGTATGACACGTAGCCCCAGGTGTCGTTCATCGTCATACAGGTCTCCCAGTCAATGCCGGGCAGACCCTTAGGCGGAATCTGCTGCTCAGGAGTGCCGAAATCGCCGGCATACTCATCACCTTCACTGAAGCCCTCCATCCCTTTTCTGCCCTTGCCGACACGGTTATTGATAATGATGTCCGGCTGAAGGCTCATCACATATTTATAAAGGTCCTTACCCTGCTCTTCAGTCCATTCCGGTATCCATTCTCCATCAAACCAGAGCACTCCAAGCGGCCCATAATTAGTTATCAGCTCCTTCAACTGCGGCTTCATATAGTTTTCAGCATATCGCCCAAAGTTTGGATTCGACCGGCCGCCGTCATTATAGTTGGGGTAGAAAGTCCCCTGTGCATCCGGATGGTGCCAGTCCATTATTGAATGGTAGAAGCAAAGCCGAACGCCCTGCTTCTTGCACGCCGCCGACAGCTCCTTGAGTATGTCCCGCTTAAATGGCGTAGCGTCCATAATGTCGTAATTGCTCACCTTCGAATTCCACAGGCAGAAGCCATCGTGATGCTTGCTGGTGATTACTATATATTTCATCCCGGCATTTTTAGCAATTTGCACCCACTGGTCTGCATTGAACTTCACCGGGTTGAATCGCTTAGCGAACTGCTCATACTCTTCAACAGGTACATGTGCCGAGTTCATAATCCACTCACCAGCACCCCCAGCTTGTTGGCCCCTGTATGTCCCGGCCGGCACAGAGTAGATACCCCAATGAATGAACATTCCGAAGCGGTCATCCCGCCACCACTCCATCCGCTCGTCCTTACTTATCTCTTTCCGGGAGGGCGCCTTGGTGCCGGCTGTTTTCGCCTCTTCGCGAGCGCAGCCCAGGCTCAGTGCTATCCACAGCACAGCAATTATCGCTAACACTTTCATTACCTGATTGCCTGCCAATTTGCACAGCTTGGATTTAGACCTGTTACTGCTCATTTTTCACTTCCGTGTTGTCGCCGAGTTTTTTTCTTTTCGCTTGAACTTTTTGGCTTACATCATATCCATATTCTCACCCATTCCTCCTCCTGGTGGATGTCTTTCATCTTGTTCTTTTGGCTTTTCCGTAACAAGACAGCCGGTCGTCAGAAGCAATCCCGCAATACTTACGGCGTTTTGCAGTGCAATCCGTGTTACCTTCACAGGGTCAACAACGCCGGCCTTGAGCAGGTCCTCAAAATTTCCGGTATCGGCGTTGTAGCCAAAACCGCCTTTGCCCTCCATCACCTTTGCGACCACAAGATTTGCAGTTGCGCCTGCATTAGCTGCAATCCAATAGCACGGCGTGGTAAGTGATTTTACTAATATGTTCGCACCGGTTTTCTCATCGCCTTCAAGCTTTAGCTGCTTTACAGAATCTATACAGCGAATAAGCGCCACGCCTCCGCCCGGCACAATTCCCTCTTCAATCGCCGCCCTTGTGGCGTGCAGCGCATCTTCTATGCGGGCCTTTCTCTCTTTCATTTCTGCTTCGGTGGCAGCCCCGACATTTATCTGGGCGACGCCGCCGGTAAGTTTCGCCAGCCGCTCCTGCAATTTCTCACGGTCGTAATCGCTGGTTGTAACTTCGATTTCTTCCTTGATTTGCTTGATTCTGCCGTTGATGGCCTCCTGGGTGCCGGCGCCTTCGATAATAGTTGTATTATCATTGTCGATGGTTATTTTTTTAGCCTGGCCGAGCTGCTTGATACTGATGTTTTCCATCTCTATCCCTAAGTCCTTGAAAATCGGCTCAGCCCCCGTAAGTATCGCTACGTCCTGCAACATTGCTTTTCGCCGGTCGCCATAGCCGGGCGCCTTGACGGCCACCACCTGTAGAATACCTTTTAGCTTGTTGACCACCAGCATCGCCAGCGCCTCGCTCTCAACATCCTCTGCGATAATCAAGAGCGGCCTTTTTGTCCTTGCCACTTTCTCAAGCAGCGGAATTAACTTGGCCACGTTGCTGATTTTATCCTCATAGACAAAAATAAACGGCCTCTCCAGCTCGCAGACCAGATTGTCAGGATTGGTTATAAAGTGCGGTGACAGATACCCGCGGTCAAATTGCATACCTTCAACAAAATCAACCGCAGTTTCAAAACCCTTGCCTTCCTCAACGGTAATAACGCCGTCCTTGCCAACCCGCTGGAATGCGTCAGCCATAATCTTGCCGATTTCGACATCGTTGTTGGCCGACACCGATGCGATATTGATGATGTCATCGGGCTTGGTAACATTGATGGGCTTCGCCATTGAGCTGAGCATATCGACCACCGCTTTTGCGGCCTTTTGCATCCCGCGATTCAGGGCCATACCATCGGCGCCGGCGGTGAGATTTTTGTAGGCCTCCTTGAATAGCGCTTCGGTCAGCACGGTGGCGGTTGTTGTGCCATCGCCGGCAATTTTTGAGGTCTTGCTTGCGGCCTCACGCACAAGTTTTGCACCGAGATTTTCATTTTTGTCGATAAGCTCGACTTCCTCAGCGACCGTTACGCCGTCCTTGGTTACATTTGGGCCGCCCCAGCTTTTGTCGAGAATTGCGTTTCGGCCTCGCGGGCCGAGCGTCGGTTTGACGGCTGCTGCAAGTTTCTCAATGCCGGCCAGCAAGGCGGCTCTCGCATCAGATTCAAATACTAATTGTTTAGCTGCCATAATTATGTGCCTCCTTAATTTGCCAAAATATAAGATCTAATCCGTAAATTACGCATAATTTATACTAAAAGCAGCAAAAAATATACCAAGTTTTCGGTTGCGAAGGCAGATTTTAAGCCGGTTTCCTTAACCGCTTTTGCAAAAAGTGGTTACAGAACGCGGAAAATGAAAAACTTGATAAAGAAATTATCCGACAGGATAGAAAAATGCCAATTTTGGCATAGTCAGGGGGTTACTTACGCCAACATGACAGGCATACTCGTGGTGCCGAGCGTGTTAGGCGAAGCACGAATATCTAAATCCGAAACTCGAAACAAATTCAAATCACCAAAATACAGATACATGAAGCTTGAAGGTCTATGCCAAAGAGATATAATAATTCACAAGTTTGATATAACATAGCGAAATTTGCACAGGAAAGAGGATCAGATGCCAAGGCCAAAGGTAATAGAACGGACGTTTTACCCCACAAATGATGGACATCATTCGTTTAAAAGGGAGTCAAGGCGTTCAGGAGGTCCAATTCGATTCGGTATCTGATATTGTTTTCAAGGTTAGGAGACGGCCGTGGCTTTTATCTGTGAAAATAGGCGACAATCCTGCGACGATAAAAGACGCCTTTCTGCAAAATCCACACCAAAACGGGTAATCGCGTGGTAAAATTGACTTGCAAAATTGCCCCTTCTGTGTTAAAATTATAAATAATCCAGATAGAAAGTCCGGCTCAAGAAACAAGCAATGGTTTCTTTCGGGAGTGTGGTGTATGTATAGAAAAGCACTGTTCTTAACGATTGTGTTGGCAGGTCTTTTCGGCAAAGCACCGGTCGTTTCTGCTCAGGAATTGCTGACGAATCCTGGCTTTGAGGAAGGTACCAATACGGTCCCATGGAACGACACAATCCCTCCGACCGGCTGGCAAAAATATGGCAATTGGGGGTGGGCCGGCTGGAAAAATAACCGTCCTGCTCATACCGGAACCAAATTCGTTGACGCAGGCGCCTGGAACTATGGACAATATGGCGTTTGGTACCAGGACATTATCGCAGATGCGGGTGAAGCTTATATTTGCAGTGTTTGGGCCATGACCGAAGGATGGGAAACCGACCCGCACGCATCGATGATGATGGAGTTCAGGGACATTTACAATACAATCCTTACAACTGCCAGACTCGATATTTTCACCGGCACACCCCCGTCACCAAATGTCTGGAAACGATACGTTCTTACGACCCAGCCGGCTCCTCCCGGCACAACCTATGCCAGATTTCTGCTACGGGGCGAGGCACAGTGCACTGCGATGTTTGATGATGTTTCCGTTGTCGCCGTTGCTGCTGAGCCAAACCCCGACTTTAATAATGATGGTGTGGTGAACTTTCGGGACTACGCCAAACTGGCACAGGCATGGCTTTGCGATTCTAGTTGCCCGAAGTTTGCAATGTATGACCTGGACAACAGCGGTACAGTCAACAATGATGACCTCAAAATCTTCGCCGGAGACTGGCTGGTGTATGACGACTATGTAACAATAGACATCGACCAAATGGTGACGTTTCAGAAAATGGATGGATTCGGGGCATCCCTGACAGATTCTTCAGCATATCTGATATATAATGCCCTCACAGAGCAAGAGCGTCAGGCGTTAATGAAGGACCTGTTTGACCCGAATACCGGCATCGGCCTGAGCTATCTTCGCCAGCCGATGGGTTCTTCCGATTTTCGCCTGACAGACTATACTTATGATGATGTGGCCGCGGGGCAAACAGACTACGAGCTTAAGAAGTTCTCGATTGCACGCGACCAGGCCTATATAATTCCGCTGCTCCAGGAGGCTCTTGCGATTAACCCGAACATCAAGATTATGGGTTCTCCCTGGAGTTCGCCGGCCTGGATGAAAGACAGCGAACAACTCTTTTATGGGCGATTGATTAATAGCGACCAGATTTACGATACTTATGCAGAGTATTTCATTCGATACATTCAGGCCTACGCTGCGGAAGGACTTGTAATCGATGCGGTAACATTGCAGAATGAGCCGCACTATGAGCCATACAGCTATCCAGGGATGCAAATGGAACCGCCTGACCAGGTACGGCTTGCAATTCGTCTTGGCCAGAAGCTTTTCTCCAACAACATCGGCACAAAAATTCTGATATGGGACCACAACTGGGATAACCCCGGCTATCCAATTACCGTCCTCGACGACCCCGAAGCGAATCCATACATAGCCGGCACAGCTTTCCACGGATACGGGGGCGATGTCTCGGCTCAACTTGACGTTGTTGCGGCACACCCTGATAAGGACATCTACTTTACAGAATGTTCAGGGGGTGACTGGGCACCCAGCTTTGGTGATAATCTTATGTGGGATACATCTACTTTGATTATAAAAGCGGTTCGCTATTATGCCAAAACGGTGGTAAAATGGAACCTCGCTCTTGATGAAAATCACGGCCCCAAGATTCCGGGCGGCTGTAACAATTGCCGTGGCGTGGTTACAATAAATCAATTCACTGGCCAAGTTACCAGAGAAGTTGAGTATTATTCGTTAGGGCAAGCTGCGAAATTTGTCACACCAGGTGCGCGACGCATCGCCTCAACCGAACAGCCCGGGCTGAACATCGAGAATGTAGCCTTCGTTAATCCGGACGGTTCAATAGTTGTCATTGTGCTTAATCCGAATACGTTCAGACAGAATGTTGAACTCAAATGGAAAGGCCAGTCGTTTATCTACGGTCTGCCAAGCCGTTCAGTCACTACATTCAAATGGCCTAACAAAACCAATGCCAGTGTAGAAGTCTGGATGACAACAGCCGACCAAACAAAGCTGCTGGACAGGCAACCCGCAATTGATTTTCGCCTGAGTCCATAGACCTGTGGCGTGCTGGAGGCTGGATGAAACAGCAGGCACTATAGCGGAGGATTCGTCAGGCGATAAAGACGGCACTGTTTATGGGAATCCGCTGTGGCAGCCGACCGGTGGTATGATAAATGGTGCACTCCAGCTTGATGGAACAAATGATTATGTCAGCACGCCTTTTATCTTGAACCCTGCCGGTGGCGAATTTTCTGCTCTGGCCTGGGTCAAAGGAGGCAGCCCGGGACAGGTAGTTTTATCTCAACAATCCACCATCCTTACACCCAGCGGGAAAGATTGGCTCTGCGAAGACCCAACAGAGGGCAAACTTATGACGGCCTTAACAGATGGCAGCCCGTCCACCTCTCCACTTGTTTCTGAATTTGTAATCACCGATGGCGACTGGCACTATATCGCCGTTACATGGGACGGCTCTCGCCGTCGCCTCTATGCAGATGGCGTTAAGGTTGCTGAAGACCCCAATCCTCTTGCTAATCTGATATCCTCAGATAAAGGTCTTTATCTTGGCGCCGGCAAAAGCCTTGGTGCCGGAACTTTTTGGGCCGGCCTGATTGATGATGTTCGCATATATAACCGGGCCGTGACGCCTTAGGGTACCTCACAACCATACAAATGCTCGCCGGGATACTGACAAGCTACTGGTCTGTGACAGATGAAATGATACATGTCATTCTGAGCGAACTGGTCCTGAGCGAACTGGTCCTGAGCGAACTGGTCCTGAGCGAACCTGTCTTGAGCATAGTCGAAAGAGTCGAGGGAGACCACAGAGAGCACAGTCCCGCCAGGTTGTTTCTATTATAGATAAATCAGCATTTTTATTGTCAAACCGCAAAATTCCCCCAAAAATGTCAAAATTATTTGACAATCTGCGATAGATTTGTTACGCTGGTGATATTAGAGATAAAGAAGTGATGTAAACTCCGTTAGAAAGGAGCTTTCTAACAGGTTTGAAACACGGGCCGGAGCTTTCTAACGGAGTAAAGCCGTTTGTATGGAAACTGAAGATTTCCGGTGTCCGGCGTATATCTTTGCGCCGGAACGCCGGAATAACGTAACCGTTAACAGTGGAAAAATGTCGGTTTTGGGTCATTCGAATCTTGACTGTCGTCAGACAAGTTTCGGATTTATCAATAATTAGGAGGACTAAAAATGCAATCTGTAAATGTGTTTTATCCGACACACGTCTGGCGGATTAAGAAAAATCTCGTATTGTTAACAGCGGTAGCGGCTGTGTCCTTACTTTGTATGGCACAACCGGCCTTTGCCGATGGCTCTATCATCGGCTGGGGAGAACAAGTAATCGGCGGTGACTTGTCCGGCAGCTTTGTGAAGGTCTCTGCCGGCGGGGTTCATTCGCTCGCTCTTAAACAAGATGGCTCCATCGTGGCCTGGGGACAGAACTTCTATGGCCAGTGCAATACTCCATTGACAGATAGCAACTTTATCGACATTAGCGCTGGCTGGTATCATTCGCTGGGATTAAGGCAGGACGGCTCCATCGTCGCCTGGGGAAGGAATGATTACGGCCAATGCAATATCCCTTCGCCCAATAGCGGCTTCATTGCCATCGCAGCAGGCGGGCTGCACAGTCTCGGCCTCAAGCAGGATGGCTCCATCGTTGCCTGGGGAGACAATGAATATGGCCAGTGCAATATCCCTTCGCCAAATAGCGGCTTTAGCGCCATTAGCGCTGGCGGGTATCATTCGCTCGGCTTAAAGCAGGATGGCTCTATCGTCGGCTGGGGAGCCAACTGGTATGGCCAGTGCTATGCCCCTTCGCCCAATAGCGGCTTTATCGCTATTAGCGCAGGCTCGTTTCATTCACTCGCTCTTAAACAGGATGGCTCCGTCGTCGCCCGGGGAAGGAACGCTGACGGCCAATGCAATATCCCTTCGCCCAATAGCGGCTTTATCGCTATTAGCGCTGGCGGGGGTTATTCGCTGGGGTTAAAGCAGGATGGTTCCATCGTCGCTTGGGGATGGAACGGTTACGGCCAGTGCAATATCCCCTCGCCCAATAGCGGCTTTATCGGAATTAGCACTTGCTACGGTCACTCGCTCGGATTAAAGCAGGATGGCTCCATCGTCGCCTGGGGATGGAACATCGCCGGTCAGTGCAATATCCCATCGCCTAACAGCGGCTTTATCGCCGTCTCTGTTGGCGGGTATTATTCGCTCGCTCTTAGGCAGGATAGCTCCATCTTTGCCACGGGAGACAACAGCTCAGGCCAGTGCAATATCCCCTTGCCCAATAACAGCTTTATTGCCATTAGCGCAGGCTCGTTTCATTCGCTCGCTCTTAAGCAGGATGGCTCCATCGTCGCCTGGGGAAGCAAACACTATGGCCAGTGCAATGTCCCTTCGCCCAATACCGGCTTTGTGGCCATAGCCGCAGGCATATACCACAGTCTTGGCCTGAAAAACGATGGCTCCATTGTGGGCTGGGGCAACAATAGCTGGGGCCAGTGCAATATCCCTTCGCCAAATAGCGGCTTTATCGCCATTAGCGCTGGCGGGTATTATTCGCTCGCTCTTAAGCAGGATGGCTCAATCATCGCCTGGGGAGACAACAGATGGGGCCAGTGCAATATCCCTTCGCCCAATAGCGGCTTTATCGCCATTGCTGCTGGCAGGGCGCATTCGCTCGCTCTTAAGCAGGATGGCTCCATCGTCGCCTGGGGATTGAACAACTGCGGACAATGTAACATCCCTTCGCCCAATAGCAGCTTTATCGCCATTGCTGCCGGCTGGGAGTATTCGCTCGCTCTTAAGCAAGATGGCTCCATCGTCGCCTGGGGAGACAACACCTACGGCAAGTGCAATATCCCTTCGCCCAATAGCGACTTTATCGCCATTAGCGCTGGCGAGGTGCATTCGCTTGCCATAAAAAAGGTATCTCAGGATAAACTAACTGGTGACTTAAATGACGATTGCCGGGTTGGTTGGGAAGATTTGCGGATATTTACCGAGCAATGGCTGGACAGCCTCGGCGTGGATGTTCGAGGGGAACTTCGTGCGCAGGCTGCCGCGCAGACCTCCGGCACATCCGGGCCTGTTTCGCCCGCCGAGGCGGGGTACGCGAAGGCAGGCAGCGTGATCCCGAACGATGAATATTTCCCGTTGCAGTGGCACCTGCTTAATACAGGCCAGTCCGGCGGCACACCGGGTGCCGATATCCGCGCTCCGGAAGCATGGGAGATAACTACAGGAGACCCAAACATCGTGATCGACGTGGTTGACGTGGGTGTGGATACGCACCACCCTGACTTAGTTAACAATCTTGTGCCCGGGTATGACTTCTGGGATCTTGATGACATGCCGGACCCTGTTATGAATGATCCAATGGATACGCATGGCACCACTTGCGCCGGGCTCATCGCTGCAGAGGGTAACAACGGTATCGGGGTTACTGGTGTTGCCTACAACTGTAAGATAATGCCTATCCGACATGGATCAGAAACGGGAGGATTGATTACTGGGGAAGAAGAGGTTACGGCATTTCGGTGGGCTGCCGCCAACGGAGCCGATGTAATTAGCTGCAGTTGGGGCGTTGTAAATCCTATCACTCATTCCGGCGTTAAAGATGTGACTAAACTCGGGGGGATCGGGCGTGAGGGGAAGGGCTGCGTCGTAGTCTTCGTAGCACGGAACGAAGGCAGCCGAATACCGCCTACCTCGTCGGCCGCCTATCCTGAGGTGATAACAGTGGGAGCCACAGACCACAATGACGTGCGATACGAGTATAGCAATTACGGACCTGAGTTAGACATCGTTGCGCCCAGTGGATGTTTCTCTAACCTTGCAAAATGTCCCGAATGCGAGTCACTCTCGTGTCGAGCTGACGTTCCGTTCTGGACAACTGACTTCTCTGGTTCGTTGGGACATAGTACACGCAACGATGACCCCAACATAGTGGATTATGTACAATGGGAATGTGGCACGTCGATGTCAGGTCCAGTTGTGGCTGGCGTGGCGGCCCTGGTTCTCTCCGTTGAGCCAAATCTGACCAACGACGAGGTCCGGTACTTCCTTGAGCAATCTGCGAAGGACTTAGGCGCTCCCGGCAGGGATGATTACTACGGCTGGGGCCGGGTCGATGCGCGGGCAGCACTGGATATGGTCTTAGCCAAGCGTCCTGACCTGAACAACGATTGGAAAGTAGATCTCAGAGATTTTGCAGTGCTTGCCGCGTGTTGGAAGACCGATGATTTGCGAGGTGACATAGGCCCTATTCCGCGACCTGACGGTGCTGTGGATGTCCAGGACCTTGCCTTTATGGGTGAGTATTGGCTGAAAGAGATTCCAGACCCGAGACAGGCCTGGGGTCCTACGCCGGCTGATGGCGCGACAAATCAGGCAATATCAATTCTTTACTGGAATGCAGGAGAAACCGCAAACGCCCACGATGTATATTTCGGCACCGACCAAAATGCCGTAGAAAATGCCGATACATCTTCGCCTCTATACATAGACCATGTGGTTGAGACACCCGGGGTTCAGCCGTATTCTACTAAAGCTGTTACTCTGCAACAGGCGTCAAAGACATATTACTGGCGAATCGATGAGGTTGAGGCCGATTGTGTTACAATACACAAAGGCGACGTCTGGAGCTTCACGGTTATGCCGCTTAAGGCCTGGAGTCCCACCCCGCTCAATGGTCAGGCGCTTGTCTCCCTCACCCCGACCCTCTCCTGGAACATAGGTGCCGGTGCGGTTGCCAGCATGGTGTATCTCAGCACCAGCTCTACCTTTCCTTCGGGTTCGTATAAGACGATGATAAACTATGCAACAGGCCAGTTGCGTTATAGTTACACTGTACCGACAACGACACCCCTTGCCTACAACACGACATACTACTGGCGTATCAACATGCGCGAGCCCAACAACGCAATTCTCACAGGCGATACCTGGAGCTTTACAACGGTGCCCAATATACCTATTACCGACCCTACTCTACTTGGCTGGCGGAAGCTTGACGAAGGTTCGGGCACTACTGTCCTTGATTGGTCTGGCCATAACAGGCACGGCACGATTAACGGCGGCGCGACTTATGCGACGGGCGTGTTTGACAAGGCGCTTAACCTTGACGGCATTGATGACTGGGTGAGTGTCGGCAACAGAATCCTCTATGTGGATGGTGTAGAGGTGGCCAGAGACACGCAAGATGCCGTGGCACCTTCAGGTGGTGGTTTACACATTGGAGCTGGCAAGAATCTTGAGACCGGCACTTTCTGGTCCGGCCTGCTCGATGACATCCGCATTTACAATAGGGCAGTGAATCCTTAACCCACCTCGCCGAAATTGTATGAGATGCCCCCCGCTCTTTACTTCGTAAAGAGGTGGGGGGCCTTTTTGTAATGACAGCACCAGTGGAAGACTGAATCTACAGACAAACGCCAAACTCACTTCCACTTAATTTACTCGTTCCCAAAAATACTCGAGCACTCCCGCAATCTCTGGTAGATTATTCACGCGTATGTAATACACATAAAACAAAGTTAAGGAAACTAATAATCAATCATCAATAATCAATCTGTGATGAAGTTTTGCAAATGAATGTTCTTTTAATCGGCAACGGCGGACGCGAGCACGCAATCGCCTGGAAACTGGTTCAATCTAAAGAGCTTGATAAACTTTACATTGCCCCGGGCAATCCCGGCACCGCACAATGCGCTGGATTCCGTCTCCGGCGGATAAACCTCAATGCTTGTGAGTCGTGAATTGTCGTGCGGATATCGGATTGCGTATTGTGGAACACCGAATTTGCAGGTAGAATTTATCAGGTTGTCTTGAACTTAGAGTTTTGTTTTTGAGTTTTTAGTTTTAGGTTTTGATTTAGGGAGATATCCTATGGGAAGGTTTTTGATAAATCGAAGGGCGTTTTTGAAGAAGACGTCAATCGGATTAGCGGGCGTTAGTCTATTGAAAAATACGACAAATCCGCTTTATGCGGATGTGGTGAAGAAGGCGGATAAGTTAGCGGTACTGGGAGGAGAGCCGGTAAGAGAAAAGGGATTTGATTTGACCTGGCCAATCTTCGATGAGAAAGAAGAGAAGGCGCTATTGGGTGCGCTGCGCAGCAGGAACTGGTGCTGTCTGCGGGGTAATGCGGTCTATGATCTTGAGAAGATGTTTGCGAAGGCGATGGGGACGAAGTATTGCGTGTTAAGCAACGGCGGCACAACAGCGCTCGGCGCATCGCTGCATTGCCTCGGCGTGGGGGCAGGCGATGAGGTGATAACGTCGCCGCACACGTTCATCGCAACTATAAATGTGATTACCAATTTGCACTCGCTGCCGGTCTTTGTGGATATTGACCCTGACACCGGGTCGATAAATGCGGAGCTTATTGAAGAGGCAATAACGGAGCACACCAAGGCGATTGTGCCGGTACATCTGGCGGGGTATCCGGTGGACATCGAGAAGGTTATGGCAACGGCGAAGAAACATAATATACCGGTAGTGGAGGATGCGTGTCAGTCGGTGTTTGCGGAGGTCGGCGGCAAAAAGGTGGGGACATTCGGTGCGACAGGATGTATCAGCTTTCAGGAGTGGAAGTCGCTTGTCAGCGGCGAGGGCGGGGCAATACTTGGAAGCGATGAGGATTTGATGCGAAGATGCGCAGCTTATGTCAATAACGGCAGAGACCCGTGGAATAAAAAGAGCGGGTATCCATATCCCGGGTCAAATCACCGGATGACGGAGTTTCAGGCAGCGATTCTGACGCAGCAATATGAGCGGTTTGTAAAACAAGACAAAATTCGTCAGGAAAATGGAAAATATATAGAGGGCAAATTGCAACAGATACCGGGGTTGAAGCCGAAGAAATTATACAATGAAAATACCCGTATTACTTATGTCGTCTTTGAGATTGATTACGATAGAAAACAATTCAACAATGTGCCGGCATCACGGTTTGCTGAGGCGGTTCGTGCAGAAGGGATAAATGTCATTTCGGGCAAGACGAGACAGTATGAGGGCGGCTGTCATCGGGAAGGTATGTTAGAGGAGCATCTCAATTCGAGCGGATTTGCTGCAGCGTTTTCAAAGAGCCGGCTTGAGAAATATAGAGAGTCGCTAAAGAAATTGGAGGCGATGGATAATAGAAAGACGAGCGGCAAAGAGATGCTGAGCCTCGACTCAAAGATTGCATTCTTAGGGACAAAAAAGGATATGGACGACATAGTTGAGGCTATAGCGAAGGTGGCGAAGAATAGCGAGAACCTCGCTTGAGAATCGTGACCGGTAGAAACTAAAAACTTAAAGCGAAAAAAGCAAAGCTGAGGCAGAAAGCAAAAGGAAATCGGCTTGATCAGGTTGCCAAGCTTTTCAGTTTTGCAATAGCTGCTAAAAGCCCAACTATAAACCCTATAAGGCAAAATACCAAACCTGGGCCTAAATGATTGCCTGCGCGTACCAGTACACTAATTACAATAATCAACCCTATCAGAGTTAAGAATATCTGCATCATCGAGATTTTATAGAGGAGGTTTCTGGGTGTCACGAACACAGGTATGGCGGAGGCAAGGCCGATAATAAAGATGGTCCAGCCGAGAGCGCCGGTGTGATAACCCGCCTGGTAACCGGAGACACGGCCAAAAGGTCCGGGCACTTGAGCCATACTAATGTACGCCCACGGCAGGAAGAACCCCAGGACCACCAACGCCACGCCAACCAGCATCAGAATATCGACCCGGCTGAATTTTTCTTCGCCTCGCAGTGCGCTGGATTTGCCTATAGCGTCGAGCAATTCGCTACCTTCCTGTGCTGTAATTTTTGCTTCTTCCACCATTCGGAGAATTCTATCTCTTTCGGCGGTGGTGACGACTGCCTCTGAAGAGACACTTTCGAATAAGCGAAAAACAAATTTGGCTATCAAAATGAGAGCACAAATGGTGGCTGGTAGAAATAACCAGAACTTAAAGTAAACTGCGTGCAATCTCGATGGTAAGTAGGACGAAGACGGTATGAACCTAATACCAAGAATTGGCACGATTGTTGCCGCTAATACAGCAAGGCAAACTACGGTTAATGTTTTAAGTTTTGTGGCAAGTTTTAAGATGAGAAGGACTACAGCAAAACAAACAAGCGGACAAACAAGCAAGGGCAAAAACGATGGGTAGGATAGCATTTTCTTTCTCCTTATTTACGGGTTTTGAGGATAAATGTTGCTTCTTTTACGCTCATTTCGCCTTTTTCTATCGAGTCAAGAATTTCCTCTCTGGTGAGAGGCCGCTCTTGGGCGGTAGAGCTTAACATATTGTTTATATTGTCGAGCATCTTGTTTATTGTCGGATAAGAGATGCCGAGCTCCTTTTCTACCTGCGTGATGTTGCCGCGGTGGCGAAGGAAAACGCTGATAAATTTCTGGTACTCAATCGGCAGGACTGCCAATCCACCCTGCTCGAAAGAGCCGTTAATTTCGCTGCTGCAGCCGGTGCACTTTATCTGCGTAACTTCTATCGAACCACCGCAAAGCGGGCAAGTAGCAGGCAGATTTAGCTGTTTAATCTTTTTCGACATATACTCATTAAAATCAATTTATAACACAATTATAGTTAATATATTTAATTTATCAATAAAATTCTTTGATTAAACTAAAAAAATAAACAATTTTTCTAATACCAATTGCAGTATGAACTTACAAACCAAACGGACTGTAGCGGATAGGAAAAAGCTGAAAATGCAATCCGCTTATAATGAAACGGTTTGACGGAGAGAACGAATATCGAATGTTGAATTTAGAATTAAGAAAACAGAAGACAGAGTGCGGAAGGCGGCGGTGGTGAGACCCTTCGACTCTTTCGACCAAGCTCAAGACAGGTACGCTCATGGTGACCCGCCGGACGACAGCGGTGTCACTTTATCAGTTTGGCGATTTGTTTGAATTGGGGATGTTCGGCAGTTTTAAGAAGCTCAAATAAAGCCATTTCGGTGGTGGTTAATTTAGCGCCGGCAGCGGTCATTTTGGTTATCGCGGCCTGCTTGTTTTCGGGAGTCCTGGAAGAGATAGCATCGGAAACTACTTCTACTTCGTAATCCAGCTTGATTAAGTCCATTGCTGTTTGATAAATGCAGACATGGGCTTCTATGCCGCACAATAAAATCTGTTTGCGGGCTAACTGGTTTAACTTTTCGTTAAACTCTTCGGCGCCGTAGCAACTAAAACTTGCTTTATTTATCGGCTCGATGCCGAAAAGAAGCTGGGCGATTTGAGGGATTGTTGGGCCGAGAGATTCGGGGCACTGCTGACACCATAATATCGGGATGTCGAGGATTTTGGCGGACTTAATGAGGATTTCGATATTCTTAAACAAGATGTCTTTATTGTGCATCAACTGGGCGAGCTTGCCCTGAACATCGACGACAATAAGGCAACAATTTTGAATGTTGAGCATTTTTAATTTTCCAAATGACAACCCCGCGTAAAACGCGGGGCTAAATATTTTTGACATTGCGAACGACAGAAAGAAACAATCTGTTATTTGTCGGCGACGACTGTAATTGCCAGGCTTACCTTTGCATCGGTTTTCAACTGGCTGGTGGATTTTTTAATTGTTTTTGACCAGCCTGTCAAGATGGGTTTGGGGATTTTAGTAGTAGTGATGAGGTCGGATGCTGCGGCATCAATGGCGGTCAGGATATCTTTGCCAGGAAGAAGCTCGACTATATTGTTTAAGGCAGCAAAATCTTTTGCAACCCGGATAGATCTTTCGAGGCTATCCTGGCCGGCGATTTGAAGAATCTGGTCGGCGGTAACTGCGTTGACGGCAACCTGCCGGCCAAAGGTGTCAGTATAGACCAGCAGTGTCGCGGAATCAAACTTGTCCCATACGGTTTCGAGGTCGGCCAGGAGAGACGCAAGGCCTTTGCGACTACAAGCGAGGATGTATTCGGCTCTATCGGGCTGACGTGTCAGAGATGTGCAGTCAACACTGTCATTGTCGGCGATGGCCTTACTGACAGAGGCATCAACCTGGATGAAGGAATCGGTTTCGAGCTCAAGCCTGGCGGCAAATTGTGCTGGCCTGGTGGTTGATAAGGCTGTGGCCGACCCGGGTAAGGGGGGGAGGTGGCGAGTAGCAATGGCCGGCGGCGCCGGGGTAGTCTGCGGGGCTACGATGTTATAAACAACAACAGACAGAACAGCAACCAGGGCGATAATAGCAGCAGCAGCGAGGAGCTTGCGAACAAACAATTGCCTTTCTCCTGCGAGCTGCTCGATAGAAGATGGAGGCTCGCCGAGCAGTGTTTTTCTCTCGAGGGCTGCAATTATGTTCCGTGAAAGGGCTGCGGGAGCGTGTGCGGAAGGCAAAGAAGTCAGGAGCAATCTGCAGTTTTTAAGCTGGCGGAGACGGCCAGCGATTGCCGGGTCGTGGGCTACAAGCCGTTGGACCTCGGTTTGCTGCCTGGGGGGCAATTCTCCATCAATAAAGCTATTTAGTAATTCATCGATTTTTGGATTGACCTTCATTGCACATAGTCTCCATAACTTGTCTGAGGCTGCTTCTGGCCCTACTAAGTCTGCTTCTGACGGTGCCCAGCTCGATGTTAAGAACTCTGGCAATCTGGGCGTAAGTCATACCTTCGATATCCCGCAAGACGATGATGGTTCTATGGGCGTCATCGAGGCCCATCAAGGCGTCAAGGGCAAGTCGGCATAGCTCCCTGTTTTGAGCGATTGCTGCCGGGTCAGGAGAGCTATCATCGTTTAGAAACTGCTGCAACTGCTGCTTTGCATGGTGGTCATACTCATCATCGTCTGCACTTAGAGAACTGGTGCTGAATTTAGCTCGTCTCTGGCAATAACTTATGGTCAGATTAACAGCGATTCTAAAAAGCCATGTATAAAAGCTGCTTCTGGCCTGGAACTTATCAATGTTCTCTAATACTTTGACAAACGTTTCCTGAGTAAGTTCCGCGGCATCATCGGGATTTACGCAGATTTTTCGAACGACGTTATAGAGGCGGTCCTGGTATTTGAGAATAAGGCGTTCCATAGCGGCTGGGTGGCCCAGCCGGCACTGGTCAACCAATACTGCATCATCGATATTTGCGTTGTTGGTTTCAGCCACGCCCTTTTCCCTTAATTAGACCGCAATCCGCCCAAAAAGTTCCTATAAAAAGGGGCAAAAGCAGGTTAATACCAATTTTAGCGAGAATTTGCTGAATCGACTATTTGTGCCCAGACCCGGATTCCTGCTTCCGCAGGAATGACAGGACAAAGCAATCGACAAATCCGAACTAAGATTTGGCATAACCGTGCGTATATAATTACAGATTATGTATTTTTGGTCAATCGAATTTGGGAAGGCAGGATGATATCAGATACACTGCTACTAATCTGTTACTCGTGATTTGAGGAGTTGTCATTGCGAGGAGTCCCACCAAAGGTGGGGCGACGAAGCAATCTCTTATCCTCGATTCATTGAGATTGCTTCACTTCGTTCGCAATGACATATCATCGTTCTATGAGTAACAGACCACTACAGCAGCTTGAAAAAGAATGGGGCCTATCCACAGCTAATCGGGATAGGCCCCACTAATGTACAATTACCGGCTAATCGGATTAGTCGGTCTATCAACGCTGTTCACGGCTTATCGTGGCCACAATACCTCCTGAAGCCACACATCCGCCAGAATGGCATAATCTCTGAAGTCAACAATACCATCGTTATTAATATCAGCAATCTTGGCCTTGCTAGATGACAGACGGTCGCTCGGGATGATTTGGCGGGCCTGACTGGCGCTCTGCCAGTAAAGGCGTGCCACGGCGTCACCGCCATTTTCGTAGTATTCAAATCTGATGGGGTATTCCTGTCCGGCTTGCAGGGCTATCGTCCCGCTGTGGTCGGCTGCCCCCTGCTCGAACCACCAATCGACAACCAGCTGGTCGTTCACCCACAGACGCGCACCGTCATCGGTATTCGTGGTGAACGTGTAGGTCTCGGAGTATAGCGGTTTAACCTGGCCCGTCCACCGCACCGCGAAATCATCTGCCCTCATGCTCGGGTCTGGCACGCCGGTACCCCAGCCAAAGTCCACGGTCAGGTCTGTGCGGGTCAGCATCAGAGTTACCCAGGCATTGGTTGGAGGACCTCCACCGTCCGTATACCAATACTCACCCTTCAGGCCGGAGCTGACACCACCGGGCGTCAGCCAGTTGTCCGCAAGTATGTCAAGGTCGTAGTAGTCGGGGAAGCAGTCGTTGTTTAAATCGCCTTTTATACGGTCAGGTATGCATCTGGTGGGGTAGAGCCGTATGTCGTCAACATATATGGTTCCTGTACCACCAGGCGTCTGAGCATCTCTGTTGCCAATACCTATAGTAATCTTCTTGATAGCTGCTAAGTTCACGTCGGCAAAATCCTCCAGGGCAATGTCCCACGGCTGCCAGGTATTTGTCAGAACTGCATTGGGGTCGGGGTTTGTTACCGTTGCCGTGTTCTGGCTTGAATCCTGCAGAGTAACATACAGCGGCGCAGCAGTGTTGCTCCTTATGCCAATGTCTTGATGAGATGCCAGTTGTGGCGGAGACTGATTAATGCTGACATTTTTGAAGACGGCTGTGCAGGTTGCTGCAGCGTTACGAGCGGTCAGTGACAGGCCTATATAGACCGGGTCGGTCATATAGATAGTCATCTGGCCGACCGTAGTCCAATCGCTGCCATTAGATGAGCAAGCACCATAGAACATATCACCATATCGTTCAATCAGCACCCAGTACGGTGCAGTAATGCCGGTCTGGTTGGTGTTTGTGCTTGCACCAGCGGTGGACCCACGATACTGGAAGGCGGCGCCATTGGCAGGTGTGATGCACATCATTGCGTGTGGAGAGTTAGCATCTGTTGATTGGCGAACCATCACGCCGGCTTTCGCCCATTCGTCGGTGTTACTGACACTTTCAACCTTCGCCATAATTATGCAGTTGCCGCTTATCTGTGTGTAGGCATAGTGGAACTCATCGTGGTAGGATGTTGGTTTCCTGACGTCCGGCACATCCCAGATGTCCGTACCCGAAGCGGTCATTGTGTAGGTGCCCAGAGACTCTGCGAAGGTGCCGGGAGGTGATGACGGATATCCTTTAAGCCACAATGTTAGTGCCTTAACGCCGTATGCAGACCAATCCTGGGTGGTATCAAACGTGCGGTCAACCTCAGAATGATAAGGTAACTTTGCGTTGTTATAATCAACCGGCATCGACTGCTTGCCTCCGTGAACGATGGTTACCTCGGCATAATCAGGGTCGCGATAACCAGCCTTTGAGCCGGTCTCGTTGCCGGGGCCGCCGAAGCCAAGTCCATCTTTCCACGTCTCGCATATTATGTTAGGTGAGGTATTGGTGTACTTCTCAAAATCCTCTACGACAATGCACGGTAGGGTGGTAAAGCTCCAGAGATGACCTGTAACGGTGGGTGGGCCGATTTCGTCAACCTGCCACTGATAGGTCTTGCCTAATTCGAGAGTGCCGGGGTCATAAGTTTGGCCGGCAGGCGAAGGCGTAACTTTCTGCATTTTTCCTGCTTTGCCGAACCACAGGTCGCGTGAAGTGGCAAAAGCCGCCTCTTTCCAGCTCAAGTCGGCATTCAGGGAGACACCAGTAGCGCCATCGGCGGGGCTTAGATTAACCGCCGCCGGCCCGTTGAAGATAGATGAGACATCGTCAAATGTAAAACGGTAGCCGGGTGGTGTAGGGTCTTCGTTTAACCCGGCGATACCGCTTTTGCGGTAATTTTTATCCATAAAGTTTGAATTCGGAAAGACCTTGACATCAACTATCCAAAAAGTATCTGTATCATCTGCATCCTCCCACCAATCTTTTGCATTGGTATCGATGAGGGTCGGCGTCCTCGCCACCAGCGGGCCACCTTTGTATTCGTAGAGACTACCAGTAACATACACCGGGCCTGAACCCACAATATCCAGCACAGCATAGTAGCTCTTGTCAGGGTCAGCACCAGGTATCTGCACAGTGAAACTCGTGCTCATAATGTTGCTTAGACAGATATATTTCTGCACTTCAATCTCAAGGCGTGCCGGGGCATTTTCCCAGCTCATCAGAAGCGCGTACCCACTGGCGTAAACGCCTGGGTATGGTAGTACACCCCCCCCGCCAGGGTGATTGAAGTATTGTGTCCTGCCCGATATAGCATATATAGACTGTTTACTCGAAGAGGCCTGACCATCGGCATTAAGCACGGCCCCCAAACGGACATCGGTGAATTCCTCTTGTGAACCTATGCCCATACCGAATGCCGAGCCGTTAGCATCAACCGACAGGGGTTCACTGAGAACGAGGAAATCGTTGCTGCCAGGACCATCCTGTATAGTGTGGGTGAATGTCTTGGTAACGTCTTGAATGCAATACCACTGCCAGGTCTGGTCGAACGTCATATCATTGAAGTCCTCGGACCAGTTGGCTTCCACAATACCACAGGCCATCGTAAGCAATACGACTAAAGCACAAATTGATACTAACTTTTTTCTGGACATAAATTCCTCCTTTCAGGAAACAAAAACATTTAACACTGACGCGCACTGACTTGCCTGGCGCGGACTTAAATTGAGTCGTCCATCGTCTCTTGTCCCTCGTGCATATACCCTTACCTTAAATCTGACCGATGAGCGGCAATCACCTCTATTCGGGATTCCGATTAACATTTTTACAAACACCTTCCCCCCTCCTAACTAATGTATTATATAAAAATCTTCTGCTAATTGCAACAGTTTTATAAGATTTTTTTCTATTTTACAGATTTTGCTGCGAAACCACCAAAAATTCAGGAATTTGCTCTCCAAAACCGCTTTTGGCCCACTGCCGTAAGGCATCCCCCAGTGGAGATTTTTACATACCACAACCATCTCCGCATCTGATGAAAACTGGGCTTTTCGGCGATTTTTGGCATTACCCCGCTCTTACAGATAGGGCAATCAAGCCCACCTGTCCTGCGATTTTTTATGTTCTCTTAAGTCCGGGTGCACGTCATCTTTGTAGGTAAAATCTCGATTTTTAGAAAAATTTATCTATGGACACTGTCATTCCGGCCTTGAGCCGGAATCCAGAGGTAATGGATACTGGATTCCCGCCCGTTCGACTTCGCTCAGGGCAGGCCCTGCGCGGGAATGACAAGGTAAGGGGTAATCTGGCAAATCCGTCCTGCCGGACAGAACTGCCGGAGATTGGAGGAAAAAACATCAGCAAAGCAAGAAACCTCCCTACTAACTTGACGTGCACCCTTTAAGTCCTCTCGGATAACACTACAGCGCAAATAAAGCTCAAGAAACGAAGGTAACAGAGGCACAAACTGCCTCTGTTACCTTTCTGCTTCAGTTGGTCTGCTCTGATTACCTGCAACTTATACCAATAAGTTAGAAAGTGCCGAGAAGGTTGCACATAATAACAGTATAAGGAGCTGGATTCCCGCCCCGCCAGACAAATGGCGGGCAAGCTTCGCGGGAATGACAGGATCGGGTAATCGGCAATTAATAAATAGAATCGGTATTAGCGTTTTTTTCTGCCAATCAGGCCGAGGCCGCCAAGACCCAGTAGCGCTATAGTAGCCGGCTCAGGAACACCTTCAACCGACATACGTCCGCTCATTCGAATACCTTGTACCTCATAGCCATAAAAGTTACCCCAAACTATGTCACTGGCATACGCATGTCCATAACCTGCTGCATCTACATTAGCTATAAGATCCGTGGTAAATAGACCGGGTACTCCCCAGTCATTCTCAGTAATAAATTCGAAAGGGAGCCCAGAAGCCGTGCCGTCATCGTCCTCGCTGGCAACGGTCATCCACCCGACGTCCTTTAGGTTCAATTCCAACAAAGCCACGTAGCTCCAATTGTATTGGGGAAAACCTGTATCAACGATTGTATGTGAAGACCAGCACACACTTGTCTCAGGTTTATAGTCTTGCAAAAAAAAGTCCCATTCTGCCGGGTTATCAGCTTTTACCGGTGAAACAAACGCCAAAACAAAAGAAATCAAACAAATCATTTTTCTACACATATTACTCCTCCTCACAAATCAAAACTACACTAATACACTTATTCTGGCTACGAGCCAGAACATCGATTGTCCTCAACAGGCACAAACCTATCTGACATTAAGTTTTGCCTGCCTCAAACAACCTTACTAACAACAAGCACGCAAATCTTCAACAAACCTGCGCTTGTCAGACAAATTTTTACGGGGCTTGCCCTTCTCTCCTGTGAGAAAATCGCTGAGAGCTTTCAGGCAAAATACCAACGCCATGAAAGCCCAGCTTTCAGTGCAAAGCACCCTCTATCCACTTTTTTCACCACATTCAGTTTGTCTATTTATACCAGATTAGCTATGTTCTTGTCAAGTAAATTTTTACGAAATGTCAGTAAATTTTTGATTAAAATTTTATAAGGCACGTAACCTCTGCATTTACAAGAGTTTGCACCCTTTCTACGGAGAAAAAAGGCCAAAAAAATTTTGTCGGGACAATTATTTTTTCACCTTTTTCGCAGAGGAGACCATTTTGCCGCGTAGAAATGCCCCCACTTATAAAACGCTCGATTTCGGCTGCGGAAAACCGGCAGGGCTAACCGCCAATGGTTCGACAGGCTCACCATCCCGAGCAGAGTCGAGGGAGTATGTTTGGGACACCTTTATCTGCGGGTGCAAATTCGCTCATATCCCTGATGACATCAAACAATTATTTGACTAATTTAAGAAGAATCTCAGATGAGAGGCGTCTGTCAGCGGGGCAGATGAAGGTTACCTGCAATACATAGGTTTGAGCGGCCTGTGTTTCAAAATCGAGGCTGAACTGATAGGCTCTGAGGAAGTCCAGCCAATGCCCATTATTTTTGACGGGGTCGGTCAGGTTAAGGTCCGGCCGCCATATAAAGAGTCTTTCGCCTTTAGGGTCGGTTGAACGCTGGACATATTCATACAATTCAAAGCGAAAGACGCCCGGCGACTTTATTGGCGAGCCAAACAGGTCCAACAGACCGACATAAAGATTTACCTGTGCAGTTTTGGTGTCAGCGGCGGGGTTAATAAGCTCGGTCAAAGGCATAATGTCGAGCTTCGCGGGAGCGTAGAGGGTATAAATGGACGCATCCAAGCCGTCATCCGTTTTAGGTAGGGATTGGAGGGTTGTTGGCAGAGAATTACAGCCGGCGCCGAGCCAGAAAAGAGTAAAAAAAAATGACAGCGATACGAAAAAAATGACTTTCATTTTTAGCACTTTTCAGATAGATACTCTTTTCACAAAATAGTGCGGTTAAATACAGATATATAACTTACCTGAAACTGAGTAATTTGTGAACCTGTAATTTCAAAAACGCAAAATATAACGTTACATATTCAGTAATAGCAAATTGTTGTTTAAGCAGCAGAATCACATTACAATGTTATACGTGATTACAGTTGGTTTTGTTTATTTGAAAGAAAAAGGGTAGAGAGGTGTCGAGACGGCAAGAAAAAGCAGGTTCGAAAACCAGGCAGGAAGGTTTTACACTAATTGAGCTACTGGTGGTAATATCCATTATGGCGATGCTGATGTCTATCTTGCTGCCTGGATTGAACAGAGCGAGGGAAGCAGGCAAACGAGTGGTATGTCTTTCGAACCTGCGGCAATTGACATTGGCGTGGAACTTTTACGCTATGGACAACGATGACCGGCTGTGTTCGCCAGATACATACTGGAATGATACGCTTGGAAGCAACTACTGGGTTGCGGATGGGCCGGTGGTGCCATCGAATTATACCGGCGGGACAAAAACGGGCATCGAGGATGGAGTGTTGTGGCCATATACACAGTGGACCATCGGGGTGTATAAATGCAAGAGTGACGGCAGCGAGTTAATGCGCAGCTACTCGATATCCAACAGTATGGGGGGATATGCTCAGGATGGCATAACGGCTTACCAGGGTCTGGGTGAAGTTCCCAGGCCGTCAGAAAAAATTGTCTTTGTCGATGCGACAAGCAGGCTGCGATGGATAGCAGACAGTTTCTGGCCTGTGGATATTGACGCAAGCGGAATACGATGGCGAATTTTTGATGACCACAATATAACAGCACGGCACGCAGACGGGTGCAATTCATCTTTTGCAGATTTCCACTGCGAATATGTGCGATGGAGGGACTGGCGGACGGTCAAATTGTCGTTCTGGGAGATACAGCCGGACGTGGCATCGAATAATAACATCGACCTCGAACGAATTATCAGGTTATTAAGGTGACAGGGACATTGGTGGCATTTATGCAAAGCGGATATAGCCATTACCGGGGCGATGGAGGACGATAAGATGGTCTTCAAACTTCCCGATTTTCAGTATTTTGGGTATGAGATTAAGGAGTGGTGGGAACGGCTGGCGATACGAAAGTGGATTAACCAGAATCCGAGGATAGTTGTCGGGATAGCAATGGCATCGGTAGTGATACTTTTGGTGATTGTTATATGGCTTTCGATACCGGAAAAGGTCGTAGTGGTCCAGGAGTATGAGAAGGAGTGGTTCTACGACTTAAATACCGGCAAGCTCTTTGTAGCAAGGAGCGGGCAGATTCCGCCGGTGGAAGCACCTTCAGGCCCGCTGCCTGATGGCAAGAAAGCGGGAGTGAGGGCATGCGTATTAAGTTACACCGATGAGCCAAACGAAGGGGAGCGATTTATTGGGTTTTTGGAGATGGCTGACCCAAATGCGCAAAAGAGCGCTGCCGCATCTACGGAAACAGCAGGTAAACGTTGGGGGCGAGGGATGCTTATCCGCAGAGTTGGTGACAAGCGATGGGTGCCGGCTGACAGCGATTGGGGGCGGTATATTGTGAGGGAGGTTTTTCGTCCAAACGAAATGGGTGAACGGGCAAGGTATTTCCAGCCGGAATAGTTGTCAGTTTATACTTGATGCTCGATGCTTGATACTCGATACTCGTGGCTCGTTAATCGTCGTTCGTTTACCGAAATTCAAAATCCTAAACACTAAATCCTAAACAAATTCAAATACTCGAAATTATAAATTCAAAATGAAAAAGTGTCTTCAGAGACACAAAGATAATTTTTGTGTTTTGCCCGCCAAAGCGTCGTGGCGGATAATTTTACATTTTGCACTTTGATTTTTACTTTTCGCTGATACGAGGCCTTATTCAGCCTTGAGCCAGTTTTCTACTAACATTGTCAAATCAATCAGATTGACGACACCATCGTGGTTGACGTCTCCATCGAGACATTTAATTTCGCTCATACTTGCGAAAGGAGTGCCGCCGAAGGCGCCCATATCAATTCGTTTGCCGTTAGGCATCGGCTCAACCGATGCGTCATCTTTCGGGTCGCCGCCGTCAATGCAGGGGCTTGTAACCTTATCGAGGACCCAGACATCGTGCTCTGGCCAATACCTGCCACGCTCAGATAGCAAATGGTAATCGCCATTATCTGGTTCCACAAAACAGGGGTCTGCATCAATATTGCTTTGTCCTGCTTGCGAAGTGCAACTGCACCGTGCCTCGCAGCCGAACAAGTCGCTGTCGCTATTATTCCAGAAGATACAGTTGCTAATGTCCGGCTCTGCTCCGGCGTAGGACTCGATGCCATATTTATTATCCACAACGTTCAAATTCTTTATTGTCGGAGAGCTTCCGGCGATAAAGATGCCCATAAAACTATTTCTGATAACAAAGTTCTTCAGGATGCTTCTTGGGCCTTCGCCATTATAAAAAGAGACGACGAAGTCGCCTGGATTTTCGATGATGGGTATGCCAGCTTTTGTTGCGACACCCTGCACCGCTATCGCTTTACCTTTGAAATCGACTTCTTCCTGATACACACCTGGATAGACCAGCACCTTGAAACTGTTTCTCGATGAATCGATTCCTTTGTGGATAGTGGCGAATGCGGTCCTTCTTGTTAAGCCATCGTTGTTGTCGTTACCGTTGACTGCATCAACATAATAAACCTTCAGCGGCGGAGGCGGTTGGGGTGTCGGGTTGCCCCAGTCTGGGTAGCTTTCTCCATACGGTGTGGTCATCACAGGATACCGACTTCCGCCGGGATGGGCGTCTATTATCCAGAGGTCATAAGTGGCTGTCGCTGCTGACTCATCCGCATAGACGACCTGCGAGAGGTCCGGCGACCAGGATGGATAACTGTACACTATGGATGGATAGCCGGCATCATTGGTGAGAAAGGTTACGTGGGGGTCTGATGGGCTGCTTATTGGGCCGACCCAGTTCGGAGACCGGCCTGGGTCAATTATGGCAAGGTTGTGACCCCAGGTGAAGAGAATCTTGCCGCTCGGCGTCCAGTCTGGGTAGTTTTTGGTCGTTGACTCACTGCCGGCGCCCGCCGTCAAGCGGTGGTTGACGCCGTTGGTTATGTCGCCTGTTGAGGTGAAGTCATAAATCCAGAGGTCATGGCTGAAGGAAGCACCTGAATTGCGAATGCTGTAAACAAACGCTGTTCCGGTTGGACACCAGGAAGTCCCCGACACATACCCACCTTCAATAGGAACGATTATCCTTCGTCCGCTTCCATCTGCGTTTATCATGGCAATGTGAGGATTGTTGTAGGTCGTCTGTCCGTGAAAAAGGATTCGCTTGCCGTCCGGCGACCAGGCGGGCTCAGCGGCATAATACATCCCTCCATAGTCATCGCCATCGAAAATCTTTGTGTTAGTGCCGGCAAACCAGTCATATACCCATATCTGGGCGTCCGTAGCGGTGGCGTAAGCAATTTTGGTCGAATCAGGCGACCATTGTGGAGTGAACTCTGCGCCGGGCAGATTTGTTATCTGCCTCAAGCCCGTGCCATCAGGCCTGACCGCCCAGATATCAAGGTCGCCATCCCGATTGGAACCAAACGCAATCCAGCCCTCGGTCGATTCGGTGATTCCGGCCAGTTCTGAAATCTCGTTAGCAGAAAGAGCACGGTTGTAGATGCGGACTTCATCAATATCGCCAGTCATTTTTCTGACTATTCCGGGAGGGACATTCCAGCGGAATGCCCCTATGAAAACAGGTTCAGGAATGTTATTAATAGTTGAGATTGTCTGGTCGCCTTCAGCAACTACTACCCCATCTCGGTACGCCACAAACTTACCTCCGGGCCCACTCCAGGTCAGTGCAATATGGTGCCACAAAGAGTCTTTCAGGCTTTCTCCATCCTCGTTATTTATGTAGTTGCAGCTTGTGCCGTCTGAAATGATGCAATACTCAACCATCTTTCCTGACGCGTTCTCCCTTACAAGGAATTCGTATGCAATTGTGCTGGCGTAGCTGCTGCTACTTTCCTTGCTCACTCCAAATTCATTACTCATATTGCTTGCCGGATCAACTCTGATAAAGGCTGCGATCGTGCCGGTTCCTCCGGACAAATCCAGACTTGGACTGTCTGGAACATTGATGTAACCCGTTCCGTCTAAGTGGACCGCCCCATCCAGTACTCCGGTGGTCCAAGTTGCGCCCCCTATAAGGGAACCGTAATTTCCATTGCCCGACTCATCGTTGGCATTGCCGTTAAAGGGATAATAAGCAACCAAGCCGATACCGGCTCCACGGATGGCCTCGATTATTTGATTCTTATCGTAGTCGCAGTACCACAATCGGTTCCCGACAAAAGCTATATCCGTAGCACACCCGCCGTATGCACCTGGAGGTGGCCCGGGTGCGCCGGGATAATGCCATATCTCAATGATGTTGCCATTGGCATCGTGCTTGTATATCTCGCGAGGGCCACTTATGCCGCCCCCAGCCGGGCTGCAGGACGACCACATATTCGTTCCGTCCCAAGCAAGCCCGTATGGCGAAATGTTGCCTGAACTCCAAGGTTCGACTGATGTGAATGATGTATCGCCTACTGTCACACGGCAGATAAGGTCGCTGTGATTGTCTGCCACCCACAGGTAACCTTGAGCCAACTCTAAAGCTACTGGACCACTGCCCGGGCCGGGCCAGATATATTCTTTCAGAACATTGAGGCCGGTACTTGTAAGTTCACATTTTTTGATCTTGTCACCACTTGGGTGGATATTGTCTGCAATCCACCAATGAGTTCCGTCCCAGGCAAGTCCCTGGACTAAGTACTCTTCCGGGACGCTGTAGTTGCCGAGCAGAACTCCAATAGAGGAATAATGGTGTAACCGCGTCCCCTCACCGATACTCCAGCTCACGACCCAAAATCCATCGTCGCGATACACCAGGCCGGATGGACCTGGCACATCAATTGTGCGGCCAACAGTAATGTCGTGTTCAGATATCTGTGCACCTGCACCATCGTGCAAGGCCAATGCAAATGCGAAACACACCACACCGATTTTGAAAGCATTATAGAATTTCATTTTTTCTCCCTTCAAAAATTCCCCTTTTGCCGTCGTTTTCATAATTATTTACAGGTTACGGAAGCTGCTTAATGCAGCCAATCCTTTGTAAGTAATGCAAAGTCAGACATATTTACTTTGCCATCATTATTAATATCGCCCAATCTAATAGTTCTTCTCAGCCACCATTTTATAGGCGGATAAGAACAGATTCTATCTACTAAATCGCGAGTCTCTTGACTTTGCTGTTGTAATTGCTGTATCTGGGATTGCATTGCTGCGAGCTGGTCTTTTAAGTCCTGAGTGGTTCGGTTGATGATCTTGACGGTATCGGTTGCCGTGGCTAAGGAATTATCCGTAACGGTCAATTCGATAACCTCTTCTACTCTACCCAGTGCCCTTGTCTGACAGGTTGCTTCTTTACCTGAGTATATAACAATCCCATCGGGCAGCCGCTTCCAGGTATATTTGATTATCTGCCCATCCGGGTCGGAGGAACCGCTGCCGTCCAGAGTAACCTGTTCATTAGCATCTGCGACTATATCATTTCCTGCATCCGCTGTTGGAGGTTCGGTTGGTGTGCCGATTTGGCCGCTGATGCGAACCCACTCAATCTCGGACTGGTTTCGCACGATGTGCATCCCGACCTTATCGAAAGATGTCAACTGATTGTCCTGGTAGAAATTTGCTGCTTGTATCTGGCCGTCTATACTGAGCGACCACCAACCATCGCCGTCTCGCGTCCAGGCAAAGTCATGCCATTCATACGCCAGATTTCCAATGGAATAGTTAAATTCATGCTGCGTCTGGCCATTAACGGAAATTAACCAATCTGCTCTTTTGTTGCTCTCGCCATAGTCGTGTACGATATAAATGTTCTTCCCGCTGACTAACCAAACTTGTGCTTGATTAGGCCATTGCGGCCCCGATTTGGCGCGGAACTCAATCGACAGTTCACCAACGTTGTTAAGGGACACTGGGTGACTAAGCAAAACGGTCAGGCCGGGATCATCGGGAGGGTAATAACCGCTGCCGACGCCCCGAAGCGAATAACCCTCCGGAGAAGATACAACATCAGGCGGCGTTGCCGGGTCACCAGTTGTGGGATATGTAGGGCTCCAGCCATCGAAGTTTCCATCATCGAAATTGTCAAAGAACAAAACTGGCAGGTTGGCCAAAGACAAACCTTGACAAAGTAAAGTGAACACCAACGACACTAAAGCGATTTTGAGAGCATTATAGAACTTCATTTTTTTCTCCTTTCAAAAAATCGTTCTTTCGTAACAAAGTATGGTCTTTTTTGGAAACTTTCCCTCTCAGACAGGTAAAAACCATATCAAGGTAGGTAAAAGATATCAGCGATGCCATACGTTTTCCTCGCTAAAGAATTTGACGCAATCAACGCCACAAAGAAGCAAATTGTTACGCAACTGATTTGGAATTTCTCTTATGATTATATTACCATTTACCAGCCTAAAAGGTCAAGCTTTTTTGCGGAAAATCGGGCGGGTTAAATGGTTAATTGGTTAAATGGTTGAACCGGACATACGGAAGCGGGCTTCGATAAAACGGGGAGGCTCAAAATATGCAGAAAAAGATGGATTCCCGCTTGCGGGTCTGTTGCCAAACTCCACTTTGCGGGATTGAGATTGCCACGGCCGCCTTCAGCGGCCTCGCAATGACATAAAAACGCTATGTTTGTCATTGCGAGGAGACCCGCACCAAAGTTTGGTGCGGGACGACGAAGCAATCTTATGTTTGGTAACAAGCCCTTGTGCGGGAATGACAATCATCAATTAAGTTGCTATGAAGAGCTGGTATCTAATTGTTTGAATTGGGCGGTTATTTCGGAGAGGATGAGGTTTTTTGCGGCATCGAGGGGGCCGGGGAGGTAGGTGCCGGCGGCGTTTGGGTGGCCTCCGCCGCCGAATTTTTGTGCGATTTTGCTGACATCCACAGGGCAGGTGCTTCGGAGGGAACAGCGGATTCGGCCATCTTTTAACTCGGTAAACAGGGCGGAGACCTTGACGGTGCTGATGCGGTGACATTCGTTGATTAAATATTCTGTGTCTGCGAAGGTTGCGCCGGTTTGCTGAAAATCGCGTTGCAAGATGTGCTGGGCCGCGTACCGACCATCGAGATGAAATTCGAGGGTGCTGAGCATTGTAAGCATAAGATTGAAGCGAGGGAGGGAGAAATTTTGATATAAATCGTGATAAAGTTGTGTCGGTGTTGCACCGGCTTTGATTAGCTCGGCGCAGGCGCGAAGGGTGCTGCTATCGGTGTTGCCAAACTGGAACCAGCCGGTGTCGGTAGCGATTGCGACAAAAAGTGCCTGAGCGATTTTTTCTGTAACAGGCCAATGGGCAAATTTGAAAAGGTCAAGGACAATCAGGCCGGTTGCAGCGGCGGTTGGGTCGAGCAGCTCGACGTCGCCAATATTATCAGTTGTTGCGTGGTGGTCGATTACAAGGATAGGTGCGTCGGTTCGCTTTAGGAACTTATCGAGTTGAGGCAGTTGGCTGTAGCTATCGGTGTCAATAATGACAATCAGGTCGAATTGACCAAACTGGCCTTTCGTTAGTTGCTCAAGCAAAATATCCTGGCCAAGGACAGGGACTTGCTGTGTGAAGAGGAACTGATACCAATCAGGGATAGGCGAAAGCAAAAGGAGCTTGGTTTTTTTGCCGAGGGCGTTAAGGGCGTCCTGCATCGCGGCCAGGCAGCCGCAGGCATCGCCATCGGGTTTGATATGCGTTAATAGCAAGATATTTTTTGATTTGCTGATTAGTTCAATTGCCTTTTGAAAATCCATTCCAATTCCTTTTTATTTTTTGTCGCAGGGAAAATTCTAATAAATTATGAACCTATAATAGTGACTGTAGCCTCTGACAGTTTTTTTCTACGGAATTTTCGAGGTATGACTTTGAGGCCATCGCTTTCAATAAATTCGCCGCCTTCCAAGGGATGTCCGATTTTCTGGACGCACCATTCGGCGAGAGTAGGGATTTTGCCGTTGCTGAATTTGCCTGACCAATCGAGTCCTGCTGTTGCAGCAACGGTATTCATCGGGACGCCGCCGCCTATAATCCAGCAAGAGCCGTAAGGGTGAATATGCGTGGGCAGGCGGTCGAACTCATCTTCGATTTCGCCGACAAGCTCCTCAATAATATCCTCCAGCGTTACCATACCGAGGACGGCGCCTTCGGTTGTAGTAACGAGCGCAATGTGGTTTTTTTCGCGCATCATCATCTCGAGCAGTTGCGATAAAGGCGTGTCTCCATTTACTTTTTTTATAGGTCTTGATATTCCCTTGATAGTAGGGTCAGAGGGATTTACTCTGAGGGCGGAGACAATATCCTTGAAATTGATGTAGCCTTCGATGCTTTGAGGGTCATTTTCCTTCTGACACACCGGGAACCTTGTGTGCATATCGAAATGCGCTTTGACAAGGGCGTTGGGCAGACTATCTCCCACATAAATCATAGATATATCGTGAGCCGGTATTACTATGTCGCGAACAAGATGGGTGGATAGATGCGCCGCGGACAGGACTATTTTTTCTTCCCTTTCGCCCATAAGCTTTGAGGTTCTGGCCAGCGAGACGGCGGCTTTTAATTCGTGCAGCCACTGCCGCTGGGTAGCCGGCTCTATATGGACCAAGCGTATCAGCAGGCCAACTATTTTCTTTACCGTAAATTCGATTACCGAAACAATCGGATAGGCAACTCTTGAAAGGATTTTCATAAACGGCGAGAGCTTCAGCACTATCCATTCTTTATTATTGAGGGCAATCATTTTTGGGACAAGCTCGGCAAAAACGATGATTACAAATGTAAGAGGTATTATCAGCGCTGCTATCGCCAGCACGCCCGAAAGGGCCTCGGAGATGCCCAGTTTTTGCTGGAGGTAAGGGACAAACGTTTCCTCCACGCCTGAGCCGCCGGTTGCGGCGGCAATGGCGCCGACCAGCGTTATGCCAAGCTGAATGGTAGCGAGACTCGCTTCCATTTTGTCCTTCATAAAGGCTGCTTCAGCGGCGCCTTTTTTCTTTTCACCGAGCAAAATAGCAAGACGAGCGCGAGATATGGAGGCAAGACCCATTTCGTATGCTGCGAAAATGGCGTTAAAAATCAGCATAAGAATAATTACAGATAACTCATAAACGAACATCGTTTATATCCTAATACCTCTTAATAACATTACCATAATATCTTTTCGGCTATTAACCACATAAGCTTTGCAGCAACTTTAATTGTCAGCCACAGATACTCTACGGATTCTGCTGCAAATTATCCTGCTTCGGATAAGGCTTTTTCAAGAAGCTCGCTGACTCCCAAAATACCAGCCCATTTCTTTAGATACTGGAGGTCGAGCTTGCCAGCTTGAACTTTCAATACACCAATGACATCAGCCCACTGACGCTCCGAAGTAAAGTTACTATCTCTATACCAGAGCATTTTTAGCAGAATGATGTCTTCAGGTGAAACAATCGAGAAAGATTTCTCCAGGGTATTAGAAAGTTTTAATAATTTTTGCCGTGTTAACAACTGTTTTTCAAAGGCGGTATCTTTCCTCACAAAAATATCTATCTTAAATGCGGTTTCAAAATGAATGACATTAAAGCTGCTTCGCTGCCTTAACGCGTTAGACACTGCATCTTTGCTGACGTAATATCCGGGCTTGAGCAATTGAAGAAATTTCTGAGCCTTATTTTCAAAAGGTTCCACTGTCAAATCGGCATCTTGGGTAAAGCGAACCGCTCCATACACGGAGCTGGCCAGAGAACCGCCTACGATGTAGGCAATCCCCAGTTGTTCGAGGATACCGACAAAGTCAGCCAGCACCATTATTTCCTGAGGATTACTCATCAGGTATGCCTCCATAGACTTCGTTGAAGAGTTTTTCGCCGAGGTGGCGTTTAGCCCAGAGCAGCCAGATTTGCTTTTCGGTGGCGTTGGGATGCAATAGTCTTAAGCCCGCTATTGAAAGCATTTTGCCCATCTTGTAGGCACTAAAGATTCGCTCGAACTTAACGGCAGCAGGCATTTTGCGATATATATCCAGCAAGACCTGTTCGGCTTCCGGACTTGTATCTGTTTTATTCATATAACGAATTATACAAATTTAGCTATCGGATTCAAGGTTCACAAACCCGCAATAACCCCCGATTAAGACCCGCCATACAAAAGGCGGGTAAACGTTCGAGGGCAAGATTGTGAGGTTAAATACGAAGAAACGACAATCTATGCTCGCGAAGGTGCAATTTTATGTCCAGAACGGTCTTGAGGACTATAAGGACTATCAGAATCGGTAAAGGGGATTTAAATGCCGCGGCCAGAAAGGCACCGGCAATAATTGCGATGTGCATTATGACAATTCTGGAATACGGCTGCCCCATCAGTTTCCCAGGGTCTGTGAGGGCGTATTCACCCTTAATTAGAAAATTGTGAACGAACGAGACACCATGACTGGCTAAAAAGATTGCCAGCGGCATCAACATACCATCGGGCATAACCAACCACATCTCTTTTATCACACCCAAAAGCAGTTGAACGAAAACCAGAAAACACGGCCAGGTATTACCGACCGGCAGCGGCAGGTTGCGACTTTTTCCGAATAAGAACAAAATAAAAAGGCCGTGAACACCAACAAAGCCGCCATAGTGGATGATAAAAAATGGGATGACAAATAGTTTCGCAAGGTGTCCGCGAAGATGCGGCACTTTGACAAAGGCAATCTTGAGGATGTTGTAAAATCCGATGATGAGATTTTCCGCCCAGTATAACAGGACAATCATAAAGGCGTCCCAGCCCAAAAAGAAAACACCCCACAGTGGAACTGTATTGGCTGCCAAAAGCGAAATCAAAGGGATATTCGATTTATGCCTGCGCAGCACATCGATGGAATAATCAAAATACGATGTCCCGATTCGGTTTGCGTTGTGGTCAGGTTTAGAAACCACGCAAAATTTCCTTTGCCCTTTTGCAGTCTTTGGCGATTTGAGCAGAGAGGGCCAAGTCGGTTTTGAATTTTTTCTGGCTGCGGAGTCGGTTGATAAAGTCCATTGCGAGCCGCTTGTTGTATAATCGGCCGACTTTATTTATAAGCAGATGTGCCTCTATCAATAAAGGAGATTTTTTATCGTATAGGTTTGGCCTGCCAATGCTAAATGCGGCGGGGATTCTACGGTTGGCTGATAGAAGCTGATTGAATGTATTTGCTATTTCGACATAACCCGCATAAACGCCATCGGCAGGGACAAGCTGGGATGGCGGTCTCATATTGGCGGTCGGGAAGCCGATCTGTTTTCCTTTGCCCTTGCCTGTGATTATTTTTTCGATGAGGCGGTAGGGTCTATCCAAAGCGATGGCGGCGTCGGCTACGCTGCCTTTTGCAAGGAGGTTACGAATCAATGTGCTTGAGACTTTTGTTACTTTGCCTGTGGAGAGCTTAATCTCTTTTGCCTCAACTGAAACTACGTTAAAGCCATTATTTTCGGCTAAACTCTGGAGGGTATGAATATCGCCTGCGCGGTTGAGTCCAAAATTAAAACTTTCGCCCTCGACGACGATGCCGGGTCTAATATGCTCAACCAGAAATCTGCGGACAAAAACAGCGGGCGAAAGGTTCAAGAGCCGGCGAGTGGTCCTAATTATAAAAAGATAATCGACGCCGGCCTTGGCGAGAAGATGCTTTTTCAACGGCAGCGGCGTGAGGATGTTCGGGCTTTTTTGCGGGAATAGGAGAGCAAGTGGATGAGGCTCGAAGGTCATAACCATCAATTTAGTTTTGTTTTGTAAGGCAGTCTTTTTTGCAGTTGTAAGAATTGCCTGATGGCCGATGTGCAGGCCGTCAAAATTGCCGATGGTCAGAACACAACCTTTTTCTATCTTCCAAAGATCAGATACTGCTTTTAGAACCTTCATATCTTAATAGAACACAATTGCAAGACCTGACAAACTCGAAATCCGAATATCTAAATCCGAAATTCATCCTTCGTAGTAATACTACGAAGAATGGACAAATCAAAAATTCAAATTATCAAAACATTAAACCAAACACTCAAGTTGGGTTTATAATTTAACCAGAAAGGCGAAAAACTGCAACGCTTTTCGGTGAAAGATGTTTTCGCGTCAACCCCCTAATAAATTGGGGGGGGCAAATATTTATATTTCAAAATATATTTGCAACTTAGTTGCGAATTTGATAAGTATGTTTGCACTAATGCTAATTGCAGCAGAAAACTACCAAATTGGATACCGATTGATGAAAGAAAAGGACTGGATTCCCGCCTTTGCGGGAATGACAAAACGACCCGTGGAAAGAACCGCTAAACGGCGACCGTAGGAAAAATGAGAAATCGGCTTGTAAATGTTTTAGTGGAACTTAAAGCCCATGCACCGTTCACATTGTTCGGGGCTGTAACAGGCATTGTCCTGATGCTGCTTTTTAGAGGCATTTCAGAGCAAACATCTTATCGTTTATTCTATGTGTTTCACCCCACTCACGTGGTTCTTTCGGCGATAGTGACGGCGTCTCTATTTCGGCTGCACGAAAAAACAAAAAGTTTTATTATAGTGCTGCTTATCGGCTATGCGGGTTCTATCGGCACAGCTACTTTGAGCGATTCGATTATTCCTTTTTTTGGCGAAAGCATTCTGGGCGTGGCGATTCCAACCGAGGCGCAGGTTCACGGTGAGCATGCACAAGGGGACCTGCACACGGATACAGTTGCAACCGAAGAAGCCCACCACTATGAGCCGAAAATCCATATTGGTTTTATTGAGGAATGGTATATTGTCAATCCGGCGGCGCTGTTGGGGATACTGATAGCATACTTTCTGCCACGGTCAAAGTTTCCTCACGCCGGACATATACTGATAAGCACGTGGGCATCGGCGGCGCACGTTATGATGAATACACACAGCGAGGTAAGTATCTCAATAATCGTCGGGATGTTTATTGTGCTTTTTATAGCGGTGTGGGTGCCCTGCTGTTTCAGCGACATAGTCTTTCCGATGTTATTTGTCAAAGGGACGGCAGATTTACCACACGAGCATCATTAAAATTTGATGATGGAACAATGAAAGCAAATCTGGATTTACAAGCCCGCAAGATACTGAAGGCAGCAAAACTATACTGCACCGCTTGCAGGATTGCAATACTTAAGGTGCTGATAAACGCAGGCAGGCCTTTGACACAAGAGGAGATTGCGCAGCGATTGGGGAAAAGGCAGCTCGATAAAGTTACTATTTACCGCACTTTAGGGAGTTTATTTAAGGCCGGGGCGGTACATAAGGCCTTTATTGAAGAGAGGGCGCAGCATTTCGAACTGGCCAACAGGTGCAGCGAAAGCCAGTGTCACCCTCATTTTACCTGCACAAGGTGCGGTGTAACACATTGTTTGACAGGGATGTCGCTACCTATGGCAAGGAGTCCATATAAAGGTTTTATTATTCGCCACCAGCAGGTGCGATTAGAAGGGTTGTGTCCGGGATGCACCTGAAGATAAGAGCATAGGTAAAAAGGCAAAAGTAAAAATGCCATAATTGCCGATAGAATTTTACTAATGAGTGGCCGATTGAAATTGACAATTTTGTTAATGCTGGTTGGGCTTGCTATTGCGGGCTGTCAACAGCCTGTAACCGGTCCGGGCGAAGGCCCGTTAATTACGCCACAAAAGACAATCAGCGTTTATCAATTAGCCGGCAATCTCGGCTTGAGGGTTGCTGATGTTACCGACACTCACGTTACGCTCAAGGATTCAGCCAACACTATTTTGATTTTTACATACTCGGGGGGGCGGGTTTATGTAAATACAAGGGCAGTTGGAGAGACCGGCAGAGTAGATAGGGTAGGCGACAGCGTTTATGTGTCAGATTCCCTCGAAGATTTGATACGCGGGCAAATGCAAAGGGCTGTTCGGCCAAGCGTCAGGCCGGAATTCCCGGGAAGATTATCCGGCTGTGTTGTAATTGATGCCGGGCACGGCGGGCAGGACCCCGGTGCTACAAGCCGCACCGGCTACTATGAGAAAACAGTTAATCTTTCGGTTGCAAGGAAGGTGGCAGCGATACTACGGCAAAAGGGGTTACGAGTAGTAATGACACGAGACAGCGACGAATTTATCGAGCTTGAGGAGCGAGCGGCTATAGCCAATAGAAATAATGCGAATCTATTTGTCAGTATTCACTGCGACTCGATGGAGAACAGCTCAAAGAGGGGCTTTACAATATATATAGCAAGGTCCAGCTCGTGGGAAGCACGACGGGCGGCGACTGCGATTGCGAGAGAAATGGCAAAAACCGGCCTGGATAACCAGGGCATTCGACAGGCAGATTACAAGGTCCTGATTTATACGGAAGGCCCGGCGGTTTTAGTGGAGTTGGGGTATCTATCTAATTATCCGGAGGCGGGGCTGCTCAGGGACAGCGCATTTCAAGACCGGCTCGCACAGGCGATTGCGAATGGCATCGTAGGTTTTCTCGGATAGAATACTCGCTGCTCGATTCTCGATACTCGATGCTCGTGATTGGTGAATGGTGAGTGATGATTATTAATTTAACTAATTAACCAATTCATTAATCAACCAATTCTCTACATTCCTTCCAGCCAGTTTTCACAGAAGATGGCTAAATCAAGCTCATCAATTAAATTGTCTTTCTGTTTGGAGATATCACAAGCCGGCCTCCAGTTGGAGTCGTTCGGCTTACTTTGCCACGCCGAAGACAGGACTGCAAAGTCTGTGAAGTCAACGCCATAAGGACAGAGGAAATCTGCTGCCGGAATCTGCCATCGCAATCGTGGGTAATGTGTTCTTTCACATATATCCCATATATTGACAAAATCCCAACCGGCATAGGTAAAAGTGCTTTTTCTCTTCATTTCGAACGTAGTTTTACCCCTCCCGCCGTCACTTGTTTCCCACCCACTGGTCTGTGTGTCCCAGAACGAGACTAATATAGTTTCGGGAGCACAACAGAACCCCACCATCCCACCAACAAAATTATCTCCGGAAACGCTGCCTGTCGAATAACAGGCGGTTATGCCCACACCACAATGATATCCCACCAGCCCGCCGACAAATTCGTTTCCTGTGACGCTACCTGTGCAATAGGAATCAGTTATTATGCCATCATTGTCTCCCACCAGCCCACCGACATACACGGTTTCCAAAACGCTGCCTTTTGAGCAGCAATTGGTTATCGCGCCATAAGGCTTCTGGCCCGCCAGCCCACTGATTTCGCTCTTTCCCGAAACACTGCCTGTCGAATAGCAGTTAGCAATCACACCTTCCCCGCTTAGGTTTCCATAATTTTCTCCCACCAGCCCGCCGACCTCCCCGTTTCCCGTGACGCTGCCTGTTGAATGGCAATTGGTTATCGTGCCATAACGATTCTCGCCCACCAATCCGCCGACATAATACACTCCGGAAACACTGCCTGTTGAATAGCAGTTGGTTATCAATCCAAATTCGTAATTGCTTCCCACCATCCCGCCGACCTCCCAGTTTCCCGTGATACTGCCTGTCGAATAGCAGTTGGTTATCGTGCCCGAATTGGCTCCCACCAGGCCGCCGACACGACCTCCATTTACAGCGTTCACGTCCACATTTTCCATCCCCAGATTCTTTATCTGGCCACCGCTGCCAAGATACGAAAACAGGCCGATACAATTTCTATCTGAGGAGGTCCAGGTAAAATTCAAAATCTTGTAGTTATTGCCATTAAAAACGCCGGTAAATTTTGTTGTGTTGTTACCAATAATCCTAAACTGTGTGCCAGTATACCAGACAAGATTGACATCGTTGATGAGGATAAAGTGTTTGCTCCAGTCTTCCTGGTGGTTGCCGATGTCGTTAAGGTCTTCGTCTGTTGAGATTCGATATGGGTCGTTTGGCTCACCCGTCCCGCCGGAGTATCTGGCATCTGCAAAACTACCTGTAAGCAGAACCAACATTAGGATAACGAGAAACGAATGATTTTTCATCTTTTGCCTTCTTAAAGGCTCAGTTACAGTTAATTAGCAAATCTCGGACCTAATGATACCAAATCTTTAGTTACAAATCAATAAAAAAGAGAACTTTGTCTTATAGACAATAAGAGAGGATACGGTTAGAATACGGTGTATGAAAGCGTATCCGTTGAAATTTAAGCCGATATATAAGCGGCGGATTTGGGGCGGACAGAGGCTGCAAGAGGTCTTCGGAAAAGATATACCTGCGGGCGAAAAAATCGGGGAAAGCTGGGAGCTGGCTGATTTGCCGGAGGACAAGTCTATAATTATAAACGGAGAATTAGCCGGGCAAACCATCGGCTCGGCAATTGAAAAGTATCCCAAAGAGATAATGGGGGATGAGAAATTTGCAGGCCCATTTCCATTGCTAATAAAATTTTTGGATGCCGGGGATATATTGAGTGTGCAGGTCCATCCGGATAAAGAGGCCTGCCGGCGATTGGGGAGGGGGCAGCCGAAGACCGAGAGCTGGTATATAGTATCTGCGATAGATAGAGCGGTGATTTACAAGGGGGTAAAAAAAGGCGTTACAAAAGAGAAATTTTCTGAGGCGATAAAGAAAGGTAACGCAGCAGAGATGCTGGTAAAAGTTACCGTCAGGGAAGGCGAGTGCCATTCCCTTCCTGCGGGGACGGCCCACAGCATCGGAGCAGGGATACTGATAGCAGAGATTCAAACGCCTTCCGACACGACCTATCGGGTTTATGACTGGAACAGAGTCGATGCCGATGGTAAAAAAAGAGAGCTGCACATCGAAGAGGCGCTTGAAAGCATACATTTCGGGCAGCGAGGCGATGAGCTGATGGTAACGAGGTTTGGTCGGCTGGCAAAATGCGAGAACTTTAAGGTAGATAAAGGCTATCAGGGCAAGGGCAGCGAGGTACTTATCCGGACGGGAGCGATGAAGGTGCTTATCATTGTATCTGGCTGGGGGACAATAGCCAGGGCTGAATTAGAGGCTGTCGAATTTAGGGCAGGTGACACGATACTTATACCGGCGGCATATATGGGGACGATACAGTTTAAGGAGGCGACGGAGTATCTGACGGTAACCACGTAAGATATTTTCGATTGGTGATTGTCGATTTCAGATTGAACGACTTATGATTTGGGATTTACACCCAGACTTCGCTGTCGTAGCGAAGCATAATCAGATTATCTTTGAAGCCATCGAAAGGAATGTTTGGTTTCCTGCCGAGCAGCTCCTGGAGTATCCACTTTGGAAAGTTTGCACCTGCTTTGATTGAGAGGGGGACGCCGCCGCCAAAACGCGGATTTATCTCGATGAATTTGACCTTGTCATTTTCGTTTAAGAATAGCTGCAAAGTTATGACGCCCGGTCCGGCACCGAGGGTCTGAACAAGTCTTGCGGCTTCGGTCATAATGTATTTGTGTTTAACTACCTGCCCTTTACTTATTTCACCGGCTCTTATCTCGATACGTCTTCTGGGGACGACGCAGCGGACGTTCATATCAAAATCAACATATACATCGCAAGTGTGCTCGATGCCTTCAATAAACTCTTGGCAGATAGCATTAGGTATTTTCTTAGCAAAAAATAACAGCTCCTTGCGATTGTTGACTCTGGCATTTCCTCTGCTGGCGTAACCATCCCAGGGCTTTAGAAAGCAGGGCCAATTGAGCTTCTTTTTCGAAAGCGCGGAGGAGATACTGAGAGTAAGCGGCGTATCAAAACCACTTTTACGTAAAAACTTATATGTCTGCCTTTTGTCCTGGCAAATACCTACAACTTCCGGGGACGAGACGAGGACAAAACAGCCGAGGGCGGCGAATCTTGGTTTATTCCGCACCAGGAGTTTAAGGTCCAGGTCAACGGTCGGAACGAGCAATTTTACACGGTGGGTTTTGACAATTGAGAGAATCTCGGAAATATAATTAGGATGCGTTGTGGGCTTGACCAGAAAGCCCTTATCACATAACTGGAGTGCTGAACTTAGCTGCGTGGTGTCTGTGCCAAAGAAGGACGCGTTTACTTTTAGCTCTCTTGCGGCCTGGCGAAAGCTGTTAAGCAAGGACACCCGCCTACCAATGCAGGTGAACAGAATACCGAAGGTATTCGCCCGGGCTGTCTGAGATTTTGATTTAACCATTGTTTCTCCTGGTCCAATAGCTGCTATCAGGAAATTACCAATTCTATAATAACCAAAAGAGAGACTAAAAGTCAAGAAAATAGTTGCCATTATAGCCAATTGTTTTGACATTCCGGGTGCACCACTCTAAACTGGATGCCGGTGGTTTAAGAGCAAACCACGATAAATACAAGAAAGACCCAAATAAATCCGCTGGAGGCGGACAAGTTTGGGGGCTAAATATCGTATTTTGTGGGAGAACAGGATTGCTGAAGGTAAGCGAAAATCCGCCTGTTATATGGCCTGAGGTGGAATCGATACAGAACTTTAGCGGGCAATGGTGGGTCGCACATACAAAAAGCAGAAATGAGAAGGCTCTGGCGCAGGATTTGATTAGTAAGAACGTCAGCTACTTTCTTCCGATGACGTGGAAGATCCAGCGGAAAAGTCGCAGGACAATACGGTCACTATTGCCTTTGTTCAGCGGGTATTTGTTTTTTTGCGGTGAAGAGCGCTCACGGCTTGAGGCGCTAAAAACCAACCGTGTGGCCAACGTAATTGAAGTGAATGACCAGCAGAAACTGGTTGATGAGCTGGTGCAATTTGAACAAGCAATACGAGCCGGTGCGTCTTTGGTGCCGCATAAGTATCTTAAAACAGGGCAGCGATGCCGGGTCATAGCAGGGCCGCTGGCCGATTTGCAGGGCTTGATTGTGAAGGCAAAAAACGCCACGCGTTTGGTGCTGCAGGTAGATATGCTCGGGCAGGCGGCGGGCGTGGAGATAGATATGGATATGATAGAGGTCCTTGAATAAACAGCGGGAGAAACAGAAATGAAAATATGTGTTGTTGGAGTTGGTTACGTTGGGCTGGTGACGGCAGCATGTTTAGCAGAAGCAGGCAACAATGTTGTATGCGTGGATAAGGACACCGATAAAATTGACGGCTTAAAAAACGGAATGCTGCCGATTTATGAGCCGGGTCTGGGTGAATTAGTCAAACATAACGAGAGGCTTGGACGGCTGCAATTTACTACCGAGCTAAAATACGGGGTGGATAATTCACTTATTATTTTTCTTGCGGTAGGGACGCCATCATACGAGGATGGGTCTGCAGATATATCGGCGATTTTGTCGGTTGCCAGCGAGATTGGCAAGTATCTTAGTGATTACAGGATTATTGCGATAAAAAGCACCGTTCCGGTCTGCACATATAAAAAGGTGATAGAAGTTATAAAGTCGAAGACGGAGGTTTCATTCGATTACGTGAGCAATCCGGAGTTTTTGAAAGAAGGCGATGCGGTTGAAGATTTTATGCGGCCGGACAGGATAATAATCGGAACGACGAGTCCGGCTGTGCAAAAAATAATGAAGCAGTTGTATAGCCCATTTATGCGAAAGAGCAGCAGGATATTGTTTATGGACCCTGCTTCTGCTGAACTGACCAAATATGCGGCAAATATGATGCTGGCGACGAGGATATCGTTTATGAATGAAATCTCGGCACTATGCGAGAGGCTTGGTGCGGATGTAGAACTTGTAAGAGGTGGGCTTGGCAGTGACACGCGGATTGGGTCAGCCTTTCTTTTTCCCGGAGTAGGGTTCGGCGGCAGTTGTCTGCCGAAAGATATTCGGGCGCTGATTCACACCGGCTCTGTGCACGGTGTTGATATGGCGATAGCGAAGGCTGTTGAGCGGGTAAATATGGAAGCACGGGAGCGATTCGCAAAACGCGTTAAAGACTACTTTAGCGGTTCTGAAGACAGGACGGTATTAGCCGTATGGGGATTGTCTTTTAAGGCGAAGACAGATGACATAAGGGAATCGCCGGCGATTTACTGCATAAAGAAGTTCCTTGATTGGAAGATGAATATAAAGGCCTACGACCCGGAGGCCGGGCCGACGGCAGCAGCAGCCTTAGGAGACAAAATAGAGATATTTCAAAATGGATATGATGCGCTGGATAAGGCGGACGCTCTGGTTATTTTCACGGATTGGCAGGAATTCCGAAACCCGGATTTTGATGTTATTGCGGCAAAATTAAAAAGCCCGCTTATCTTCGACGGTCGAAACCTGTATGACCCCGAGGTAGTTAAGAACGCAGGAATCGAATATCATAGTATCGGGCGGGCTGTGATTTTGCGATAAAGGGCATATAAAATAAAGGATAAAACTATGGCATTTATTATACAGAGTTTGGGAATAGTATTTGTTTTTGTGGGGATTCTGCATCTACTTAAGCCGGATATTGCCAAGCGAATAATGGGGTTTTTCAAGAAGGGCAAACGGATATATTTTGTCGGGCTGATAAGGTTTGCGCTGGCGGTAGTATTCTTACTTGGGGCTCGCGAGTGTGACATAAAGTGGGTGATAGTAGTTTTTGGAATTCTTTTCATAATATCAGGACTGATAACATTTATGTTGGGACCTCGAAGGGCCGGGCCGATACTCGATTGGTTTCAAAGGCAATCGAATATAGTTGTAAGACTAATCGCTATAATAATTTTAGCTGTGGGAGTAATCATCATATACTCGGCGTAAAACAAAGAAATTGTCAGCGTGACAGTGTATGAAAGCATTGGTAACAGGAGCGGCCGGTTTTATTGGGTCACATTTGAGCGAGCGACTTCTCGCTGACGGATGGGAGGTATTAGGGATTGACAACTTCGACGATTTTTATGAGCCGCAAATTAAATGGCGAAATATC
>CAYWXK010000007.1:0-105589 GCA_964462515.1 uncultured Pirellulales bacterium
TCATTAATAAAAACAGCAGGCAATTTAGCAAAATCTGCCTGAACGCTTACGAAAAGTTTTAATCCGAAGATTGGTGTCGAAGTCGACATAATGTTATAAATTCAAAAAGTAAAATTAACTATAACTGGTATTATGACAAATTTAACCCGGTTTTCTTTTAATAATTTTAGTAACTTTTCTGCGTTCATTTCTTTTCGATAAACTCAGCATCTCTCTGGTTTTTCTGAACATCAATTCAAACCGCTGACGGGTTGTTAAAGAGGCGAGATAATCTAATTCAAATTCGATTTCCTTTTCCTCGTTATCTTTATCCAGCTTCAAAATGTGCATATGGCACCTTTTTCGTCCTACACTTGGCTTTGTCCGTGTATTGAGTATTCCAACTGCTGCTTTCTCAAAATCTCAAATTGAGCGTCCGCGACATGGAAAAGGCCGCTTAGAGCGTTGAAATCACGTCTTAAATAGGGAGGCACATTTGCTTCTTGTTTGTAATACAAGTATTCTGATATTGAAGCCCATGCGTGTTGACCAATTGTTCTTATCTGAATCTCAAACGGTAAGTCACCGATTGACTTTTGGCCCCTACCAGAAACATTTTTTAATTTAACTATAAAATGTATGCCCATGTACCCAAAAATATTTGCTGCAATGTCGTCTATCTTGTTGTCCTCTTCAACGATTTCGAATATATCTCTAATGATGGTACAGATGGGGCGAAGATCTGAGCGAAACAAACAAACGATGCGCAAACCCAGTAAATCTTTTATTTCTCTGAATGGCTCTTTAGTTTTTTGTCTTTTCATTTTGTCGAGGAGGGAATCAAACATTTTAATTCGGTCCTCCAGCGAGTGGATTTTAATCTTCTTCTTGCCTATTTCTGTAATGAGGTAGTATTTAGCGATGACACGTAGTTCTTCAAGCAACTTAACCTTAGATTGATAGCGATTTTTTAAGTCATTATTGTCCATTGTTCTCTAAATGTTCACTTTCTTCATTCCTTTAACTTGAAGTTTAAGGTTGGGTTTATCCACAAGTGATGCTGTTCCGCTGAACTCACCGTTCGATAACTTGGCGGTAAGCATTAAGGAGAATTGGTCGATATTTCCAAAGACTGAAATTGCGTTTTTGTCGAAACGCGTTACATCAATTTTTGCCTCGATGGTTCTGCCGGAGATGGAGTAGATGCCAGAATAGTAATAACCAAAATCTCCACCTAATAATCGTTTGTTGTTCAGAACGACGACACCATTTCCGAAAAGGTTTAGTGTCGAGGAAAATTCTACGGTCCACAGTCCGTTCTCGTTCATGTTTGATCCCCTTAATCAATTGGGTCTATTGTTGATTAGTGTTACAATCTGCTTCAAACCATAATATCCATCAGTTGGTCGCCTTTTTGAACTTTGTAGCCTTCACCATCGACAGATAAGCAGGCCTCAACCGCTTCGTATATGTTTTTAAGAAGTTCTTCAAAGGTTTCGCCCTGGGTAACACAGCCGGGAATGGCAGGAATCTCCGCCCAGTAGCCACCTTCTTCCGCTTTGTGGATAATTGTTTTTAATTTCATTGCTATGACCTCATTTTTAGAGTTGGGTATCCAACCTCAAAATAATTCTACCTTCTTGCTGGACATAAGTCAAGATAAATCAAGGACTAAAAAGAGGAGCCGGAAGGCAAGAATTCAACTACTCGCCCCATCTCGCCAAAGCCGGCAACCATCCAGTATCGAGTATCGAGCATCTAACATCAAGCATCGCTTGTCCGCCGTAGCTTCAGCGAAGGCGGAAGCATCGCCGTTCTCTTATCGCCTTCGCAATCGGTCTCTGATGCGGGCATCCTCTTGTCCGGTTGTATCTTGTGGCGGCACTGTCTCACTGCCATATCCCTCCTGCGGCTGCGTTTGTCTTAATTCGGTGGAAGAAGTCCGACCGCGTGCACCTCGCGTTTGCCTGATACCTTTGGCTTCCTCTTGCATCTTTCTGAAAAGTTTTCTCATCCGCTCCAGCCGATTTAGCTCCAGCCCATCAATCGCTGCCACAGTCTTTGCTGCTTTTTCTTCAAGGGCAATCTTGCGTATGGCATCCAGCTCCGCCTTCACTTGCCTTTCTACTGCTCGCACCTGGTTAATTCGATTGTCAGTGGTGCTCTTCAGCCATTCGTTCACCTCGATTTGGCTCTGTCTATCCAGGTCAGCTAATGTCTTCTCTAATCCCGCGAAGGACTTGACCTTTGCTCTAACCTTGTTAGGGTCGGCAACCTGGTTCGGCTCTGTTTGCGGCCTTGTATAGGTCGGCGCCGGCGTTGAAGCGGTATCCTCATATAGATTTCTCTGGTCAACCGGAGGTGATTCCGGCAGCCTCGGACGAGGAACCTGAGCAATTTGCTGCCCACTTGCAGCAAAAGCAGCGATAAAGCCAACTGAAGCAACCAACAAAACTATTGTTATGTGAACGGAACGCTTCATAAATGTCCTCCAAGATAATAATGTTACTAAAAATAATCGTTGCCTTTCGATAACACATTAACAACACATATTATTATACAAATTGTTGAATCTATTTCATCAAAATTATCCGGATTTACTCCGTTAGAAAGCAGCTTTCTAACGGAGTTTACATCCTGCCGGCTATTTTTCTAAACCTGCTCCTCGCAGACCAGTCCAAGTCTCTCTGTAATGCCATCAAATTCATCCAAAGAATAAAATTCGATAATTATCTTGCCCCTTTGACCTTTATTTCGAGTCTCAATGGCTACTTTTGTTCCCAGCAGACTGCTTAGTTTCCTTTCCAAATCCAAAATATGGGCTGGTTTCGAGCGAATAGTTACCTTGGCCTGGTCTGTGTCAATAAGATACTTCCGCACCAATCTTTCGACCTCGCGGACGCTGAGCCGACCTGCCATTGCACGGTTAGCAAGTTTGCGCCGCAGCTCATCTGTAGGCAGGGCAAGAATCGCCTTAGCGTGCCCGGCAGTTAGCTGGCCCTCCGTCAACATCTGCTTAACTTCCATCGGTAAGTCCAGCAGTCGTAAATAGTTAGCAATAACCGAACGGTCTTCACCAAGCCGTTCAGCCGCATCAGCCTGCGTCAGCGAAAATGTATTCAGATAATTCTGGTAGGCCTTCGCACGTTCAATCGGATTAAGGTCGGTCCTGTGTATATTTTCAACCAATGCCCATTCAAGCATTTGCTCATTTGTTGCCTGGCGAACCATCGCGGGTATGGTTTTCAGAGAAGCCATTTGAGCGGCCCGGAATCTGCGCTCTCCGGCAATTAACTGATACCCAGTCCCTAACGGGCGAACGATAATAGGCTGCAACAAGCCGTTGGTTCTGATGGAATCCGCCAGCTCCTTCAATTCCTGTTCGTTCCACAGCGAGCGGACCTGGTAGGGGTTCGGCGATATGGCATCGAGACTTACCTCCCGTAGAGAACTTTGTAACTCCTTATCCGGTGGAAAGTTAGGAATGGTCGCTGTGCCGGTCAATTGGCCGCTATCCTCCGTAGAGCCAAATATTATAGGACTAAAAATTGCCTCAAGCCCTTTGCCGAGATGTTTTTGTTTTTCTTTTTTCTCATTGCTCATAATAAATGCTCCTTAATAACCTCTATTTAAGGTTCTAACTTTGTGCTCCTTCATTTTTTGCGATGGCGCAACACATATAATACTTCGGAATTTTCAGCAAAAATTCTACAGCCTTGTCTGCGTGAAAATAGCCTTTGTATAAAAAATGTTTCACGTGAAACAACGAAAGTAGCCGGGACAAGCAACACAAACCACCGGTCAGGGTGGGACAGCCAGACGGCGGACCGGTGAAAAGGTAAGACGGTTTGACGATTAGACGATTGACGAGGCACGATGGACAGGACGCATATACTCATTTACTCATATACGCAATACGCACGACGACATACGATTCACAAGCTATGAGTTACGGTTGGACGGCGAAACAGTGGGACAAGCTGTTGGTCTTTAGCCCGGCCTTCCGTTGGTGCACGACGACATACGATTCACGAATGGATAGACTTCGAAGAGCAAAATTCGAACACGATATACCCTTCGACTCTTTCGACTACGCTCCCTTCGACGAACTCAGGACGAGCAAGACAGGTTCGCTCAGGGTGGTGAGGGACGTCGAACCACGAACTACGAAGGACGAAATGCGAGTCACGGGCAACGGGAAAATGTTTCACGTGAAACAATTAAAAAGGCGCAGAGAAATGCAAAATAAAGAACAACCTCAAAAAACTGTGTGAGACCTGGCTGTTATACGCTGGAGAAAGATGGACATAAGGAAATTCAAAGGTAAAGGATGAACCATGTTATTAGTTGGAAATGTATCAAATAATTCTTGAATTTGTCTCCTAAACCTTCTCAGGACACGCCAACCGGCCTGCGGAAATTATCACGGTCTGTCCGTTTTGGGCAGCCATAGCAGGCGGAATAAATATCTGCGGACATATCGATAAAGTGTTGGTTACAGCTAAATATGGCTAAAATATTGCCAAAAAAGGAGATTGTTTACCCAAAAACTCCTTAATTTATCCGCCGGCAAACCGCAATTTGACTGTCGCTATTATTTATGTTTTTTGTTATTCTCTGTGTTCATAATAGCGCTTTTGCATAAGCGCCCTGGCGAAAAATACTCATTTATTAACGGATGTTTGTAGAAAAACAGAGGTCAAATATGCATAAGATAGCAGCTTTCTTGCTGGGAATTATGTTTTTTGCAGGGGCTTTATTGGCGGGGACAGATAAGGTCGGCATCTCGCCTCCAGAAGGGCAGAGGGCTATCGATAATTTGTTAGCCGGGCGGTTCAAATGGACGGTCAGTTCGCCGTTAGTTTATCCAGCAGAACGCCTGACCGATTTAGTGTATTCGGTAAAGGACCCGACGATTGTTTATTTTAAGGGCCGCTGGCACCTGTTCTGCACAATCCGCGGCCAGGCGCGGTCGCATCAGATAGAATATATTTGCTTTGACGATTGGAAAAATATTGACGCCGCAAAACGTTATATTCTGACGCTTACCAAAGGATACTTCTGTGCCCCGCAGGTGTTCTACTTTGCGCCTCATAAAAGGTGGTATCTGATATATCAGACCGGTGACCAAACGCGTAAGCCCTCGCTTCAACCCGCCTATTCAACCTCCCGGGACATTTCCGACCCCAGCTTGTGGACAGAACCAACTCTGCTCTTTCAGCAGCAGCCGGATAATGTAAAGATGTGGATAGACTTCTGGGTGATTTGCGATTCTACACGGGCACATCTTTTTTTCACGTCGCTTGATGGCCAGATGTGGCGGTCGGAAACGAAGCTTTCGGATTTTCCTCGCGGATGGAGTAAGCCGGCCGTTGTGCTACGTGGCGACATCTTTGAAGCAAGCCACACCTATTACCTGAAGGGGCTGAACAAGTTTATGACGATAGTTGAGGCCCAAGCCGATGGCCGACGATATTATAAAGCGTATCTTGCAGAAACGCTGGATGGCGAATGGAATCCGTTAGCAGCAACAAAAAATAAGCCGTTTGCCGGCCCCATCAACACAATAGACACAGCGACACACTGGACGGATTCCTTCAGCCACGGCGAACTTATCCGCGATGGTTACGACCAGACCCTCACGGTTGACCCTAACAACATAAGATTTTTATTCCAGGGGGTCAGTGACCAGAATATGGCAGGTAAAAAATACGGCGAAATACCCTGGCGATTAGGGATGCTGACACCGGCCAAGTAACACTATGATGCCAATCGCGCCTGCTTAAATGACACTTTTCAGACAAGCGTAACAGGGCACTACTTACAAAATATCGTAACCGCGAGTGAAAATATTTGATGTTGTTTTTATATCAGCTATTGATAAGCTAAATAGGCCGGAGCAGTTTGAGTACCGGTCCAGATACCGGGTTTGAGGGTGAAAAATCCCGGGGCGTCAGGACATGGCCTTCTAAAGGCCGTTTAATCCGGATTTCCGGAGCGCCTACCTCCTTGTGCCATATCCGCTCCGGTATTTTTGCTCATCGAAATTCGTTTTCAAATTTGCCGTTCTCCGGCAACACGGGCAAGATAAAGTGGCTGCACGATAAGTATGCAGAATGGGACTGCACTTTTGTATGGAGGAGATATAAAATGAAGTTCGAGAAAGAAAAAGAATTGGCCGGTTGCTGCGGTATCTACTGCGGCCTGTGTCCCAAGTTCCAATCGACGGCAAAGAGCAGATATCCCGGCTGCAAAATACTATCCTTAACAATCTCCTGCAAACGCTATAACTGCTGCGTGAAAGCTAAGGGTCTTGTTACCTGTGCAGAATGTGACGATTTCCCCTGCGAGAAATATGAAGGATTTTTCGATTGGGATAGTTTTGTTACTCACAAAGTATGCGGTCCAAATATAAAGAGGATTAAGAAAGTCGGCTTGAAACTTTGGCTGCAAGAGCAGGCAAACAGGCGAGCAATCCTCGAAAATCTTCTTTTCTATTACAACGAAGGCCGCTCAAGAAATCTCTATTGCATAGCCGTTGCCCTGATGCCCGCCGGCTTACTCAAAGAAGCTGTAAATAAAGCCAGGAAATTGATGGTAAAAAATAAAGTCGCCGACTCAGACATAAAAACGAAGGCAAAAATCCTCCGAACCGCTATCGAAGATCTTGCATCACGGTCTAAAATCGATTTGAAGTTGAGGAAAAAGCAAAAATAGAAATATCCAAAAGCGGCCTACCTCTTGACAGACCGGCAAGTACAATACCAGATTCCCGTCCATTGGGTTTTGTGTCTCTCGGTCGCAATATGAAAAATTTACAGATGTCTAAGCGCCTCTTAATTGCTGTCCTAACAATTATTTGTCCTTGTAGTCTTGCATTTGGTGCCGGCGAAAATACTCTTGCCAGCCAGGCGGAGCTTGTAGGCAGCAAGATATTTCTAAAAGATGGCTGGCTGGTAAAGTCTTCAGCCCTGGTGAAAGAAGACGGGGACATTGTCTCCACCGATAATTTTGCGCCTGAAAGCTGGTATAAGACCGCAGTTCCCTCAACGGTATTGAACGCCCTTATCAAAAACGGCGTCTATCCTGATATGCGCGTGGGATTGAATAGTTTCTTAATACCGGATTCCTCTGACGAATTCAACGAGAGACACGATTTGGCCAAATATAGTTACCTTCCTGACAAACGAAATCCCTGGAAAGACCCATACTGGTATCGAACTGAATTTATACTGCCGAAAATTGGCAAGAAGCATATCTGGCTGAACTTCAAGGCCATAAATTACCGGGCGGATGTGTGGCTTAATGGCAACAAAATCGCCGACCGCGAGAATATGACAGGAGCTTTTCAACGATTCAGATTCGATGTTATCAACCTTGCTAAAGAAGGGAAAAACGTCCTGGCGGCAAAGATATATCCCGTGGACCATCCCGGCACACCTGACACACAACTGGATGTCTTCGGCCGGGACCGCGGTTATCACAAAGAGATTATGAAGGATGTCACTGAGGTAATGTCGATTGGTTATGATTGTATGCCTACCGTCCCCGACCGAAATATGGGAATCTGGCAGGATGTCTATATTGATTTCACAGGCCCGGTGGACATCAAAAATCCTTTTATCACCACAGACCTGGAGCTTCCGAAAACAGATAAAGCCACACTTACAATTTCCGTAGAGCTGGCCAATGTATCACAGACCGAACAAAGAGGAGTTCTTAAAGGCCACATATCCGAGTCGGGCCTTGCTTTTGAACAAAAAGTTCATTTAAAATCCGGCGAAACAAAAATAGTAACCTTCGACCCGCCGCCTGTCCTGCACAACCCCCAATTGTGGTGGCCGGTCAATTACGGCCCTCAGAACTTATACAAACTTACCCTCACTTTCGAATTCGATGGCGAAATATCCGATAAGGAAGAAGTAAAATATGGCGTGCGTGAGATAACCAGACAGCTTTATGAATATAAAGATGGGCACGGACTTCGGCTGCATATAAATGGCCAGAAGATATTTTGCAGAGGCGGATACATCCAGCCGGAGGTCCTCTTTGACTGGGATAAAAATAGAATGGAAACCGAAATCCGCTATTTCACCCAGGCAAATCTAAACCTGATTTACTTTGAGGACATCCCGAACCCGCCGGATGAATTTCTCGACGCCTGCGACAAATACGGGCTTTTATTCGGCAACTGCTTCTACGGCTGTTACTGGATGCAGCCAAACTCAGGTTTCCCTGAAGATTTGGACCTGCTGGCGCGATGCACCATCGACATCATAAAACGATACAGAAATCATCCAGCTATATGGCTGTATATGGCGATGAATGAAGGCGACACGCGCGAAGACGTCTATGAAATGTGGCGTAAGAACATCATCGACCTCGACGGCACACGTCTCTGGATTCCCTCCGGCACCTTCCCGGATGAAAGGAAAAACATCCCTGAATGGTTCAAAAAAGACCTGCCTGCGGGGATGACCGATTGGGGTGCAACATATACCTGGAAGGAACCTGCCGATTACTATCATTTCGTTCGTAACGACAGGAAATGGATGTTTATGATAGAGAGCGGCTCAGCTTCGCTGCCCCCTGTTGATAGTCTCGCCCGGTTCATACCCGATTTGGAAAAACCATCGGGGGATGCTCCTTTCCCTCTGGACAAAACCTGGGCACACCACGGGGCAAATCACTACTACAAAGATTACGACCAAGCGATTCGCCGACTGTTGGGTGAGCCTCAGAATTTGGCTGATTACTGCCGTAAGGGACATCTGGTTACCGCAGACCAGCATAGAGCGATGTTTGAGGCAGTGAATCACCGAATGTGGGATATTACAAGCGGATTTACCCAATGGAAAATCAACGCCTGCTGGCCGAGTGTGCAATGGCAGATATTCGACTGGCACTTAAAACCAATGGTCAGCTACTACTACATCAAAAAGGCCTGCGAGCCGCTACATATCCAGTTGGGGCTGCTTGAGCCGACTGTGACAGTTGTTAATAACCACCTTGAGCCAAAAAGAAATCTACAGGTAAGTGCAAGAGTTTATGATTTTGATATGAAGGAGCGATGGAATAAAACTACAAAAATAGATATAGAGGCGAATACATATAAAGACATTTTCACTATTTCGGATATTCCAGAGCTAAAACCTGTATATTTTGTCAAGCTCCAACTAAAAGACAGCGATGGCAAACTGGTATCTGACAATTTTTATTGGTTTTCAGCCGATGGTCCTACTGACCTTAGAGAATTAGCAAATCTTCCTTTGGTCAAATTGAACGTATCGTACGAAGTAGAAAAGGAGGACAAGGAAAGTATTATTCACGTCAAGGTCGAGAATCCGACCGATAGACTTGCATTTTTTATTCATCTTGTTGCAACCAAAGGCCGGTATGGCGAAGAGATACTGCCGATTTTCTGGGAAGATAACTACTTCAGTTTGCTGCCCGGGGAATCAAAAGAGGTCAGTGCAACCTTTGCCGTAAATTATTTAGGCAGTGTAACACCATTTGTAGAGGTTGGCGGCTGGAATATAGAAAGCGACTTTGAATGCACAAAGCTGGAATTCCCCACAGCACAATTAAAAGCTGATGAGCCTTTTACCATAACAGCGACCATCGCCAATACCTTTATCGATGGCAGCATAGTTCCCCTTTATGTTGACAAAAAAATAGTCGATTCAAAATTAGTCTGGACGAGGGCAGGTGATGCCCGAAAAGTAGATTTTACCCTTTGTTGCAAACCCGGCTGGCACGAACTCCTGGTCGGCGACAAAACTACCTCGATTTCCGTGGACTAAAAAACCACCTTTTTCTTTCAGTAAAGTTCGCCTTAAAAGTTCCTTAGATTTCTAACCACAGAACTTGTCCTGAGCGACCTGTGGTGAGCAAAGCCGAACCAAGCCGAAAGAGCCGAAGGATTTCACTGATTATAATCTTTCTTTGTTGATACCTTACTCTCATTTAATCTGCGTTAATCTGTGTAATCCGTGGTTATTTTTTTCTTTTTTAATTTTGTGCCTTTGTGCCTTCGTGGCTATTTCTTTTTTACAGCGAGGGTGTAAATCGGCCTGTTTTCCTTTAGGTATTTTCGCTCGAAGTTTGTGCCGAGCCATTCGCCTTTGTCCGCCCCGGCGGCAGGGAGAAATTCAATTCTTTCGAGTCCGTCACTCTGAGCGGTTATCAATTCCTTTATCTTCTGAAAATAATCCAAATGGTCAGTGGCGATTCGTAGCTCGCCGCCGGTCTTCGAGACACGAATAATCTGCGATAGATTTGCTGGCGTGAAAAACCTTCTTTTCTGGTGGCGTCTTTTTGGCCAGGGGTCGGGGAAATAAACGTGGAAACATTCCACAGAGTTGTCGGGGACAAGATTTAACAGGCCGGCAGCATCGGCTCGGGTTATCCGCACATTTGTCAGTCCCCATCGTCCGATGCGGTCAACGGCGTAGCGATAATATCTGCTTGCCCATTCTATGCCTAAGAAATTGACCTGCGGCTGGGCCCTTGCCTGGTTGAGTAGAAAAGCCGCCTTGCCGCAGCCAATCTCGATATGGACCGGGCCGGAACGTCCGAAAATCCGCTCAAAGTCGATTTTTCCCTCCAATTCCTCAATTTTCAGAGCAACTGCAGGATATTCTTTTAAGACACGTGACATCGGTTAAAGCCCGTCCAAAACACAAGGTTAATCCACCCCGCCGGAATTTATTAGCGGGTCCGGTCCGCCGGATGGAGCGATAAATTACCCATATTATACAAAAAATGTCACCATTGCGAAGATAGAATTTGCATTCCGTCCGTCCGAAAATTAAAGTGGAGATGGACAGTGTTCGATAAAAAGAATGAACTGTTTTCTTGTCGGTGCGTATTCCTTATAGGACGAAATGCACTGACTGAATAACGCTCTGTAGCAGAATCCTGATAAAATCGGGAAGGATATGAAAATGATCCTACAGTTGGTCAGAGCAAGGCGCAGGCAAATCTTGATTGACATCAATACTCAAAAGGATTTTCTTCTTGCTTCCGGCAAGGACTGCATCAGAAACCACAGGAGGGTCCTGGCACACATCCGCCGCGTTATGGCCTGGGCCAGAAGCAGAAAGATTCCTGTTGTTTCCATCGCTGATGTCTATCCTTACAACGGCAATGGCGAGAACTCTTTCGAGTGTTGCATCGACGGCACCGAAGGACAAAAAAAGGTGAACTACACCCTGCTGGCCAACAGGATAAGTTTTCCAGCCGACGGCAGCACCGATTTGCCGAGAGATATGCTGCGCCGCTATAAACAGGTCATCCTCCACAAACGCTGCGCTGACCCGTTTGATGAACCGCGAATCGACAGACTCCTCAGCGAATTGCATGCCAGCGAATTTATCCTCATAGGGGCCGGTCTTGAGAGTTCTATCAAAGAAACAGCGTTGGGATTACTTCAGCGAGGCAAAAAAGTCACCGTCGTAATCGATGCTGTCGGCTCGCACCATAAAAGAGAGGCGAGGATGGCACTTCGTAAGATGGAGGCTAAAGGAGCACGGCTAATTGACACAAGAAGGCTCGCTGGCAGGTCACATCTAAGGTCGGTCGGCACCTGCTCCTGCTCAAGGTGCCGGGGATTCAATCGCAAAACTCCGGTCCCACCCCAAACAGACCTGCTCTGGCAGGCCGAAGGCACAGTCAACCCTTAACAATCCTTTCTCGCTCACCACAGATGCTGCATTTCAGTGTGCCTTCCAATATCCATCTTGAAAAATAAAAGTGCGGGTATTTATCAACAAAAGCTGGAAAGCCACCGCATACTTTATATATAATTGAGCTTTGAACAGTAATGAGCCGATTCTACGGGTCGAAAATTGCTGAAACAAATTATTTGCACTATGTATTCACAAGAGAAATAGAATGAACAAGCCTCGTCTGAAGACTATTATCGTTTTGTTGATTGTGTTGGCCTTCATTGGCCTTGCCATTATTTACAAGTGCGCCTGTGGAAAAAGCGACCATTTATTCCAGAAGGCGCGCAGCAACATAGAACAATATGTTCAGGAGGCCAACATCCCCTCAATCTCTGTTGCTGTTGCACAAAACGGGAAAATTATCTGGGAGGAATCCTTTGGCTGGTCAAACGTGGAGGAAAAAATCAAGGCCACGCCTCATACAATGTATCATCTGGGTTCTTTGGGAAAGGTCTATACCGCCACGGCGATTATGCTCCTCAAGGAGCGCGGACTCATCGACCTTGACAAGCCGGCAAATGAATATTTAGGTAAATTAAAAATAGAGGCATACGAAGGCGATGCAAACGATGCGACTATACGTCGGATTCTTAATCATACCTCCGGTCTGCCGTGGATGTGGACTCACTTGTACGAAAATGAGCTCGACCAGCGACCTTCTTGGGATGAGGTGATTAGTCATTACGGAAAAATTGTATCTCCTCCTGGAGATAGATTCATCTATTCCAATTTAGGATTCGGCATCCTTGGAAACATCATCGAGCGCATTTCCGGCAAATCCTACGATGAGTTTATGAAGAGCGAGGTGTTCAGTCCTTTAGCTTTGACCAGGACAATGGTCGATACAGGCCTGCGCGATGAAGAGGACATTGCCGAAAAATATACGCATCAAGGTCGAGTTCCTTACTTCGACATGATTTGCAAGGGTGGCGGGACGGTCTTCGCCAGTGTCCACGACCTGGTCAGCTTCGGTATGTTCCATCTGAAAAACCATCTTGTGAATCAGAAACCGGTTCTGAGCGACACATCCATAGACCAGATGCAATCCGCAGCCAAATCAAGGTCTCCCCAATCATCTTATAGAATCGGCTGGCACATCTCTGAGCGGTTTGGATATCACATCGTCGAACACGGTGGGCATGTCTTAGGTGCAAAGGCCGAACTGAGACTTATACCGTCTAAAAATATCGCCATTGCAGTCCTCAGCAATGGTGACGATGCTGATACTTCCAGGATACACGACTGGATATTTTCTGAGCTTCTCACTCGCTATAGATTTTTTTCCTTCCTGCGGAATCTCTTTTCCATCAGGGGACGGATAGGTCAGAAAACTTTTTCCCCGCCGTCGTTTCTCATTGGTACGTGGAGCGGCGAAATCGTAACCTATGAAAAAAAACATCCTGTCCAGATTACAATAGAAGCTAATGGCAACGCGCGGATGAAATACGTTGAGAAGGACAATCCTGATAATACAGGTGTAGCACCACTGAAAGGAACATCGCTGGCTTTCAACAATGGCATCTTTACGGCCAGCTTCCCGATAGGGATACCCACATCATTCACAAAACGGTATCCCCATACGGCTTACATAGAAGCAAAGCTTCGCGGAAAAATACTCAGCGGATATATTTCTGCACAGGCATGGGAACCACAAATGCCGCATTTCAATGTGCCTTCCTATATCCGCCTTGAAAAGATGAAGAGATAAAATAAAGTACGTGAATCTATCGACAAAAGCTGCAAAGCAACGGCCTACTTTATGTATAATTAAGCCTTAAACGACGTTGAGCCGGTTATAAAATTCGCCCTTATTCAGCGGCCCTGCTTCCAATGCAATGCTGTTCCATATTTTCTGGAGTAAAGCCCGAAACAATCCTGCATTGCGTCCGTCAGCCGCTTTTTATCTTAAAGACCCGCCCTTTACCGACAATTATTTTTACGATTTCTGGATGTGAATATTATGCTCTCAGTTATTGTATTTCAAAAAAATTTGAATACCATTGAGAATTGATAGGCGTAGAAGAGTTTGGGAACGATAACAGGATTTTTTGTATATGTATTTTAGAGGGCTGAAAATGAACCTGCGGGTGTTCCTTGCAGTGACAGCAATCGCTGTTGTTTTATGCGTTTGCCTGATTATTCTGAATGTGAAAACCGGCAAGAAAGCATCGTATGCCGCGTTTGAATTGCAGCAGCGTGCGAAGGCGATGGCCGAACTCAAGGGGCAAATTCATAAAACACAGTTGGAAAGAAATTTAGCAAATCAGAAGGTCGATGAGTTGGAACAGAAAGTCTCAGGGCTGGTGAAGCAGCGAAACGCAGACCGTTCACTTATCGAAGCCTTGTGGAATATGCTCTTGAGGAATACCCGCTCCAAAGAAAGGCAAGTTCCCGGGGAACAAAATACCGTCAAGCGAAATCAAGATAATGGGTCCAGCTATAACAAAGAAAAGCAGTCTGTCAAATATGATATCGGCAAGTTAAGAGAGTTAATAGAATCGGGCGGAAGTATAGAGAACGCAATCAGACAGATTGTGACCTCTGATACGCTATCCGCTACTCTACAGGAGCACAATGAGGAACCATCCTATTGGGTTGCCGCTGCATCCCTGGAACCAAACAACCAGACAGCGCTCACATACCTTGAGGAGGCTGCCAGTCTATACCCGGAGTCGGTGGTTGCGCTATCATCATTAGTGGAGGCCCAAATAACGCAAGGACAGACTGGTGAATCAACTCTGGCCTGCATTGACAGGATTAGAACGCTCGACCCAACAAATGCCCTTGCGGATTGTTATGCTGCATACTGTCAGTTTGCAAATGGAGATGTTAAAGGAGCCTTGAAGTCGCTATCCCAGGCCGGCACAAAGGACAGATTTGCTGATGACAGGATAGAGTTGCTTATGGCGCGATATGACTATTTCTTGAACGCGGGTGTTTCTGATGCGGCTGCAATTGGACTATCCGCCTTTGATTTACCTCTGTCACATATGAGCATGCTCCGTGATATGGGACGATATTCAATAGAACAGGCGAGTGCTTTATCTGCAGCTGGACAATACGAAGACGCCTTGCAGCTTGTAAAGGACGTCTCTAATGTCGGCAGCAGTCTTTCTTCTTCGGGACGATTCATCGTCTACGACCGTGTGGGTATGGCGCTGCAGAAGTCGGCCTTCGAGGAACAGAAACGAATCTATGAGGCGATTGGAAATGTTCGTCAAGCTCAGGAGATTGGTTTACAATTACAGGCCATTGAGGAACGCTCTGCCGCGATTGACGTGATGGTGAAGGCCTTTGGAGGAGTTCAGCAAAGCATGACTGAACAGGATATTGCCGATTATGTAAACGGGACAATGTTAAACGGAGAGTTCTCGACGCTGCAGAATATTCCAGAGATAGCAAACGCATTGGCCAAAGCACGCAGCGAGCAGCAAAGTCCGCTCCCTCAGATTAGTCCTCCCAATAAAGTTGATGCCGACCCATGCCTTCCATAGGGCGCAATCCTTTGAAAAACGAATCTTAAATTTGAGTATTTGAGATTTTGAATTTACAATCGTGGAAGCTGACGAACAGTCTATTTTTGTCATTGCGAGGGAGCGACTTGCCCTCCGTAGCATTAGCGAAGGAGGGAGCGACCGAAGTAATGACACAAAAACGCTATTTTGACGAGCGTAATGGTTACGAAACGTTGATTGATTGTTATGCCTGTTCTGTAAACTCCGTTAGAAAGGAACTTTCTAACGGAACGGGGCTTTCTAACGGAGTAAAAGATTTATGGCGGATTTTTGTATGAAGGAATCGAAAAATATAAGCTGTGCAATCAGAAAAGTGTTGGCAATAACATTTTTATTGCTGACTGCTTCAGGGGCGAGAGGGCGGACGGTTTTGGTGGAGGCCGAGGGCTTTGAAAATCTCGGCGGCTGGGTAATCGACCAGCAGTTTATGGACCTTATGGGTTCGCCCTTTCTTTTGGCCCACGGCCTGGGTGAGCCGGTCAATGACGCTGTAACAACCGTCCGGTTTCCGACAGTGGGAAAGTATCGCGTCTGGGTCCGCACTCGCGATTGGGTGGCGCCCTGGAATGCCCCGGGCACACCGGGAAAGTTTCATCTTTTAATTGACGGCAAACCGGTGGAAACTATTTTTGGCACGGAAGGGGAAAAGTGGCACTGGCAGGATGGCGGCACAGTTGAAATTTCCAAAAAGGAAATCACTCTTTCCCTGCGCGACCTGACCGGCTTCGAGGACAGATGCGATGCAATTATTTTCACCACCGATGCGGATTTTGTTCCGCCAAATGAATATGAGAAATTGGTGGCATTTCGGCGAAAAGCAATGCAGTTACCTCACGAGCCCAAAGATGCAGGCGAATTTGATTTGGTTGTTGTTGGCGGAGGTATTGCAGGGACATGTGCTGCGATTTCAGCGGCTCGCCTGGGACTTGATGTGGCGCTTATTCAGGATAGACCTATACTCGGCGGCAATAACAGCTCGGAGGTGCGGGTCTGGCTGAACGGCGAGACAAACTTCGAGCCATACCCTCGCATAGGTGACATTGTGAGGGAGCTTGAGCCGGCTAAAAGAGCTCACGTTGGCCCGGCAAACTCGGCAGAAATCTACGAGGACCAGAAGCGCATCAAATTTGTGAAGTCGCACAAAAATATCAAACTCTTTCTGCAATATCGAGCAAACGAAGTTGAGACAAAAAACAAACATATCGTTGCGGTAATTGCCCAGAACATCAGCACGTCGGAGCGACAGCGCTTTCAAGGCAGGTGGTTTGCCGACTGCACGGGCGATGGCTGCGTAGGGTTTCTGGCCGGGGCAGATTACGAAATCACACTCGATGGTCATATGGGTCCAACGAACCTGTGGAATGTGGTTGATACCGGCTCGCCGGTGTCGTTCCCGCTTGTCCAGTGGGCGCTGGACTTGAGCGTCAAGCCGTTTCCATCATCTTTAGAGCAATTAGGCGTGTGGTACTGGGAAAGCGGCTTTTATTATGACCCTATCGAAAAGTCTGAATACATCCGCGACTTGAATTTGCGGGCGATGTTCGGCGCGTGGGACGCATTGAAAAATACTAAGAAACTGTATCCGAATCACAAGCTCAACTGGGCCGCTTATATTGCCGGCAAGCGCGAGTCCCGCAGACTTTTGGGCGATGTTGTTCTGGCAAAGGAAGATTTTCTAAACGCTGTCAAATATCCCGATGCGTTTGTCCCCTGCACCTGGACCATCGACCTTCATCTGCCCGACCCTGCATACCAGGACGACTTCAAAGGCGATGAATTTATCTCGAAGGCAAACTATACGCAATACACAAAGCCCTACTGGATTCCCTACCGATGTCTGTATTCGCGCAATATTGAAAATCTGTTTATGGCAGGCCGTGACATCAGTGTTACCCACGAGGGACTCGGCGCCGTGCGGGTAATGCGGACCTGCGGTATGATGGGCGAAGTAGTCGGTATGGCAGCGTCACTATGTAAGAAGCACAACACAGACCCGAGAGGCGTTTACCTAAACCACCTTGATGAACTTACAGAAATTGCCAGATGTGGCGTCGGCAAAACCAGTTGGATAAAAAACACCAAGCAATCCACACAGCTAACACCGCTGTCCCGTTTGAAAGTCAGCGACAACAAACGTTTCTTAATCACAGAGAAAGGCGAACCATTCTTCTGGCTGGGGGACACTGCCTGGATGCTGCGAATTATCCCGCCGGCTGAGGTTGACCGCTATATGTCCAACCGTGTCCAGCACCGTTTTAATGTCATTCAGGTCCAGTGCGGGTTCAACGTTACGGACTACGCCGGCAATCGGCCTTTTTCCGACGACAACACCGATACACCCAATGAGGCGTTCTGGCGTAACATAGATACAATCGTCACGAAGGCCCACGACAACCGGCTGTACATCGCGCTGGTGCCGATGTGGGGTGAAGAATACGGCAAAGCTTTTGGCAGCGATTTGCAGAAGGCCTACCGATTTGGGCAATGGATAGGCAAAAGGTATGCCTCACATAGTCACGTCTTGTGGATTGTCAGCGGCGAGTATGATGCCATCAACGGTTACCGCCTGCCTATCAGCGCAGAGCAAAAGAGCGTTTTCGTCTCGATGGCCCGCGGTCTGGGCGAAGCGCATAACGGAACCCAGCTTATGACTATCCACCCCGGCGCGGCCCTCACTTCGTCGAAGGATTTCCACGAGGAGCCGTGGCTTGATTTCAACATGCTCCAATCCGGTCATCTCATCGATAGTGCGGCCTACAAAATGCCGGACACCTACGAGCTGATAGCTCGCGATTACGCCCTTGCTCCCACAAAGCCGGTGCTGGACGGCGAACCCATCTACGAGGACACTCCTGACGGTATCTGGGTGCACAGGGATACGAACCGCTCGCGTGCGGGCGCTATCGCTGTTAGACGGAAGGCCTATTGTGCGGTGTTTGCCGGGGCGTTCGGACATACTTATGGGCACAATGATGTCTATGGCTTCTTCGAGCCGGCCTATCCGGGGCAGGTTCAGACGCTCCCGAAAGGGCCAGGTCAGCGCAGCAGTTGGAAAATCGCCCTCGATGCGCCGGGAGCAGCACAGATGAAGCACCTGCGTCGGCTGATGGAATCAAGGTCACATCTTGACCGGATTCCCGACCAATCCATAATTGCGGCCGGACAGTCAGGCGGTTTGGAACATATACAGGCCACGCGAGCCAGCGATGGTGCCTGGGCACTTGTTTATCTGCCTGCTGGAAAAACGGTCGAGGTCGTACTGAACAAACTCGCCGGCCAGAAGGTTAACGCATCCTGGTTCGACCCGCAAACGGGAGAAACCAGTTCCATCGGCACATTTCCAAATAGCGGCAACCGCGAATTTACCCCGCCGACCAGCGGCGAAAACAACGACTGGGTGCTTGTGCTGGAGAGTAAATAAAACTATACCTTAAGTATGCAGAGAAAAATGAGATTTTATGAATCGACGTGATTTTCTTAAAGCTATCGGCACGGGCGCAATATCAGCGACAATCTTAGGATGCGAAAGCTGGCCGATTGGCAAATCACCGCACCCCAACATCATTTTCATTCTGGCAGATGACTTAGGCTATGGTGACCTCGGCTGCTACGGACAAAAAGAAATCGCCACGCCAAATATAGACCGCATAGCCAAAGAAGGGATGATTTTTACCGACCATTACGCCGGCTCGACCGTCTGCGCCCCATCGCGGTGCTCTTTGATGACTGGTTTACACACAGGGCACTGCTGGATTCGCGGCAACGCCCTTATTCCACTGCGTCCATCAGATGTTACCGTAGCTGAACTACTCAAAAAAACCGGCTACAAAACAGGTATCATCGGCAAGTGGGGATTGGGCGAGGCCGGCACAAGAGGTGTCCCAAACAAAAAGGGTTTCGACTACTGGTTCGGCTATCTTAACCAGCGGCACGCCCATAACTACTATCCGGAGTTCCTCTGGAGAAATGAAGAAAAGATAGCGGTTGAGGGCAACCAGCTTCCCCCCGAGTCTTCTGTCGAAGACAGAAGCGGGGGCTGGGGTGAATCAATAAATAAAGTAACATACTCTCTCGACCTCTTCACCAAAGAATCGCTGACCTTCGTTGAGCAAAATAAATCCAGACCGTTTTTCCTGTATCTTGCTTACACAATTCCGCACGCTAACAACGAAGCAGGCCAGAACGGAATGGAGGTGCCATCGCTGGGACCTTATGCGGTCAAGGATTGGCCTGCTCCGCAGAAAGGTCACGCTGCTATGATTACGCGGATGGATGGTGACATCGGAAAACTAATGACCAGGCTCAAAGAAATCGGCATAGATGAGAATACGCTGGTGATGTTTTCAAGCGATAACGGCCCGCACAAGGAAGGCGGAGCTGACCCGGCTTTCAACAAAAGCTCCGGCCCGCTTCGAGGACATAAACGCGACCTGTCCGAAGGCGGTATCCGTGTGCCGATGATTGCCCGCTGGCCAGGCAAAATAAAGGCCGGCTCAGTTACAAATCACATCTCGGCGTTCTGGGATTTTCTGCCGACCTGCTGCGAACTTGTGGGAATTGAAAAGCCGAAGGGCATCGACGGCATCTCAATACTTCCAACGCTTCTGGGCGAGCCACAGAAGCAAAAGAAGCACGAATTTCTTTACTGGGAATTTCACGAGCAAGGTAAGAAGCAGGCGGTTCGGTTTGGCGACTGGAAAGGCATTCGTCTCAACGTTGCCAAGAATCCGGATGGCCCGATAGAACTTTACAATCTAAAAGACGACATTGCCGAAGAGCACAATATCGCCGAAAAGAATCCGGACATCGTTGCGAAAATGGCAGACTATATGAAGGCCTCTCGCACGCCTTCCGACCACTGGCCGATTCCATAGTTACAGCGACGAGTGTGCGTCTGTATTTAAGTCGATATTTATATCAAAAATCAAAAGGAGAGAATTTATGATACTCTTTATCCATAATCTCCAGAAAATTCGTTGTCTGTCCCCATTATTCCTTTATATTGTCAAAGAGCAAATTGAGTGCCGAACAGGATTGTGACTGTCCCTAGTTTCTCAAAATTATGCGCGTGGGGCTGTGGCGGGATGGTTCTCGTGTGTGTGCTGTTGCTCGCGCTGCTTTTCGTTTTCCTCGACCGGGTTCCCAAGACTTACCCGCCGTCGGCCAATCCCATTGCCCCGCCGATAGCAACGGAATACGCTGCCCTCGGGCTGGAGGGATTCGAGTCGCCCTACCTCGGTCACACGGGAAGCTGGGACGGGAAGGGCGGCAACATGTGGGGTGGCTCGAAAGTGCCGGACTTGGAGAAAGAAGTCGGCATGGGGCTGCGTTGGACGTTCATGCCGGTCAATTGGCGGGCGATGGAACCGGACGGGCCGGTGGACTTGAGCCGCGAGCTCCCGTCCGCCTGGCAGGCGCTGGATGCGTTCGTCATGGCGGCCCAAGAGCGCGGGCTAAACGTGCTGATGCAGGCGCCCGTGGTGGGCGGCAATGCTGGCGGACCGCCGGCCTGGGCTGGCTGCAGGGAGAACGGGAAGTCAGCACCGCTGAAGATGCACGCGCTGGCTGAGTTCGCTGGCAAACTCGCCCAACGCTATCGCCCCGGCGGCACGCTCGCGCAACGTCAGGGGTGGGGTGAGCGTTACGGTGTTCGCGCGTGGGAACTCGACAATGAGCCGGAGATGTATCGCACGCACTGGAAAGGCCAGGCAGCGGATTACGGCGAATTCGCCACGCTCGCTGCCGCGCGAATCAAAGCAGCCGACCCGCAGGCCGTCATCGTGGCGCCCGCGCTCGCGTCCGGAAAACACGGGCTCCACTGGCTCGAATCCGCGCTAAATGCCACAGCGCTAGCGGGTTCGCCGGCGTTTCGCGCACAGGGCAAACCCTACTCCATCGGCCCGGTCGCGGACATCGTGAGCATCCACGACTACGAAGGGCTGGACTCCGCTTTCGCGGGAGGCTCCAGGACCATTGCACAGGTCTTCGATGACGTGCAGGCGGTCTTTGAGAAATGGGAGCAGCGCGTACCTGGCTTCACTTATCTGCGCAAGCAGAACTACTGGCATACCGAAGGCAACTTCGACTTCATCGGCGCGCTCTCCGCCGAGCGCCGCGCGGCGTGGCGCATGCAGTTCTTCACACGGGCCTTCGCAGCGGGCCTCCGCAAGGTCTGTGTAATGGATGCGTCCAAAACCGAACAAGTGGCAGTGCGGGCCTACGTCAAGGCTTTGCCCTGGCCGTTTCCGATGAAGCCGGCGGACGCCGACCTGAAGGTGCTGCGCGGCCGCGTCACCGCTTTTCGGCATCTCGACGGGGCTACGGCTGAAGCCGGCCAGGTTTGGGTACTTTGGGCGGTCGCCGACACCGGCGACGCGCAAGTAGAAGTGCCCGTCATTCGCGAGCGAGTCACTCTCGCGAATGTGAACGGCTCGGAAACCGTCGCCCACGCACCTGGCAAACGTCTTACCGTTGAGTTGAAAGGTGACCGTAAGATGGCGCCGCCAGTGATCGTCATTGATCGCATCATCGGAGCGAAACACTGATCAAGCTCGATGCAGTAGCCGCCTCCCACACGGGGCACATTTCGTCCTGCGGATCAAGGGTTGAGCGTGCGCAGTTGCCGCGTCGTATTTCCGGAATGTGATTGGTCCTTTCTCCCTGCTTTGGGCGATGCCTATTGGCCGGGCGGTTGTGCGCCATCACGGTCGCGAGTTCGTCCTCGAAGCGGGACAGTTGCCTCTTGTTGCGACCATATCCTCCACACGGGGGATGAGCGTGGGAGGCAACTTCCAACTTGAGGTTCCCTTCCGTGGCAAATAATGGGGACAGCAACGTTTTCCAAGCATTTTGGGTTGACTTTCGGGATGGGGAGACCCGGCGATTACGCCAGCAAATACCAGCCGAACCAATACAAAGACCCTAAAAGGATAGCAGGGCATCAGAATATCAGTATGCAGGACAGCAGGATACCAGCAGACCAGGATGCCTGATAACCTGATATCCTGATTGCCATCACCTGATAATCTGGTAACCCGATAGTCTTCCCTTTGTGCCTTCGCGTCTTCGTGGCTAAATAAATTTTAAGCTGCCTCTATTATCTCTCAACCTTTAGGTGTCTGAAGGCATCCTTTGTGCTATGGTATCCGAGGAGTGACTTCGGCATTTCGTTTATTTGAATGGAGACCTCGAAAGGCAACATCTGGCGTTCGGTAATATAGTAGTCGGCTTGAACTATCAAATCATTCATCGACCCTAAAACGCGCCGGTCGGTCGCCTTTGAGAATGATATTCTTGTCGTGTGAGGCGCTATCAGCCGCTGGTAAAAGAATTCGTAGCCATCTTTAGCCGTAATCTCAGCCATAAATCCGAGTGTTCTCTGGATAAACTCATTATCGTCGGTGATGCCGCGACCGAACATTACCACGCTATACAGAGCAGCCGTGTTCGTAACGATGATATACTGCACGCCTTCTACCCTGAATAAATGTGCCGTCCAATCAATAAACGGGTTCTCCTGAGGAGGAATACCCTGTAAAGGATGCAGGCCAACTTTCTTAGCCAATTTCTGTGTAAGACGAAATATCCTTTCACATTGAATCCAGTATGTATAAGGATTAGCCACGAAGACACAAAGTCACAAAAGAATTTATAAATTAAAAGGACTTGGTGTCTTGGTGCCTTTGTGGCAAAAAATTAAATTGGAAGCACTTTTGAAGTGCATTATAATCGGCGTCCATCAGCAAATCCACCGTATCTTTGCAGAATTTAGATAAGGTCTGTGGTCATTATCCCCAGCGCTATCACATCAAACATATTATGGTGGACGATTTTTGACAGGCATTGCCCACCACAAAAGGCGTGATTCATCTTTGTAGGTGGTTGCGTATATCGTCTATCGGTTGCGCTGCTCGTCTCGTTCATCGTCTTACGTCAACCGCAACCGTAACCGGTCAACGTAACCCGCCGCAGTTACCTACAAACTCGACACGCACCACCCACCCCAAATGAAAGCATTTAGGCGTTGACGTTCCGGCAGGAAAACAATATACTATCTTTTTTGATTTCAGTAGAAAATCGCCTGCTGGACATCCACAAGTAAGTAGCTGTCATTGGGCAGGTTATAAGTCTTGTGTTTAATTAGCGTTACATAGAAGGAGAATTTTAGAATGGCAAAGAAGCAACTTTTTTTCTTCGCAAAAGGCAAGGCCGAAGGCAATGCGAAAATGAAGAATCTTTTGGGCGGAAAAGGTGCAAATCTGGCGGAGATGGCCAAGCTCGGTGTGCCGGTCCCGCCGGGCTTTACTATCACCACCGAGGTCTGCTCACATTATTACCAGAACAAAAGAACCTACCCAAAAGGACTGAAGGAGAAGGTCCAGGCGGCCCTCAAAGACGTCGAGAAACTGATGGGCAAAAAGTTTGGCGACACGGAGAATCCACTTTTGGTTTCCGTCCGTTCAGGAGCACGGCGATCGATGCCCGGAATGATGGAGACAATTTTGAATATCGGGCTTAATGAAAAGACAATCCCCGGCCTTATAAAACTCTCGGGCGACAGACGCTTTGTTTATGATGCGTATCGCCGGCTGATTATGATGTATTCCGATGTCGTGATGGAAAAGGCGGCAGGAATAGAACCAAAGGAAGACCAGGGCATCCGCAAACAACTGGAAAAGATTATGGGCTGGATGAAAAAAGAGAAGGGCTGTAAAAGCGACACAGATTTAACAGCAAACGACCTGAAAAATCTCTGTTCGCTTTTCAAAGCCAAAGTCAAAGAGGTCCTTGGCAAGGATTTCCCCGATGACCACAACGAGCAATTGTGGGGCGGAATTCACGCAGTCTTTGCATCCTGGAACGGCAAACGCGCAGTAAGTTACCGCAAGATTGAGGGCATACCCGATGAGTGGGGGACAGCGGTCAACGTGCAGGCAATGGTCTTCGGAAATATGGGAAGTGACTCGGCTACCGGCGTGGGCTTTACACGAAACCCTGGAAACGGCGAAAATCAATTCTACGGCGAATACCTGCTAAACGCCCAGGGCGAGGACGTTGTCGCCGGCATCAGGACGCCTGCACCTGTCAACGAATACTCAAAGAGCAAGCACAACAAGAAGCTAATCTCTCTGGAAAAAGCGATGCCGAAAATCTACAAAGAATTGTTCGCCGTCCAGAAGCGGCTCGAAAAGCACTACCGCGATATGCTCGACATAGAATTCACCATAGAGAATGGTAAGTTTTTTATGCTGCAATGTCGTGTGGGCAAACGCAATGGGCCTGCCGCCGTGCGGATGGCTGTGGATATGCTCAAAGAAAAACTGATAAAGAAAGAAGAGGCGGTAATGCGTGTAACGCCCGCTCAACTTGATGAGCTGCTGCACCCGATAATCGACCCGAATGTCGAGAAGACGCACAAGGTGATAGCTAAAGGACTGCCTGCGGGCCCCGGCGGAGCGGCAGGCCAGATTGTCTTTACTGCACAGGAAGCAGTCGAGTGGACGAAGCAGGGTAAGAAAGCGATTTTAGTGCGGGAAGAGACCAACCCTGAGGACGTAGAAGGTATGCGGGCGGCGCAGGCAATTTTGACCGCAAGAGGCGGAATGACCTCGCACGCGGCGCTTGTTGCCCGCGGCTGGGGCAAGTGCTGTATTGTCGGCTGCGGGGCACTGCACGTTGATACGGATAAAAAAGAAGTCCACGTCAACGGGCAAATCCTGAAAGTTGGTGACTGGATTACCTTGAACGGCACCAAAGGAAACGTTTATATCGGCCAGCTTCCAATGATGGACGCCTCTCGGGAAAATATAATTCTCAACAGTTTCCTGAAAGTCTGCGACGCCGTAAGAACACTGGGGATTCGCACCAATGCCGATACTCCTGATGATGCAAAGAAGGCCAGACAATTCGGCGCCGAAGGCATCGGCCTATTTAGAACAGAGCATATGTTCTATGGCAAAGGTTCCGATGAGCCGCTATTTATCCTGCGAAAAATGATTGTCTCCAAAACCATAGAGGAGCGAAAGAAGGCGCTGGATGAATTATTCCCCTACGTCAAGAAGGACATAAAGGGGACATTGGAGGCGATGGACGGCCTGCCGGTCGTGATTCGTCTGCTCGACCCGCCTCTGCACGAGTTTGTGCCGCGTGAACCAGCCAAGCTTGAACAGCTTGCAAAGGATTTGAATATAACTATGGATGAGCTATCGAAGCGTGCAGAAAAACTGCACGAGTCCAACCCGATGATGGGACATCGCGGCGTCAGACTTGGAGTTACATATCCTGAGATAAGCCGAATGCAGATTCGTGCGATATTCGAGTCGGCTGCCGAGCTTATCAAGGAAGGCAAAAAGCCATATCCGGAGATAATGATTCCCGTGGTCTGCGACGTCAAGGAATTGACCGACCAGATTGCCATTGACCGAGAGGTCTATAAAGAGGTCCTTGCAAAATATAACCTCAAGAAAATAAAACATAAGTTCGGCACAATGATTGAGATACCTCGGGCATCGCTTGTTGCAAACAAAATCGCCGAGGTCGCTGAATTCTTCTCATTCGGCACCAATGATATGACCCAGATGGGCTTCGGATTCTCGCGCGATGACATCGGTGCGTTCCTGCCCGACTATCTGCAAAAAGGGATTTTGCCTAAAGACCCATTCCAGAGTATCGACCAGGAAGGTATCGGCGAACTGCTAAAAATCGGTATTCAGCGTGGCCGAAAAACCCGCAAAGAACTCGAAGTCGGCATCTGCGGCGAACACGGCGGCGACCCCGACAGTATTGAATTCTGTCATAAGGTGGGAATGGACTATGTGTCCTGCTCGCCTTTCAGGGTGCCGATTGCCCGGCTGGCCGCAGCGCAGGCAGCGGTGAACCATTGATTATTTACGATTGACTATTTACTATTGGGAAAAACCGATATATTGCAGATTTGGAAGTTCGACAATCTAAAGGGCAAAAGAAAATAAGTGGTTGTTCTTATTTTCTTTTTTTACATAGATGGTATTTATTGCTTGCAATGTATCAGGCTTTTTGCGAAAATGAGGCTAGTAAAAATTTAGTTCATTTGTGAGCTATGAAATGTCCGAGTTAACCAAAAAAACTATCAAATCCCAGACCACAAACGAAATCTCACCCAAAAACGATAACACGACGCAGCAAATTTCCATCAGGACCGATGACGGATTTGCTGTGTGGGCGGCCAAAGACCGGCCTTTTAAGATAGGCAACACCGAGGGGGAAGAACGTTCTGAGTTCAAACATGATGGCGATGAGGTAGTCTATTCTGCTGCGTTTAGGCGTCTCTCTGACAAATCACAAGTGATTGTCAAACCGGAAAGAATAGAGCATTTCAGGTCGCGCCTGACTCATACGTTGGAGGTTAATCAAATATCTGAAAGTATAGGGATCCCCCTAAGATTGAATATTCCTCTCATAAACGCGATAGCCTTCGGGCACGACATAGGTCACGCCCCCTTTGGTCATGCTGGAGAGCGTCAGTTTCAAGAAATCTTAAAAAGCGACGTCTTGCCCCTCTGTGATTTCAAAAAATTGCAGGATTCTCTAAAGAAAGAATACGATATTGATGAAACTATAGAAAGGAGCGAAACAGAAGAATTGAAGAATGCTTATTGGCTTTTCCACCATGCTATTAATTCGTTGCGTATAGTACAGAGAAAGTTCAAAGAAGTTACCGACGAAACTAAAAGCGGAATTCTGACTCATAGTTGGAGCCCATGGCGACCTAAATACAAATTCGGCATACCAAGAACTTATGAAGCACAGGCTGTTGCAATCGCGGATCAAATCGCTGGAATCAATCACGACACAGAGGATATTTTGAATTGTGAAGAGTCAACATACAAACCCCAAGATACACCGGACAAGATCTATGATGAGGTACCTACTTACATTAGTGAAAAAGGATTGCTTACGTATGAAAAAACACAAAGTATTCTTGAAACGCAATTTCTGAGAAGAGGTGAATCCCAAAGGAAAAATGGCTGGGGTAGGAAGTATAGGCTCCGAGAAATCATTAATAATGTGGTGATGAAATCCAAAGACAAACTGTTAAGAAATAGTGTTGCTTCTACAGATAAGGCATCCGAGATCCAACTTGAATTGGATCAGGATATTTCAGCCTTCTTACGAGGATATGAGGACTTTATCCGTGAGAAAATTATAGGTAAAGTCCCTTGGTTTAAGCAACGTGACGCTCAGGCCGCTGCGGGTATCTGGGCAGTCTATAAATTCTATAAGCACTATGGTAGTTTTGAAGTTGATTTTAAATACGTAAAACCTGCAGATTTGCAGACAAAAATGGTAGATGCGGTGGATAATTTCAAAAAGTCAGTCAGTGATGAAATGTATGTTAATGATAGACATTGTCACATCTTTATTGAGAGCGCACTTAAGGGAAAAGAACACGAAATAGAAGATGCGATAAAAACGGTTGACTACGTGTCTGGGATGACAGACCGTCACCTCATGCAGATTTACGACATAGCATTTAATCTCTTTAGATAGATCATGAAATTACTCTTTCAAACGAGTGAGCAAATAGGGCACTCATCGGCAATATACTTGCTTTGGCAGACTTCAGATTGCAGTCTAGTGGAAAGCAGTATTCTGTATATCTATGGGCGTAGTATTCCATGGGTTTTTTGTTTTCCAACTTCTGTCGGGTGTTCGCTGGGATGTCATATCTGCGCTATGCCAAGAACGAGATTCCCAAGGCATTTAGGCAGGGATGATCTTGTAGAAATGCTTCAATACTCTCTTAGGTATTTGAAGACACCGAAATTCCAAGTTTCCTTCATGGGCCAAGGCGAACCACTTCTGAATGCCCAAAACATCTTTGACTTCTGCGCCCAATTGTATCGGGATTTCCCTCAAGTGGAGATAGGGATTTCCACTGTCGGCATAGCTGCAGGAATTCGCGCACTAGCAAGTCAAGAGTGGGTCGAGCGGGTCAAACTCCAGATTTCTCTCCATGCGTTACCTCAGGAAAAGCGAGTTTCGATAATCCCCGCTGAAAAAAAATATCCAGTAATCGAATCTATTTTAGAAGCTGAGAAACTCTGTGGCGGATTGAAAAGAAAATGCGCTCTCAACTGCACTCTATTGGATGGGATCAATGATTCTCCCTACGATGCAATGCAGATTGCTAAGATAGCGGTAAATGGACCATTCTATGTAAAGGTGAGCATGTTTAATCCTCATCGGAAATGTCTTTTCATGCCTGCAAGCAGCAAGCAAGTGGAAACGTACTGTCAGGTCTTAAAGGCAAACAAAGTAGAAGTACACCGATTCCAGAGTATTGGAACCAACATTGGTGCTGGATGTGGACAGACTAGATTGAGATCTACTTTCTGCGGGGATCGTTCCGTCCATAAAGTAAAAGATACCGTGAATGCATGGTGAAATGCTTATAGTCTATCTTGCACATCCATTCACCGGAAGTCCTCCGGAAAATATCGAGCGGGTAACGCGCATAGCAAAACGCATTATTTCATACTCACATAGAGAAAATATATCACCTTTCTATGCCCCAGTAGTTCCACACCTACTACTATCGGTATATTCTGAAGAATCAAATCCAGGAATCCGTCACATAACGGAAGAACTCAGCTTAGCCTTGGTTCGTGCTTCTGATGAACTATGGATTGTATCTGACACAATTTCAGATGGGATGAAACTTGAAATTGAAGCTGCTCGTGCGACCGATATACGGGTCCGCGACTGGTCTGAAGTCCAAAAACTCATACCTGACATGGGTCAAGAGTCAAACTTTAGCAGTTGATGCAGAACCCAGTCGGACTCGGAACGCAAGAGAAGACGACCGACCGGGAAGCGATATTATTGGGGATTTGGGAAATTGAACGAGGCGAATTCCTTGTGCAATCGGCGGGCGGCGGAGTCATACGCGAGTGCGGCGGAGATTTCGTCTTTGAAGTAGCCGAGATGATAGGTTTTGTTATCACACCTTATCGCGGCGGCCCACTTTTTACATTTTTTGTGCCAGTGGACGCCTTTGTATTCGGATGTTCCGTGCGAGCATCTTCGCTGGTTCTGGCAGTTCTGGGTGAAGGTTGCAAGGCGGAGGTTTTTCTTCTGGTTGTTCAGGCCATTGTGGTCGATGTGGTCAACTAAGAGATGGTCCGGGGCATTGAGGATTAGGCGGTGCATTTTGATGCTTTTGCCATTATTCTTGCGGACGGCGTAGTATTTGTTACGGGCACCTTCCGCGAACCAGGCGAACCGGCTGAGACGGGGGTAGTCGTCGGAATCGACTATGGCGAATTGTCCGCGGGTGAGAGGTATGAGGCGGGGTGCGTGTCTTTTGGGGTTGGAGGCACGTGAGGGGTAGAAGTTCGGGCATTTCTGGAGCTGGGAGCAGATTTTCCAGCGGCCTTCGGAGCCGGCTTTCTGGCGGCAGATGAGGACAGGCCGTCCGGGGCCAGTGGCATAGGTTGAGAAGCAACAATTGCTGCATTTTTTTTCGATGGGCATTTGAGACCCTTCCGCACAAAGGCAGGTATATCAGGGGCAATGGTGGAGCCCCCATTCTGGTGCGCTATTATACCATAAGGCGGCAGGAATGTCCAGAGAATTTTTGCGGGAAAGCAGAAGAGTATTTCAGATTTCGGATTTCAGAATGCAGATTGAAAAGAGAGATTGCTTCGCTGCGCTCGCAATGACGGGCGGAGAGGAGGACGTCGACGCGCTGCGATTGCTCAGGGCAAGCAGGGTAAGCGTGACAGAGAAGGATTTCAGATTGCAGATTGAAAAGAGGGATTTGATTGCGGATTTTCACACCGGTTCTCTACTTGTTGAGGTTTGTGGCAATATAGTATCGCAGCCGGCACTTGCAGAAGCTCTTGTCAACGAAGCTGAATCGGTACTCGCAGGGCCTTTTGTTTTCGGGTGAGCATTCGATTATCTTGCCGTCACCCACAATCTTAGCCTTGCAGAGATTCTCGAATCCCGATTTGAAACATTCAAAGCCCTTTGAACACGTCATTGAGTTGATAATCTGCTCTATCTGCTTGATATGCTCGGTCCGGTTCTGCTCTGTTTGCCGGCCTTGTTCGGGCGGATTCGGGGCTTGTGCTGGACGTGCTGCGCGGTTTCTCTTCGGAATCCAGACTCCCTGGAAGATTGCTGAAAAATCCTTCTGCAGTCCGGACCTCTGTCTATTTTTTGGCATTTGCAACCTCCTCGGCCCAGACGGGGTCGGCGAGTATCTCGCGGACCAGCGAGTTATAGTCGGCGGCGCCCCTGCTTTCGGGGGCGTATGTCAAGATTGATTCGCCGGCGCTCGTGGCCTCGACCAGCCGCACCGTCTTGTGGATAACCGTGTCAAAAACCAGCTCCCCGAAGTATTCTCTCATCTTCTGCTGAATCTGTCTGCTGAACATCGTCGCATCTTCGACAAAGGTCAGCAGCAGTCCGAGTATCTCGGATGAACAGGGATGAAATCGCTCACGGATAATGCGGACGGTCTCAAGCAGTCGTTTCAGTCCTTCGAGCGCAAAATAATGGACCTGGACCGGCACAATAACATCGGTGCTGGCGACCAGCGCATTTAACGTGATGATGCCGAGTGCCGGCGGCGAGTCGATGATACATACGCTATACCTGTCGCCCAGCGCCCTTAACTTTGTGGCCAGGAGCAGCTCTTTTCCGGGCACGCCGGCCAGACCATACTCTGCCTCAGCCAGAAGGACATTGCAGGGCGCCAGGTCAAGCCACTCTATCTTGGTATTCATTATAACTTGTGAGAGCGGGAACTGAGTGTTGACCAGGACATCATAAACCGTTCTGCTGAGGTTATCCGGGTCGATACCCAGGCCCATGCAGGCGTGCCCCTGCGGGTCGAGGTCAACCAGCAGGGTGCGATATCCGAGGGCAGAAAACACCGCTGCCGTGTTGATGGCAGTAGTTGTCTTGCCACACCCCCCCTTCTGATTTATCATTGCTATCGTTCGCATCTGACTCGGTCGAATTCCCCAGCCTCCTCCGCAGGCACAATACACATTAGCTATAACTTTATACAAAGTTATGGGGCAAACGTCAATGAAAAACGCTCGCGATGAGTAATGGGTCAGTTATGGGTGAAAAGGCGTAGATTAGGATGAATTGAGGGCAAAAAGGAGTTGAGGCGGGGATTAAAGGAGGCAGGCAAGCTCAGGACGAGGGACGAGAGACGATGGAGGACGAAAGACCACCGGGGCAGGCATACAAGACAGTTGACATTTTATTTCCAATAGACTAAATTGCTGTTACGGTCAGTCTCGGCAAGGCCGAGCCTTGACGGGCGAAGGCGGAAGCGCAAGCGACCCGTCCTCCGCAGCAGCGGCAAAGCCACTGCCGCTGCGAAGGGTGAAAGGCGGGGGGGTGAAAGTCGGAAGTGGTGGATGTTATTATGTTAGGTCCATAAAGAAAATGCCTGAAGGAACTTCAAACTCATTGATAAACCTTGGTGACCTCTCAAAGCCAGCAGATACCCTCATAAAGAAGGTATCCAAGGCTGTGGGAGGAATATTTGCGCCATATCAGATCGAGCGTGTAGCAAAGGCCGAAGCTGAAGCAGCACTCATCAAAGCTCAAACTGAAATCCAGATTACGGATTTGCACCGTCGGGCAATGCATCGGTTCATTGAAGAAGAGGCCAAGAGCCAAAAGAATATGGAAGACATCACTGCAAAAGCATTGCCTCAGTTAAACGATAAAGCCGATCCTTCGAAAGTAGAGGACGATTGGATAACCAACTTTTTTGACAAATGCCGGATAGTATCTGACGAAGAGATGCAGGGGCTATGGTCACGTGTTCTCGCTGGTGAATCCAATTCTCCGGGGACTTATTCTAAACGCACAGTTAACTTCCTTTCCGACTTGGACAAGAATGAAGCCGAAATGTTTACGCACCTTTGCGGGTTCATATGGACTATTAATGGGGAAATAAATCCATTGATTTATGCCGATCAAGACCCAATCTATAATGACCAAGGAATCAACTTCGGCTCGTTAAGTCACCTCGAAAGTATCGGTCTTATCCAATACAGTGCTCTCGGTGGTTTTATATACAAGGACCTGCCAAAGAAATTGGCAGTTCTATACTATGGAACGCCTGTTCTTCTCGAAATGCCCAAGGACTCCGGAAATGAAATAATAACAGGCAACGTTCTACTCACAAGGATTGGCCAAGAACTTGTGCCAATATGTGGCAGCAAGCCTGTAAATGGCTTTCTGGAATATGTAACCAAAAAGTGGAAGAATTTGAAATACCTACCCGAAGACAAGACCGAACAAGCAGATGCGGCTAAAGGCTAACCGCCTCCTGTGAGTTTTAATGTTACGCATTGAATTGGACACGATTTATCCGACGGAGAGAGAATTGGTTAATTGGTGAGTGGATATTCGTAAACAAGTTGGCGGGGTGCGTCAGATGAAGCACGAATTTCAAAATCCTAAATCCGAAACAAATTTGAATAACCAAAATACAAATTTCAAAACTTGTGGATTCCCGTTTGCACGGGAATGGCACTGAAAATGGTGTGCGGAGCACACCCTACCAACTTATCCGCCGGAGGCGGGAGAATATTTCAGATTTCGGATTTCAGAATGCAGATTAAAAGGAGAGATTGCTTCGACTTCGACTCCGCTCAGTCGAGGGGGGCGTCGACGTGCCGGCGACGGCTAAACAACCCCCTGCACAGGTTGCCCCAGCCATAGCCATTCGACTTCGCTCAGGACAGGGGTGCTGGGGCTAAACGATAAGGAAATTGGTGTGCGGACTTCGACGAGCTCAGTCGAGTCGAGCACACCCTACCAACTACCAACTGGATTCCCGTTTTCACGGGAATGACAAATTGATACGCGGGAATGACAATGTCGTCAGTCGGGAAAGTTGAGGGCAGCGAAGTCCTTGTGTAGTCGGCGGGCGGCGGAGTCATACGCGAGTGCGGCGGTGGTTTCGTCTTTGAAGTAGCCGAGGTAGTAGGTTTTGTTATCACACTTTATCGCGGCTGCCCATTTTTTGCATCTTTTGTTCCAGCAAACGCCTTTATATTTAGAGGTTCCGTGTGAGCATCTTCGCTGGTTCTGACAGTTCTGGGTGAAGGTTGCAAGGCGGAGGTTTTTCTTTCGATTGTTCAGGCCATTGTGGTCAATGTGGTCAACTACGAGGTGGTCAGGGGCATTTAGGATTTGGCGGTGCATTTTGATGCTTTTGCCGTTTTCTTTGCGGACGGCGTAGTATTTGTTACGGGCACCTTCTGCGAACCAGATGAAGCGGCTGAGACGTGGGTAGTCTTCGGCATCGACTATGGCGAATTGTCCGCGGGTGAGAGGTATGAGGCGGGGTGCGTGTCTTTTGGGGTTGGAGGCACGTGAGGGGTAGAAGTTCGGGCATTTCTGGAGCTGGGAGCAGATTTTCCAGCGGCCTTCGGAGCCGGCTTTCTGGCGGCAGATGAGGACAGGCCGTCCGGGGCCAGTGGCATAGGTTGAGAAGCAACAATTGCTGCATTTTTTTTCGATGGGCATTTGAGACCCTTCCGCACAAAGGCAGGTATATCAAGGGCAATGGTAGTGAGGACGCTTTTGGTCCGTGCCCCCATTCTGGCGTGGTATTATACTATAAGGCGGCAGGTTTGTCCAGAGAATTTTTGCGGGAATGACGAATAAGAAGTAACCCACGGAATAAATTCGGACAAACATAACAACATAACCCCCCAATAAATTGGGGGGCTAAACATAACATTAAACATTATTTGTTGTGGTCATTGACATAATCAATTCGTTTTCGCAGGGATTCTTCGTCGAAACAAAAACGCTTATTAAATCCACTTGACCACACACGGCCTTGATGGCCGTGTTTTCTCAGGGCCGATAACGCCGCACTTTTATAGTGCTTGACACTGAATTCAATCGGTGTGCCATTATAAGCGATAACCAGATGGACGTGATTTTGGCATACTGCAATCGCTAATACATTCTGACCTAACTGCTCTGCCTTACCGGCAATCGCCTGATTAACGATTTCTTTTTATATTGTTGTCAAACAGACGGGGTGTTTTTGGAGGCTTTGTAGATTCGCCGCCTCCAGGTCCGCATCCGGCTTGAGAATCTGACCGTCCTTAACGTATCCTCTTTTATCCCCCTGCAGCCACGTGCCGTATGCCGTCCATGTTACCATATACGCAAGCGTTTTTGGCATAACCGCATTATATATAATTCTTGAATGTTTAGCCCGTCAATTTATTGGCGGGGCCTTAATCTTCGAAATACAGAGGAATGGATTTCGCAGTGTCGAGTGTTATATTGACAAAGAGAGCAGGTGGGATAAAATAAGGTTGTTTTGAGCCAACAAATTTTTTTGGTGAGAGTAGCTCAGTTGGTTTAGAGCATTGGATTGTGGTTCCAAGGGTCGCGGGTTCGAATCCCGTCTCTCACCCTTATTAAAACAATTGATTATCTACTATTGATTATTTATTATTTGATTCGAGCTTAAAAGAGCTTCAATAGTAAATGGAAAATTGAAATGTAAAAGGAGCAACAAATGAAAGGAAATGAAAAATTAATCAAGACCCTTAACGGACTGCTGGCAGATGAATTGACCGCCATCAATCAATACATTGTGCACGCCGAGATGTGCGCAAACTGGGGCTACACAAAATTGCATGATGCCATCCAGGCCCGTGCCGTTGCCGAAATGAAGCATGCAGAAGCGCTCATAGAGCGTATCCTGTTCCTCGAAGGAAGGCCGGAGGTCAGCAAGCTCAATAAGATTAACATCGGCCCGGACGTCCCCAAGATGATGTCAAACGACCATGCTGCTGAAATGGTCGCTATCAAGGGATACAATGCAGCCATCAAGCTGGCAACGGAAGTTGCCGACAATGCTACCAAAGAGATACTCGAGCATATTCTTAAAGACGAAGACGGACATCTTGACGAGATTGAGGAGCAGCAGGACCAGATTGGGCAGATGGGCATTGCAATATACCTGAGCACCAAGAAATAGAACCGCTGCTGACAATATCTCGGAAATATGATGAATAGGCAGGCCGCTTTCTGCGGAGCGGAAATACACTGTGCAATCGGTATAAGCTTTTAGTCCACGGATTTATAATTAAGGAATCTAAAATGAGTAAATTCACATCTTCTTTAGGAACATTGGTAATTGGTATTTTGCTGGTTTTTGTTTTTGCGGCTGCCGTGTGTTCAGTTGAAGCGGCTGACCCGAATCAGAAACCGTTGAATCAGCCGCCGAAGGGATTTGCCGCATTATTTAACGGCAAAGACCTGACCGGCTGGAAGGGGCTGGTCGGCACGCCGGTAACCCGCAAGAAATCGACCGCCGAAGAACTATCTAAAACACAAGGTAAAGCAGATGAAGCTATGTGTGAGCATTGGAAGGTGGTTGATGGCGTGCTTTGTTTCGACGGCAAGGGCGACAGTTTATGCACGGCAAAAGACTACGGCGATTTCGAACTATTGGTGGATTGGAAGATTGAAGAAGTCGGCGACAGCGGCATCTATCTACGCGGCTCGCCGCAGGTCCAGATATGGGACCCAGCAAACAGCGGCGTCGGCTCAGGCGGCTTATACAACAACAAAATCGACCCCAGCAAACCGTTAAAGCAAGCCGACAAACCCGTAGGCGAGTGGAATACGTTTAGAATCATTATGATTGGCCAGCGCGTAACAGTATATCTGAACAACGTGCTGGTGGTTGACAACGTGGTTATGGAAAACTACTGGGAGCGGGACAAGCCCATTTATCCGGTAGGCCAGATTGAGCTTCAGTCGCACAGCAGCCCCCTTTATTTTAGAAATATCTTCCTTAGAAACATCTCTCGCGATGAAGGTATCAAAATTCTAAGTGAGCAGGAAAAAACAGAGGGCTTTGTCGCACTATTTAACGGCAAGGACCTGACCGGCTGGACAGGCGACACAAAAGGCTACGTCGCAGAGGGCGGTAGGATTGTAATTTACCCCGAGCGAAGCAGCGGCAACCTATACACGACAGATGAGTTTGCCAACTTTATCTTTCGTTTTGAATTTCGGCTCACGCCAGGAGCCAACAACGGCCTGGGAATTCGCACGCTGCTGGAAGGCGATGCGGCTTATGTGGGAATGGAGATTCAAATTCTCGATGACACCTCTCCAAAATACAATGGTCTCAAGCCCTATCAGTTCCACGGCTCTATCTACGGCGTCGTTCCTTCTAAACAAGGTCACCTCAAACCTGTGGGCGAGTGGAATTCGGAAGAGGTCATCGCCGATGGTCGCCACATTATAGTCAAACTAAACGGCACAACGATTGTCGATGCAGACATTGACAAAGCCAGCACCCCTGCAACGATAGACGGCAGGGACCACCCGGGCCTGAAACGCGATAAAGGCCACATCGGCTTCTGCGGCCACGGTGACTATCTGGAGTTTAGAAATATAAGAATTAAACGTCTTTAGTTGAAAACTATCAGGCACAACAAAGAGAAAAAATGAACAGTTCAAGGGCTAAAAATTCCATAACCCGCAGAGAATTTCTAAAAGATTCTGTAGTTGCAGCAGGCGCAGCTCTGGCCTGGCCGACAATCGTTCCATCTTCGGTATTCGGTGCGGATGCGCCGAGCAATCGTATCACGATAGGCAGCATCGGCGTAGGAAATCAAGGGGCAAGCAATATGAAAGGTTTCATCGGCCAGCCCGGCTGCCAGGTTATTGCGATTTGTGATGTCGATGCCAATTTTCGCGAACAAGCACGCCAGATTGCAAAGCTTGAGCCATCCTCCTGCTACAACGATTTTCGCGACCTGTTAGCCAGGGACGACATCGACGCGGTAGTAGTCTGCACGCCCGACCACTGGCACGTGCCGATTTCCATCTCGGCAATCCGGGCGGGCAAGGATGTGTTCTGCGAAAAACCGCTTACGCTTACGATAGCCGAAGGCCGAGTGCTTGCAGATGAGGTGAAACGCTATGGCCGAATCCTGCAAACCGGCTGTCAGCAGCGCTCCTCCGACAATTTTCGTTTCGCCTCCGAGCTTGTTCGCAACGGCAGAATCGGAAAGGTCCACACCGCCCGCATCGGTATCCCCAGCAATAACAGAACCTGTGAGCCGACCTGGACGCCCGAGCCGGTGCCGGAAGGCTTCGACTATGACCTCTGGCTGGGGCCTGCGCCCTGGGCGCCTTACAATAAACAACGCTGCCATTACGAATTCCGTTTTATTTTGGATTATTCCGGCGGCCAGGTAACCAACTGGGGCGCACATCATTTGGATATTGCACAGTGGGGACTTGGAATGGATGAATCCGGCCCAGTAGAGATTTCTGGCCGCGGCGAATTCCCGACATCGGGTCTTTTCACCACCGCTACAAAGGTGTATTTTGAGGCCACTTACGCCACCGGAACAAAAGTGGTTTGCGAAACCGGCGGGTCAGGAACTAAATTCGAGGGCGCAAACGGCTCGGTATATGTTGACCGGGGGAAATTGGAAACTCAACCGGACACGCTAAAAAAAGAGACAATCGGCCCCGATGAAATCCAGCTTTACAGAAGCCGAGACCACAAGCAAAATTTCTTAGATTGCATAAGAACCCGAAAAGAGCCGATTGCCAACGCCGAGACAGGACACCGCACTTCTACTTTGTGCCATTTAGGCAACATAGCAATGTTGCTTGGCCGAAAACTAAAATGGGACCCGCGCAAGGAACAGTTCATTGCAGATGAGCAGGCCAACCGTATGTGCTCCCGCACAATGCGCTCCCCGTGGTCTTTATAAAACAGCAATTATGAACCCCGTTAGAAAAATGACTTTCCTTCTCCGTAGTAGGAACTACGAAGGATAAATCTTTTCTAACGGGGTGAACAATGAACTACGTCCCCTTATATATGGACGACCTTGATTCCTGCCAGTTGGCAATAGGCCTTAAAGCCCGGTTCTAAGTTGCCATAAATAAAGAGTTGATGGAAGCCCTTTGTATCTCGCGAGTCGGCCATATCGTCCAGCTCAAGCTCAACGGATGTTCGGCAGCCGCCGGATGGCGGCGTTTCGATGTTGCCAACCACCTTGCCTGTGCCGAGGATAATTGTGCCGGGGCCTTCAAATTTCATAATGGTAGCCTTCTGGCCGATTCGCCACAAAACCTGCGGCGCAACGCCGGTAGTCGATTCAGAGTGACATCGAAGAATAAAAGGCTCAGCAGGTTTATCGAACCCATCGAGTTTTGTCGGGCAGGAGCAGTGCGCACCCATCAGCGTGTTATTGACGGTATTTGGCGCCGGGTCCTGCATAAAACCGGGCCGGTCAAATAATAGACTTGTCAGACGAAGAGAAATGGCGGAGTTCCAATCGGCCTCGCACGCCCCAACCGAACCTTCGTCATTTAGCTTAAGCCACGCAATACAGGGCGGGCAGGGAATCAGCCGGCTCTCAACCAAAGGCAGGCAGTCCACCGAGATACCCTGGCAGCTCTCTGCCTCCATAATCCGCTTTGCAGCAATATAGTTTTTGGCGGCGTTGAGGATGTCCTGCTTTGTCGGCTCGACAATTTTTTTGGCGTTCTTGGTATAGTAATCGGCGATGGCCCGAACCTGGTCTGTTTCCTCAACCTTTTTTAACTCTTCCGGCAAGCGGTTACGCGGGATGTAATGAAGCGTCGTGCCGATGACCTCTAACTTTTTGTCTTCACCCTTGTCGCCGGCCAAAACGCACAGACGGGTATTTTTCATCTCCGACATAGTCTTGAACATCTTCATCCCGAATGTAAGCCAATCGACATCCTGCGTCGCTGCGACATATACGCCGTCGATATTGCGTGTGCCCTGAAGGTGGCCGGTAAAGGAAGTGCCCATCGGACTAAATACAATAGTCGGCACTTTGCCGCGATTCTTGCTGATGTTGTCGATATGAGACCATCGGTCGAAACTCATAATGACAAGCACAATGCCGTCCGGCGGCTGCTTTTTGACCTGCTCGATGAAACTATTGACGGTGGTATCGGTATCGAGCGGCTCAGGTCTGACCTCAAGCTGGATTCCGAATTTCTCGGCAGCATTTTTAAGGGTCTTGGTGTAGTCGGCCTGCCTGGCCTTTATGTCATAAGCGGCACCAGGCCAGCCCATCCAGTATCCATCGACATTCGGCCGAATAAATACCGCCTGCACAACCGGTTTTTTGCCGGATGTCGCCTCGGCAGCAAATAATGACGCTGCGAAATCAAACATCCCGACCTTTGCAGCCAGCCCGAATGCTCCTGCCGAAGCAAGGAAACGCCGGCGACTTACCATTAAAGGACAAGTTGATTTGTTACAGGTATTGCTGGTTTGCATTGTGATTACTCCTTAAATTTTATGTTTCACCGGTCATTTGAAAAACAATAATCGCGCAGAATTTTACTATGGACTGATTCCAATAATCAAGAGAATAATCCTTTCGGCTTGTAAATGTCAGCCGTGATAGTTATATTCTTGTCGGCTATGACTTTGTCATTCTCGCGAAAGGAGCTGTTGCCAAAGCCTACTATGTAGGATTGAGATTGCCACGCCCCGCACCGTATGGTGCAGGGCTCGCAATGACGTAAAAAAGCAATGTTTGTCCTTGCGAGGAGCGGAGCGACGAAGCAATCTCTGCTTTAGCAAGAAAGCACGGGGCTCAACATGACAATCCCTCAAAGAAACTGCGACAGAGGACTACGTTCTCTTATATATGCACAACCTTTATTCCTGCCAGTTGGCAATAGGCCTTAAAGCCCGGTTCTAAGTTGCCATAAATAAAGAGTTGATGGAAGCCCTTTGTATCGCGCGAGTCGGCCATATCGTCCAGCTCAAGCTCAACGGAGGTTCGGCAGCCGCCTGATGGCGGCGTGTCGATGTTGCCAACCACCTTACCCGTGCCGAGAATAATTGTGCCGGGGCCTTCAAATTTCATAATCGTTGCCTTCTGGCCGATTCGCCACAACACCTGCGGCGCAACGCCGGTAGTCGATTCAGAGTGACATCGCAGAATAAACGGCTCAGCAGGTTTATCGAACCCATCGAGTTTTGTCGGGCAGGAGCAGTGAGCACCCATCAGCGTGTTATTGACTGTATTTGGCGCCGGGTCCTGCATAAAACCGGGCCGGTCGAACAATAGACTTGTCAGCCGCAGAGAAATGGCGGAATTCCAATCGGCCTCGCACGCTCCAACCGAACCTTCGTCATTTAGCTTAAGCCACGCAATACAGGGCGGGCAGGGAATCAGCCGGCTCTCAACCAAAGGCAGGCAGTCCACCGAGATACCCTGGCAGCTCTCTGCCTCCATAATCCGCTTTGCAGCAATATAGTTTTTGGCGGCGTTGAGGATGTCCTGCTTTGTCGGCTCGACAATTTTTTTGGCGTTCTTGGTATAGTAATCGGCGATGGCCCGCACCTGGTCAGTTTCCTCAACTTTTTTGAACTCCTCCGGGAAGCGGTTACGCGGGATGTAATGAAGCGTCGTGCCGATGACCTCAAGCTTTTTGTCCTCAACCTTATCGCCGGCCAAAACGCACAGTCGGGTATTTTTCATCTCCGACGCCGTTTTGAACATCTTGAGTCCGAATGTAAGCCAATCGACATCCTGCGTTGCAGCGACATACACGCCGTCGATGTTGCGTGTGCCCTGAAGGTGGCCGGTGAACGATGTCCCCATCGGACTGAACACAATCACAGGGACCTTCCCGCGGTTCTTGCTGATATTGTCAATATGCGGCCAGGACTGATTTAAGCTCATACTAACTAACACCAGGCCATCAGGCGGCTGCTTATTAACCTGCTCGATGAAACTATTGACATCAGTATCGGTATCGAGCGGCTCAGATCTGACCTCAAGCTGGATTGCGAATTTTTCGGCGGCATCTTTGAGGGTCTTGGTGTAGTCGGCCTGCCTGGCCTTTATGTCGTAAGCAGCACCGGGCCAGCCCATCCAGTATCCATCGACATTCGGCCGAATAAATACCGCCTGCACAACCGGTTTTTTGCCGGATGTCGCCTCGGCAGCAAACAGCGATGAGGCAAAATCAAATAGACCCATCTTCATAGCCAACCCAAAGGTGCCGGCTGATGCCAGAAAATTGCGGCGACTTAACATTAAAGGACAAGTTGATTTGTTACAGGTAATGCTGGTTTGCATTGTGATTACTCCTTCATTGTTAATTTCCATTGGTCTTTTGACAAAACAAAGGTTAGCAGGATTTTACTACATCCTGACCACCATAAGCAAGAGAATAATCCTTTCGGCTTGTAAATGGGAGTGCTTCGAGTTTATAGGTAAAGAAAGTGGCACGGCCATCTTGGCCGTGTTTCGTGGAACGGCCATCCTGGCCGTGTCTGGTCTTCACGGGCTGGAAGCCCGTGCCACGTCGTGTGAAAATAATCTACCTACAAAGATGAATCACACTCTTGTAAATCCTCATCGCAATAGTTATATTTTCACCTGTTGTTCGTAACGAAAAATAAAGGAAGCAAAAAATGAAAAATAAACTCGTAGTTGTGGGTGCAGCCGGCCGAATGGGCAGCCGAATCATCGCATTAGCAGCCGAATCCGGCCAGTTCGATATTCTTGCTGCGGTAGAAAGAGCCGACCACCCTGACATCGGCAAAGATGCTGGTGTTGTCGCAGCCGCCGGGCTGCTTAATATAAAATTGGCTGGAACATATCCTGAAACAGGAGCCGATGTAGCGATAGATTTTTCGCAGCCGAATGCAACCATAAAAACAGTTGACTGGTGCCTTAAAAATAAAATTGCTCTCGTGGCAGGCACAACAGGCTTGAATGACCAGCAGCGAGAAAAGATAAAAGCCGCCTCTGCAAAAATTCCTGTTCTCTATGCAACCAATATGAGCGTGGGAATGAACGTGCTATTTAACCTGGCCGGCAAAGTCGCAGCGATGTTAGGCGACCAATACGATATAGAGATAATCGAACAGCACCACCGCTTCAAAAAAGACTCACCAAGCGGCAGCGCCCTTACTTTAGCAGAAAATATCTGCAAAGCGACCGGCAGAGACTTCCCCAGCTCCATCACTTACGGCAGGTCCGGCAAAGACGCCCTGCGGCAAAAAGGTGCTATCGGCATCCACGCAATTCGCGCCGGCGACATCGTGGGTGTTCATTCGGTAATCTTTGGCACGCTCGGCGAAACAGTTACTCTAAATCACACCGCCCACAGCCGGGACACCTTTGCCCGCGGCGCACTTCGAGCCGCAAACTGGCTTGTTAGGAAAAAACCCGCCCTTTATTCAATGGCCGATGTGCTGGGGCTAACCTGAAAACTTAAAGCTTAAAGTGCAAATCTAAAAACTGATGAATTCCACAGTTTTACACTTTCAAATTTAGACTTTCAGCTTCCCTTTCTTAATGTTCCTCCAGCCAATGAAATGCAATAATAGCAAAGTCTTTGAAATTCACGATGCAGTCACCGTTTATATCGCCGGCGACAATGGTTTCGCAAGGCGGCTCGCCAAAGTATGATTTGCTCGCCTCGCTTGTGCCGCCATAAGCTCCCATATTGATAATCCCGCCATTTGGAAACGGCTCTAAACCGATAGGACTTGCAGGGTCTCCTGCATCAATGCACAAACTCGTCACCTCGTCCTTCGTCCATCGTCCCTCGTTTGCATCCCATCTGCCTGCCTGAGATTTCAAATGATAATCGCCATCAACCCAGAAGTCGTCATTTACGTCGCTTGGTGTTCCATTGTGGTCCCAATAGCCCGACTGAGCAAAACATGGGTCAACATTAATGTTACCTTTGCCCCAGTTGAGCGTACTGTTGACGTCCACAAATACTCCTTGTGGCCCACCTTCGATGTCGCTGTAGCTGAGGGTCGTTGTTGTCGTAACTAAATCCCCATGATCCTCCCAATAACTACGTAAGGCAACTTCATGCCCGTGTGTAGCCGTGTTACCCCACATAATGCAGTTTGTGAGTATTGGACTGCTGTAAGCGGAGCTACACATCCCACCACCCAGGATGGTGGCTGAGTTACCGCTGAAGGTGCAGTTGGTCAGTGTGGGGCTGCAGAAACCGTTGTCCATCCCACCACCACAATCCGCAGAGTTGGCGATAAAGGTGCATCCGGTGGAAGTCAGGCTACTGTCGCAGTTACTCACGCCTCCTCCGGCGCCTACAGCCTTGTTTCTGATAAACGTGCAGTTAGTCAGTGTCGGGCTTCCGCCAAAGTTGAACATGCCGCCGCCAGACCAAAATGTGGAGTTGCCGCTGAATGTGCAGTTTGTGAGCTTCGGGCTGCTATTGAAATTGTCCATTCCGCCGCCAGCGGCATCGTTCCAATTCCCACTAAACGTGCAGTTGGTCAGCGTCGGGCTGCAGTCCCAGTTGTACATTCCTCCTCCACCTTGGCCCGACCAGTTCTGGTTGAGCACACAGTTAGTCAGAATCGAGTCGCTGTTGAACTCGTTACACATTCCGCCGCCCATGTATTCAACTGAGTTACAGATAAAGGCGCAGTTAGTAAGGATTGGGCTACTGTGGTCGCAGTGCATCCCGCCGCCATTGAATGCAGAGTTCCAGATGAGCGTCAGGTTGTTCAGAGTTGGGCTGGAAGCGTTGTTGTAAATCCCCCCGCCTTCGGTTTGATGAGCTTCCCATAACCCATCGGCATTGCCACCTGTGACGGTGAACCCATCGAGAACAGATGTTGGGTCGGCGTGATGGCTTGTCACCACGTTATAGCTGTTTTCGGCCCGGGTAGGCTCGGTCAGTAAATCACACGGGTCATTTACATCGACGTCGTTGCCATCAAGGTCGCCGCTGAGGATTGTTTTGTATAGGTCGATATTCCGATTATTAGGGTCCGGCTGGCCGAGGCCTGCATAGCCGCCGTTGACAGTAACGCCATTTTTGAGTTGGAACGTGGCCTTTCTGTCACCTGGTGTAACTCCCACTCCTTGGTCGGTTTTGTAGATTCCCTCCGCTATCCGGATTTCGACCGGCTTTGGCAAAGAATTGGCATCGGCTAAGGCATCCTGGAGGTAGTTGTAGGCATCGGCCCAGCTTGAGCCATTATTCAAGCCATTGGCATCGTCATCGACGTAAATGATTTTTCCTGCTGCGATTGCAGGGGCTGCAAAGACAAATATCAGAATTATAGAAGACCATGTGTGCAGCAGTGGCAGACGCCACGCCGTGTGCCAGTATCCTACTGTGGTCAGCAAGGTTACAAAATTTTTTCTGCCGCTCATTTTCCACCTTCCTTTCCTTTTGTTCAGGAAAAGATAAACCACCATTTACGGAACAACCGTAACCTGAAACAATAGGCTTGCATCACCGCGTTTATTTATATCAAGTGTAGCCAATTGAAAAAGAAATGTCAAGAAAATTATAAGACTAAAGTGCAGATTTGCTTGAAAATAAATGCCGCCTTTTTGCCACAAAGGCACCAAGACACTAACATTTTTTGTTATCTTTTTTTATCTTCGCGCCTTTGTGCCTTCGTGCCTTCGTGGCTGTCAAATCCTCTTTGACCTCGCCGATTTTCTCGATGGCAAAGTCCAAATCCTCTCTGGTATGGGCTGCCGATATTTGTATGCGAATCCGCGCAGCATCCTTGGGAACCACAGGATAAGAAAAACCTATGACGTAAACGCCTTTTTCGAGAAGCTTATCTGCCATTTGTTGGGCCAGGGCTGCATCGCCCAGCATAATCGGCACAATCGGATGTTCACCAGAGATAACATTCAAGCCTATCCTGCCGATTTGCTCTCTGAAATATCGGGTATTGTCCATCAGCTTGTCGCGCAAAGCGGTGGACTTAGACAATATGTCCAGCACTTTTATGGAGGCAGCGACAATAGCGGGTGCAAGTGTGTTTGAAAAAAGATACGGACGAGAACGCTGACGCAGAAGCTCGATGATTTCTTTTCGTCCGCTGGTATAACCACCGCTTGCGCCGCCCAGTGCCTTGCCGAGAGTCCCGGTAATAATATCCACGCGGTCCATAACCGAATGATGCTCAGGTGAACCCCTGCCGCGTCTGCCCAAAACACCTACGCCGTGCGAATCATCTACCATTACCATCGCATCGTATTTCTCTGCAAGCTCGCAGATATTGTCGAGCCTGGCAATTTTCCCATCCATTGAGAAAACGCCGTCCGTTGCAATCAGACGGAATCTTGCAGATTTGGCCTGCTGGAGTCTATCCTCCAGCTCTTCCATATCAGAGTTTTCAAAAACCAGCCTTTGAGCCTTGCACAGCCGTATGCCGTCGATAACGCTGGCGTGGTTTAGACGGTCGCTTATGACAGCATCTTCGGCGGCAAGTAAGGTTTCAAACAAACCCGTGTTAGCATCGAAGCAGGAGCAATAAAGTATGGTATCCTCGGTTCCCAGAAACTCGGATATTTTATTTTCCAGTTGCTTATGGATTTCCTGGGTTCCACAGATAAATCGAACAGAAGCTAAGCCATATCCCCATCTGTCATAGCTATCTTTGGCTGCCTTAATTACCTCAGGATGATTGGCCAGTCCAAGATAGTTGTTTGCACACAGATTCAGAACCTTTTGTCCGCCTTGCACTTTTATATTTGCACCCTGCCCACTTTCAATTATCCGTTCTGATTTGTAAGTGCCTGCCTGCGCCATATCGCTCAGCTCTTTGGTTATATGAGCTTTTATTGTCCCAAGCATAAAACTCGCTCCTGATATTTGTCTTATCCAAAAGACAATCTAACCTGTCCAGTCGAGGATTACTTTGCCCGACTGTCCTGACCGCATCACCTCAAATCCCTTCATATATTCAGTCCAATGGAAGTGATGAGTAATCAGAGGCGAAATATCCACGCCACATTGAATCAGCATTGTTACCTTATACCATGATTCATACATCTGGCGCCCATAAATTCCTTTAATGGTAAGGCCGTTGAAGACCACATAATCCCAATCAATCGCCATTTGAGGCAGGATTCCAAGCAGAGCAATTTTGCCGCCGTGACACATATTGGTCAACATATCTCTAAATGCTTCGGGACTGCCTGACATCTCCAGCCCTACGTCAAAGCCTTCCTTCATTCCAAGCTCTTTGACCACATCTGGAATTTTCTCGTGCCTCACATCAACGGTCCTCGTTGCCCCCATTTTCTTTGCCAATTCCAGGCGATAAGGATTCACATCTGTAATCACAATATGGCGTGCTCCGGCGTGCTTTACAACCGCGACGGCCATACAGCCGATAGGGCCGGCGCCGGTAATCAATATATCCTCACCCACCAAATCGAAGCTTAAAGCTGTATGCACGGCGTTACCAAAGGGGTCAAAACAGCTAAGCACATCGGTAGGTATATTAGGGTCGCAATACCATACGTTCGTAACAGGAATTGCCAGATACTGGGCAAAGGCGCCGTCACGGTTCACACCAATCCCTTTGGGTTCTTTGCAAAGATGCCTTCGGCCTGCAAGGCAGTTCCGGCACCGACCGCAGACCAGATGACCCTCTCCGCTGACCAGGTCGCCTACTTTGAAATCATGGACATTACCGCCGATTTTCTCGATGACGCCGACAAACTCGTGTCCAATTATCAAGGGCAATTGGATTGTCCGTTTGGCCCAATCGTCCCACTCAAATATGTGAACATCGGTGCCGCAGATTGAGGTCTTCTGGATTCTAATCAAAACATCATTTACGCTGATTTGAGGGACAGGAACATCTTCCAGCGATATACCTATCGTCGCCTTTTTTTTGACCAGAGCCTTCATTATTCTTTACCCCTCATTCAACAAGAACGCTGCGCGTGCGGTAACCAATTCAATGCCGTCCACCGCCTGCAGAAAGAGACAGATATGCCCTTAGATTGGAGATAAGATTCAGGCAACCCTATCTTTTTTTACGGCGTTTGGCTTCGGCTCTGAAGCGGCGGCGCCTGCTAAGAATCTTGCGCCCGTCCTTGGTTCTCATTCGTGCCCGGAAACCGGACTTTCGTAACTTCTTAATCTTACTTTTACGATGGTTTTCCATAAGTATCTACTGCTCTATTACCCTTGATTTGGGGTTTTGTCATTTGACGAGTAACAAACCCCTACTTCAATAAAAAACTTTGCTTACTTACCATATCTTATAATCTTTTCCTAAGCTTATTGCACAAAGAATCCCGATATACCGGGATCCGATTTTGGTTTACAGCAGGCAATGTCCGTCTAACTCCCTTAATTACAAGCTCCTACGGAAATCTGCGAGACCGTTCTAATCCTTTTATTTCCTGTGAAAATTTTTTAAAAACTTCTTTTTTCCTATTGACTGCGCACTACCCCCAGCGTAGAATAAAATAAGCATTTCAAGTGAAAATAACACCGAGAGAAAAAACCGATTGGGTCGGCTGTTATTATGGAGGTAAAAAATGCGCGGCAAAATTCTTTTCATTTCGTCAGTTACTCTGCTATTTTTGACAATACAACACCCAGCTTTGGCAGACACGTCGGGCCAACTCAAACAAGCAGAGACCTATCAAAACAATCGACAATATGAACAGGCGGAGGCAATTTACAAGCAAATCGTAACGGCTTTCCCGGACACTAACGAAGCCCTTGAAGCACAAAAGCAGCTTACATTTATTTATATTGCTACCAACAGCCAGCAACAGTCGGACGCAGCTTATCAACAATTGCTTGTAAATTTTGCCGGGCGTAAAGATATAGCACAGGCTGTCCACGACATAGCGTACCGTTATCGCTGCGCAAATGAACAGAGCAAAGCCAACCAGATTGACCAATATGTGGTGGAGAACTGCCCTGAGAGCAACTATGCGGTGCTGGCACAAATGGACCTTGCAAAATCGTATGTTAATCTCAGCGACCAAGCTTCTGCTGATGCTGCCTTTGATAAATTACTTACCAAATATTCTGGGCACTCCCTTATTGCAAGAGCGGTTCACGATGTAGCACAGCAGTATCGCGGAATACGAAAATATGATAAGGCAAACGAGCTTTATCAATACGTTATAGATAATTGGCCCAAGGCCGAGCACGCATTGTGGGCACAAGCTGACCTGATAAAGTCATATCTTGCGGATGGTAATGACACTTCTGCTGAAATCGCGGTTGAGAAATTGCTTACCAATTTTAATGATAATCCTCTTACAGCAAGGGCCGTTTGGGACACAGGACAGTATTATCGGGATTTGAAGAAATACGAAATGGCGAATAAGTTTTATCAGCACGTGGTACAGAGTTGGCCTAAGGCCGAGCATGCACTGTGGGCACAGGCAGACCTGATAAAATCGTATCTTGCACTTGGCGATGACGCTGGCGCTGAAGCTGCGGTTGAGAAATTGCTTGCCAATTTTAACGGTAATCCTCTTATAGCAAGGGCGGTCTGGGACACGGGGCAGTACTATCGGGAGTTAAAGAAATATGAAATGGCCAACAAGCTTTATCAACATGTGGTAAAGACCTCGCCTGAGTCCGAGCACGCTCTGTGGGCGCAGGCGGACTTAATAAAGTCATATCTTGCCCTCGGAGACGACCCCAATGCTCAAGCTGCCGTTGATAAATTGCTTACCAATTTTAATAACAATCCACTTATAGCAAGAGCTATTCACGACACTGCCTGGGAGTATCGCAAGCTGGGAAACTATGGCCGGGCTAACGAGCTTGACCAATACGTTATAGACCACTGGTCAGCAGATGTGCAGGTGATGTGGGCAAAAATGGATATGGCAAAGACAGATATTCTTCTTGGAAATGACGCCGCTGCTGAGAAAACGATTGATATCTTAATTGCCGATTTTAATGAGTGTCCGGAATTGCCAACTGCGATATTTATGCTGGGCGAGGAATATTACACCAAGGCCTTTCGCTATGATGAAGGTCTGAATGAGAAAGCCAAAGAGCATTTCCGAAAAGCCATAGCCATATCGGACAGAATAATAACAGAATTACCGGAATCCTCTTTTACGCCGCAGGCTTACATCCTATTGGGGGAGTGCTATCGCCGCCTCGACCAGCACCAAGATGCATTAGAGTGCTACCAAAAGGTGGTCAGTGATTGGCCTGACGGTGAGTACGCTTGGTACGCATACCTTCTAATTGGCTGCATTTACGAGCAATTACGAGATAGTGGCGTTATTGAAGGACCTCTGGCATATACTCAGATAAAAGCTGCTTACGAGCGAATCCTTCAGGACTTTCCGGACTGCCCGGCAGTGAGGGCCGCCAGTAACTGGCTTAACTATTATGTGAAACCAAGTCAAGGAGGGCAAAAAAATGAATAAACGTCTTTTCACGGGTGTGTTCTTTTTGGTTTTGCTGGCTTTTATGGCTGGTCAATCTTATTCCTGTCCAATCCTCAAAGCCATTATCGGAAGATTCGACGTCAGACCTGCCAAGCCTACATGGGTCTATGCTGGAGGTGGGGTAGGGTTCGTCGCATGCGAGTCGGTTGGCTCGATAGTTAATTGTACATGGTCGTTACCGGGGGCTTCTGACGTACATTACGAGGACCATCTGTATCCCAATGCCCATGTAAGTTGTAAATATAGCACTGTAGGTGTGTACACGGCCACTTTGACAGTGAGAGATAGTCAGGGACGGACAGATACCGATACCTGCACGGTTTATGTCGTCTCAATCGGAATAGTGCCAGTTGAATCAAGCTATGTTGCCGTGAACAACGATGATGACAACGAAAACGGCATTATGGATATGTGTGAAGATGGAACTGTAGATAATGAAGGCACCCAGCCATACGATCTGCGTAAGATACTGCTTTCAGTTAACACCCCGAAACCTGATGATAAGGTGACATTAAGTGTATGGCCTGATGGGGAACCACGCATTCAAGTTTGGAGCCACCGTGATAAGCGAAACCGTATAATACCACGTTCGGTGCCAAATGAGCCCGACGAATATTACGTTGTCTGGCCTTCAGGGTCCGTGCCTGCCGAGGTGTATGTTGAAGCGGCCTCCTACGCTAGTGCTCCTGGCAACCACCCATACGTAGCATTGTCCTACACCGGGGTTAATAGGAGCACGACGCCACCGACCGACGAGATCGTTTTTGGTAATCCTCCGCCCCCAGTCAGCTTTACCTTTCTGGAAGTGGACATGGATATTGATGGTTTGCGGGACGATTATTATACATATTGGAAATTTACGGATGAAACAATGCCGGGCGGATTTATACCGCTGAATGATCTTGTGAAGATAGAATTGAAGCAACCTTTGCCAACAGACCTACCAATAACTTACTTTACTCCTGTAATATTTGATGTTCCTGTGGGCGACTCTAAAATCAAGATGTGGGAAAATGAGAATAAAACCGGAGAGGTAGGTCTGCCAAGATATTATTACTCACGATGGGATTTGCCTGATAACCTGTGGGTGGAAGGAATTGAAACAAGCTCAGCGCCCAGAGATATACAGTTGCGTATGCGATACATCGACTTTGAGGACAGAATAAAGTTGACAGTTTACGCGTTGGACAAGGTTGAATTCGAGACATACATGGATAATGATGGTCCTGACGGTCATCCCAGCTCACCGCCGAACGGAGGTAAACGTATATTTCCTGATAAGAAGACCTATGACGACCCTTACCCTGACCGCAGAACAATAGTGACGGTCAAAGCTACGATAACTCCAGCTATAGATAACAAACACGTTTACTTCAAGAATTTCGACGTGGACGACCCATCTCCTGTAGATGCGGATACAACTGGTCCCGATAATAACGGCGGAAATGGTGCACTCAGTACAAACGATGCGGTAACAGAGGACAGCGGTGAGGCAAGGGTCAGATTCGCTGTCACTATGAATCCGGGCGATAACTTTAGGATAGCGGCTTCTGTTTGCCAGGACAGACTCAATGAAACAGTAACAACGCAGGCGATGGCTGACGCGGATACACCTCCACCGGGTGTAAAATTCACGCCAATGTTAACCGTATGGAGACATCTCTGGATTGAGAGAGATAGTATGGGTCCTGTGGCAAGTTCTGGGCCAGAGAAAAACTATGTTTCGGGCACCGCCAGTCGATATGAACTTGTCTCAAGTCCTCCAGCTAGAAGTCGAGCTTATTTAGGTCAAAATTTGCCCGATGAACTAGATGATGAAAATCAGTTTTACCCTGGAAGATATCGTCCTACGAATAGACCAGCTTATTCAGTGTTTTTCAGTTCGGGTTTTCTTTTAGGAGAGGATTATGTTGAGGTCAGTGGTGACCTCAACGCGGACGGTGCCGCTAACACTTATGACCTCTTCGATGACGATTATCACCCTGCGACATTGCAGCCCTACATTACACTCCCTTCCTATCCGAATCTAAATACTTATGCTGATGAATACAGGCGTGCTTATATTGAACCAGTTTATCTCGGTACCCAGTACTCTGATATTGTACCGTTCGACCGAAACTTGTATGCATCTCAAGTAGGTTGGGGTAGCGGAAACTGGAATGACCAGCGGGATTGCCAGGGCAGCGAATCATTCTGGCATGTTTTGGTTGTTAGCGCATACCAAGGTGATGCCGAGCAAGATACGGATGGCGACTCAGTGGAATTCTGCGGGGCGACCAATGGTGACGAAGAGATCGCCCTATATCTTGAGACAACCAGAGATGCAGGGAAGGACGTTGAACACGTGATGGCACACGAGATAGGACACACTGGGGATTTGGTCGAAGGTTCAAGGAGTGTCGAGGATGGACATTGCGCGAATACGGATTGCATAATGCAAGCTGGATCTTCAGGAACACAATTCTGTGATGAGTGTATTATAGATATGCGAGTTGAATCAACATGGTAGAGAACAACGATTATTTCTCCAGTTTCAATTTGAGAGGTCGGAAAGCTATGAGATGTACTATAAGAATGACATATTTTTTTGCTTGCATGACGATTGCGGCCACATCCATGGTCTTTGGGTCAAACTACCAGCCAGCATACTACCCTGAGATTTCAACAGAGAAAAACACAATACAAGTCGGCGAGCCTTTGGTCCTTACTTTAACATACAGATACGTTAAACCACAGCTTGTGCCTGACTCAAATGAACTCAAATTGACTGTCTCTGGTGGAGGTTCTTTGCAGGTCATGGATGGCACCGGCCGCGTCATTATCGAACGCCACGGGCTTTACGAGCCAGGTGTCTTGCGCCGGGTAGACACCGTGGGACTAATATACAGAGCGAATTTTGTTGTCTTCTACAATCATAAACAGGGTCTCATTTTTAAGGAACCAGGGACGTACAGGGTAAAGCTATCAGGATACGATGGTCTTGGTGCAAAGGCGCCTGCTCTATTGACTGTGACTGTGAAACCGACTTCGCCGGAATTGGCAAGGGCCCTAAGTGTACTATCAGAGCCTTCGGATTATTACTTTCTTGAATTTGGACAATATGATGACCCCGCGGACAGCATGCTGCGAATATCTCATCTTGAGCAAGTTTTTGAGAGAGCGGGCGACACAGCGCTTGGAAGGTGGTGTTCGGCGCGTTTAGGTCTGGAGTATTTTAAGGATTTTCATAAAAAACATCCAAGCTTCGAAAAATTCAAAACTGAACTTCAGCAAAGTAAAGTTGAGGAGCCTCTTTTCAACCAGGCTCACGCATACCTCACAAAAGGAGCTTCACTCATTGATGAGTTCCCGATTCGTGAGGAAGTCCTTTATCAGCTTGCGAGAACAGAGGGTATCAAAGGTAATTACAAAAAGGCATTATCTCTATTGGACGAACTTGGTAAAAAGTATTGTAATGGAGAATATGGTAAGCGATCCGATAGTGCAAAGGAAGAGCTACAGAAACTTATTGAACGTGAAAAAGGTTCAACGCCACCAGCTTTGTGGACTCGACCATCGTTCTTGATTGTCATCGCGGCTGGGATAGGAATAGTTGTTATAATCCTTATTTTCTTGCTAAAGAAAAAGGCACACAGCGGCGGCAAATAGTCTCATCAGGCTACGGTCTGTCTCGGCGTGGCCGAGCCACGGCGGGCAGGGCCTTTTAGTCTCGGCAAGGCCGAGCCTTGACGGACGCCCTGACAAGCTCAAAAATCCGCAGGCATTTTCCTTTTTGATTATGGCGGCCGCACCGGTAGAAACCGTTTTTTTTGAAGGTTTATATCAATTTGTCGAATTTCTAACGGGGCCAGTCTGCCCCTTTGATGCCGCGAAAGGTCAAGTTCGCATCCGGAAAACCGTCTCTGGCGGCTCGAATTTCGGCAGCTTTTAGACAACGGACCTGGCCATCAACAAACAAATAATTTCTGTTTCCCTGCCAGCACCACCAGCCGCCCTCCGGGTCTATCGGCAAATGATTGCTGAACCATTCGCCCATAAGAATCTTTCCCGATGGAATTGCCACATCGTTCGAGTGCTGCGGCACAGCCGGCTTCGGATTTGTGTAGGTGTCGGTTTTGTCATTCATCGCATCAATCTGCTCCGGGCTGTGGTAGAAGGCCATCGAATAGGCGTAACTGGTAGATTCATATTTTGCCGGGTCGCTGCGGTCTGCCGGACATAATAGAACCGATGGATTGTTGACGTCGATGTTGCCGCCCAGATATGGTTTGACGAGCGAGCGCCATCCGCGGCCCATCCACAGCCAGTAAAACGGCTTGGCAGAAACCGGGTCCTCGGCGCAAGGATACGTATTATCGTTGGCATTGAGATACATATTCATAGCCAGCTCGATTTGCTTTAAATTATGCGCACACTTAAGTCGCACCGCCATAGACTTAGTTTTCATAAGCGACGGCGTAAGTATGGAAATCAAAAGCGCAATGATTGCTATGACAACAAGCAGCTCCACTAAGGTAAAGCCGAACCTGATTGGATAGCGAATATCGAGTATCGAGCGTCGAGCAAACATTTGAAATTTCAAATTTGAAATTGAAACCGAATTATGAGCTACTCAACCGTGACGCTTTTTGCGAGGTTTCTGGGCTTGTCAACATCGTGCTCACGAAGCACGGCGGCGTGATAGGCCAGAAGCTGCAGCGGCACAACCGTAAGAATAGGCTGCAAAATCTCAGGAGCATCGGGAATAGTAATCAAATGGTCGGTTTGTCCCTTGATATTCTCATCGCCCTCGGTGGCAACGACAATAATTTTGCCGCCGCGTGCCCTGACCTCGGCGATATTGCCCATAATCTTTTCGTATTGAGGCCCTGCTGTCGCAATGAAAACCGCCGGCATTCCGTTGACAATTAAGGCAATAGGCCCGTGCTTCATCTCAGCCGCAGGCAGCCCCTCAGCGTGAATGTAGCTTATCTCTTTAAGTTTCAAAGCACCCTCGAGAGCTACAGGATAATTTAGGCCCCTGCCCAAAAAAAGCCAGTTATTTTGCTCGATATTTGCTGCGGCGATACTCTTTATGTGCTCGGATTGTTTTAATATCAGACCTACTTTATCCGGTATCTTATAAAGCTCGCCGATAAGCATATCCGCCTGTTCGCTGCTGATATGTCTGCGCCTGCCTAATTCTATCGCGAGCATTGTCAGCACCGCCACCTGCGCCGTGAACGCCTTTGTGCTAGCGACCCCGATTTCCGGCCCTACGTGCAGATATATCCCGGCGTCGGTTGCTCTGGCGATTGAAGAGCCGACAACGTTCACAATGCCAAGCACCGTAGCGCCCCTCTCTTTGGCCTGCTCTACCGCGGCCAGAGTATCCGCCGTCTCCCCCGACTGGCTTATCGCTATAACGATAGTGTCATCCCCGATGATAGGATTGCGATACCTAAATTCGCTGGCGTATTCGGTCTCAGTCGGGATACGCGCTAGCTGCTCAAACAAAAATTCTCCGACCAAACCTGCGTGGAATGCCGTTCCGCAGGCGGTCAGAATGACCCTTTTGGCGTGCGTCAATTCCCGCCAGTGCGAGCTAATGCCTCCGAGCTTGATTTTATTATTATAGCGGTCAATCCTCCCGCCCATACAGATGCTCAGGGTCTTAGGCTGCTCAAAAATCTCCTTGAGCATATGATGCGGGAAACCATCAAGCTCAATCTGCTCCAGCGAAAATTCAATCTGCTGCAGGTCTTTGGCGACAGCAACATTGTCAATCGTCTTTGTATGAAATCCCTCCGAAGTAACGGTTACTATCTCATCCTCACAGAGATATATTGCCTGCGTGGTATGCTCCACGACCGCAGCCGCATCTGAGGCAAGAATATACTCGTTATCACCGACACCTAAAATCAACGGGCTTCCTTTTTTTGCACCGATGAACATACGCGGAAAATCGCTGCAAACAATCGCAAGCCCATAAGTGCCGTGCAGCTCCGTCAGCGCCCGCTGAACCGCCCATTCGAATCTATTTTTACCACCTATAGTTTCCCGTTCCTTCCCGTCTCCCCTGGCGTAAAAGTAGCCAATCAGATTTGCGATTACTTCGGTATCTGTTTCACTGACGAACCGTGCTCCTTCGGTTTGCAGCCAGGTTTTTAGCGTGCTGTAGTTTTCAATAATGCCGTTATGAACAACAGCGATTTTGCCGGTGTAATCCAGATGCGGATGTGCGTTGATTGTATTCGGCTCGCCGTGCGTCGCCCAGCGTGTATGGGCAATACCGAGCGTGTCGTCGGCAAAAGGCTCATCTAATATACCTTCCAGAGCGCTGATTCTGCCGCCGGTCTTTTTGATTTTTATCTCGCCGCCGCTGCTCAATAGCGCCAGTCCTGCCGAATCGTAGCCCCGATACTCTAACCGCTTCAACCCTTCTATAAGTATCGGTTGTGCAACCTTCTTACCAAGATATGCTACTATGCCGCACATTTGTATTTACTATTTTCAATTTAGTATTTAAGACTACTGCTTTGGAGCCGATTGTTCCCGCCTCTGGCGGATAAATCTGTTCACAATAGTAAATAGAAAATAGTAAATAGCAAATGAAAAATTTATGCCTGTTACCAACTACAGCGCAGGCAACGTCAGAGGTGTGTGCAGCTTCGGAAAATACACCATAAAGCAAATCAAAGACTACCTTGCGCCCGCGGCCTGCTTATGAATCTATAATACATAAATGCGTAAAACTCCTCCGGCAGACAGGCATCCACTTTTTCCGAACAGGGAATCTCTGTAAACTTGAGTTTGCCGTAAGGCATTGCCGTTAGGCATCCTGTGGACTTGCCGACAAGGATTTCCTACCTCCAATCGTTGGGACAATAGACAGATTCGGATCTGATGTGAAATTTTCTGCACAGCCCGTCAATCAGCGCTTCTATCCTTTTGACCTGGTAGTCTGTTGGAGGGGCTGTTTTGCCGTCTGCTATGATGCAAACTCGAACAGTCTGGCCGTTTCCATACCAGTTCCGCCCCGGCACGATTGACCATTGCTTTTGCCACTTTGCGGTTGGCTGGATAAGGCCGTCGCCGCCGCCAAGCCCGTTGCAAACAACAAAATGACAGTTAATATCATCGGGACTTGCCAGCCCGCCAAGTGAAACCAACTGCTCTATGCTGCCGGCTTTGGTGCCGCTATAGTAAATCTCGATAGAGCTCCATCGGTCGGGATTCTGGGTGGCCTGCGAGCGAATTGCCTTTTCTACAGGGTCAAGCCGATAATAACTTGAAAGACAGAATGGACCAGCAGATGGCGGATTGTTCCCCAGTGCCATCAAAACTATCGCGCCTGTTGTCATCGAAACTAACAACGCTGCCAAAACTTTTGTCACCCTTATATGGTTCTGCATACTCTGGATCCTGCAAGCAGCATAAAAGATACTCAACAAATTACTCGTATTGAGCGCGTTCTTTATACTAAATAAACATCGGCAACAACCACTGGAGAACTATAAATTTTGCCGGGAATTTTATAATTTCTTTTCACCGCCTCCGGCAGCGTCAAACTCCGTCCGAAAAGCACCCCGCACCTATTTTGAGTTTGCCACGTTGAAATCCGACATTAAACCGAACTTTCAAACAAAACCACGCTACCGGCATTGACATTGGAACCTCAAAATAGGTGCGGGGCGACCGCTCTACAAATGCTCCAGACGAAAATGTCGCGAAGTGAGAATACCTCACAGGTAGGCTGTTACAAACCTGTCTTGATTTATGGGACGCCGGTTGTTATATTCCCTTCGACAAATTATATGCTCAACACCCCAGCGGCTTTGTGCCGAAAATAAATGGGAAATTACAAACGATTTAGCTAAAAACGAGGTGCGAAAATGGCAACGGATTATCGCCCATTAACTTCCGAAGAAATCGCAAAGCTAACCAGCCAGGGCTGCACCTGTGACGACTGGTCAAATGTCCAGGTCGCCAAAGGCTTCAACCCTCAAAGAGTCCGAGCCACCTACTTTTCAGGCCAGGTAAAGCTTGGCGTGTTCGAAAAGCAGGTGTCGTTTTTCGGCGGCGTCAAAAAACCAGCCGGCATAAGCTACGCAACCATTCATAACTGCACAATCGGAAATAACGTATATATAGACCAAATCAGAAGTTACGTTGCTAACTACATTATCGAAGATGATGCTTTAATCGAAAATGTGGAGCTGCTCGCTGTTGAGGGAGAAAGTTCTTTCGGCAACGGCACCCCTGTCTGTGTCGTCAATGAGGCCGGCGGCAGAGAAATTCCAATTTATGACCACCTATCCGCCCAGACCGCTTACATATTGGCCTTCTATCGCCACCGCACCAAAATCATCGAAAACCTGCAAAAAATGATTGCCGACTACACCGCCTCCGTTACCTCTTCTATGGGCCTGGTGGCAAAAGGAGCAAAGCTTATCAACTGCCGAATAATAAAAAACGTCAAGATTGGTCCTGCCGCAGTAATCGAGGGAGTCAGCAGACTGGAAAATGGTTCGGTCAATAGCTGTCCGGAGGACCCCGTCTATATTGGGCCGGGCGTCTTCGCAGAGGACTTTATCGCCTGCAGCGGCTCGGAAATTACCGATGGGACAATAATAGGCAAATGCTTTGTAGGCCAGGGCACTGTCCTTTCCAAACAGTATTCAGCCGAGAACTCAGTCTTCTTTGCCAACTGCGGCGGTTTCCACGGAGAGGCCTGCGCGATATTTGCAGGCCCTTACACCGTAACGCACCATAAATCGACGCTTCTTATCGCGGGTCTGTTTTCATTCCTGAACGCCGGCAGCGGCACCAACCAGAGCAACCATATGTATAAACTCGGCCCGGTCCATCAGGGCATAGTAGAACGCGGCTCCAAAACCGCCAGCGATTCCTATATGCTCTGGCCGGCAAAGGTCGGCCCATTCACGGTCGTGATGGGCAGACATTACAGAAACTCCGATACCTCAGATTTGCCCTTTTCATATCTGATTGAGCACGAGGACGAAAGCATCCTCGTGCCGGGCGTGAATTTACGCAGCGTCGGCACCGTTCGAGACGCCCGCAAATGGCCAAAACGCGACAGGCGAAAAGGCCCAAAAAAACTGGACTGCATAAACTTCAAACTTTTAAGCCCCTACACGATTCAGAAGATGATTAACGGCAAAAAACTGCTCGAAGACCTCAAAGCAGCCTCCGGCGAAAACACCGAATACTTCACCTACCACAATGTCAGAATCAAAAGGGAATCTTTGGAAAGGGGCATTAGACTTTACGAAATTGGCATTGATAAATTCCTGGGCAACTGCCTGATTAAACGTCTGGAAAACAAAAATTTCAAGAGCGCTAGCGAGCTTCGAGCGGCCTTGAAACCAGAAACCCGGATAGTCCCCGGCAAATGGGTGGACCTGGCCGGTCTGCTCGCCCCACAAGAGGCAATAGAAAAATTGTTAAGTGACATCGAAATTGGCTCCATCAGCTCACTCGAACAGATAAATCAAGCATTTGCCTCAATGCACGACAATTACCCTGACTATGAGTGGGCCTGGGCAGTGAGTATCCTCCAGCAGCACCTCGATAAAACCCTCGACAAAATAACGCCTCTGGATGTTATCGAGATGACGACAAAATGGAAGGCCGTCGTCGTCGAACTCGACAATATGCTCCACGCAGATGCAAAGAAAGAATTTGCCGCGACAGCACAAATCGGGTTCGGCATCGATGGTGACAAAGAAACAATACTCAGCGATTTTGCAGCGGTCAGAGGAGTATTTGAAAAAGATGGCTTCGTTCGTGAAATCGAGCAGCACATAATCAAAAAAACGGCACTCGGAGCTGAGCTTATCAGCCGAATGGAAAAAATACGCTAACAAACCGATATAGAAAGAGCCACAGGTTGTGAGCTATAAATCACAAGATTTTTCAGGAGAAACTTATGAGAGTAATAATTCAGCCAACCTACGAGTTAGTGTCTAAATGGTCGGCCAATTACGTTGCAAAAAGAATAAATGAATTCAAACCAAACAAGGACAAACCGTTTGTTCTGGGCCTTCCCACCGGCTCATCGCCGCTGGGGATGTATAAGGAGCTGATAAACCTCAACAAAAAAGGTAAGGTTTCATTCAAATTTGTTACCACCTTCAATATGGATGAGTATGTGAACATTCCCCAGGACCATCCTGAAAGCTACCACTCATTTATGTGGAACAACTTCTTTGGCCATATAGACATCCAGAAAGAGAACGTCAATATCCTCAACGGCAATGCCCCAAACCTCGAAGCTGAATGCGCAAGCTATGAGGAAAAAATAAAAAAGGCGGGCGGCGTCGAGCTATTCATCGGCGGCATTGGCCCCGATGGACATATAGCCTTTAACGAGCCGGGTTCGTCACTGGCCTCAAGGACGCGCGTTATGACGCTAACTTACGACACCATCCTGGCAAACTCGCGATTCTTCGATAATGATATCAACAAGGTTCCCAAAACCGCCCTGACGGTCGGCGTAGGAACCGTTATGGATGCCCGCGAAGTGCTTATTATCGTCAATGGCTATAAAAAGGCCCGCGCGCTCCGCCACGCCGTCGAAGAAGGCGTAAATCATATATGGACAGTCAGCGCTCTCCAGCTGCACCCAGAAGGCATCATCGTCTGCGATGAAGAGGCGACCGTAGAGTTGAAAGTCGGCACAGTAAAATATTTCAAGGACGTGGAATCCGCAAACCTCGACCCGGCTATCTTGCTAAAATAATCAGACAAACAACGTCAACAAAGGCTAAAAAAACAGGGAATTCGCAAAAGCGTATTCCCTGTCTTTAGTTTAACTGCGTCCGATTAAATCTATCGCGGCTTATTAGGCTCAGGAACAGGCCGCGGCGGAAGCTTTTCGACCTTCGGCTCTTTGCCAGGCGGATAAATGACTTTCGCGCCGGCGCGAAGCTGCTGGACATACTGTGACACATATTCACTACGCTTCCTCTGCGTCAACTGACTTATTATCCTGTCTTTGACCTGCTCAAAGGAAGTAGTGCCGGCGGCCTTGCGGTCGGTAACTTTTATTACGTGATATCCATACGAGGTCTCAACAACGTCACTGACATTATTTACATCCGTTTCAAAGGCGACCTTTTCAAAAGCCGGCTCCATCTGGCCCCTGCCGAAGTAATTCAAATCGCCGCCGTTCGCCGCCGAGGGACACGCCGAATTTGTTTTCGCTAACTGGGCGAAATCAGCCCCTGCCTTTATTTTTGTTAGCAGTTCCTGAGTCCTCGCCTTGGCCTTGTCTTTTGCCTCGTTGGGGTCTTTCACATTCGGGTCGGGCCTTATCAGGATATGACTTGCCCGCACTTGCTCGGGCGTCTCGAACCTCTTCGGGTTTTCAGAATAATACTTTTTAGCGTCCTCATCCGTGACGGCTACCTTGCCGGCCATCTCGGCTTCCAGAAGTTTCTGATACCCCAGCCCGTTATGCACCTGCTGTTTTATCTCCTCAAAATTCTGACCGTACTCCTCCATCTTCTTCTTAAAGTCCTCCAGTGAAATCGGCGGCTTCTGCATAGCTGCCACCTGTTTGAGCTGCGCCATCGTTTCCTCTTCCGTAATTACAATCTTTGCTTCTTTCACTTTTTCATCGAGCAGCTTCGTCGCAATCAGCGATTCCAGAATCTGTCCTCTGAGCACCTTTTTGTATTGCTCAAGAAATTCAGGCGACCGCTGTTGTCCCTGCTCACGCATCGCCGCGAGCTGCATGTTAATTAGTTTATCAACCTCGCCCTCCGTAATCTTATTTCCATTGACAACTACCGCAACGCTGTTAGGGTCTGCCGCCACTAAAATATTCGGCTCAACCGCTTTAACTTCGGGCTTAACAGGTTCAACACTAACCTTCTTCTCCGGGGTCGGTTGAGGTTTGCCGACCTCGCTCGGCTTAGGCGCCTGGCGCTTGCAGGATAAAAAGCATACCGTACAAAACATCACAGCCCAGACCAGGGTTTTTGAAATACTACAATGAATTCTCATTTTCTATCCTTTCATAAAGTAAAACCGTTATTATCTCATTGGACAAAGGAGATTGTCAATTCTTTTTCAAATCCCATGGCATTTTTTACATCTCGCATATAAGCTTTTTTGCAAATACACAGACAAAACAGTAAAATTACTCAAATAATCGGCAATTTCAAGCTCAAGAACCGAATTATAAGATTTAAGGCTATTTCGAGGTTTTATGGACATAACTACCGGCAGCAAGAATATTCCGTTTCAAAATAAACGGCAGAACGCAAAACCTATTGGCTCAAACCGGCCTATGACCGCCAGAGAGCGCATCCTGCGAGCCCTCAATTATCAGCCGGTTGACCGTGTCCCTGTGGATTTCGGCGGAACACACACTACCGGCGCTCACGTCAGCGTTGTTGCAAAGCTCCGCCAGGCACTTGGCCTGGATTCTCCAGGTGCGCCGGTGAAGGTTATTGAGCTTCATCAGATGCTCGGCGAAGTCGCCGCCGATTTGCAGCAGGCGCTCGGCGTCGATGTTGCAAAAATTCCTACCAATAAAAACTTTTTTGGTTTTGAAAATACAGACTGGAAACCGTGGACAACATTCGACGGCACAAACGTTCTGGTGCCGGGTAAATTCAATACCGACCCGCAGCCCAACGGCGACATCTTACTGTCCCCTCAAGGCGATAAGTCGCTGCCGCCATCAGGACGTATGCCAAAAGGCGGCTTCTATTTCGACTCTATTATCCGCCAGAAACCAATTGATGAAGCAAAATTAAATCCCGCCGACAACCTCAAAGAATTTGTTCTTGTCAGTGAGCAAGACTTAAAATTCTACGAGCACCACGCAAAAGACCTTTACGAAAACACCGACCTGGCAATCGCAGCATCATTTCGCGGAACCGCCTTCGGTGACATTGCCTACGTGCCGGCACCCTGGCTAAAAGACCCGAAAGGTATCCGCGACATCGAAGAGTGGTATATAAGCACTGTCTCTCGTAGAGAGTATATTAAGGAGGTATTTGCGGGCCAGGCCGAAATCGCCTTAAAGAATCTGCAGCGAATTTATCAGGCCGCCGGCGACAGAATCCAGGTCGTAATGCTGGATGGGGCAGATCTGGCAGCTCAAAATACACTCTTTTGCAGCCCGGATACATATAGAGAGCTATATCTTCCGTTCAGCAAAAGGCTCAACGACTGGATTCACGCAAATACAAAATGGAAGACAATGAAGCACTGCTGCGGCGCCTGCGAGCCGCTGATTGAAGGCTTCATCGAGGCCGGCTTCGATATCCTCAACCCGATTCAAACCTCCGCAAAAGGTATGGACCCAAACCATCTGGTGGATAAATTCGGCGGCAAAATTGTCTTCTGGGGCGGCGTCGATACACAAGAGACTCTTCCCTTCGGCACACCCGACCAGGTCCGCCGGCAGGTTGCCGAGCGCGTAAAGCTATTCAGCCGGAAAGGCGGCTTTGTCTTCGGCACTGTCCACAATATCCAGTGCAATACACCTGTCGAAAACATCCTTGCAATATTTAGAGCATTAGGTAGAAACTTGTAAATGAGTATATCCGTAAATGCGTTTATCTGTTACTGATATACTCATATACTGATTCACTCATCTACCCATTTACTCATTCACTCCTTTGTGCTATTTTAGCTGAAGGTGTGAAATGGATTTTCCGCAGTCAATAACTGTCAGTAGCCATACGATAACGATTGTGCCGCGATACGCCGAGACCGACAAAGGCGGCGTGGTGCATCACAGCGTGTATCCGGTGTGGTTTGAGATGGGGCGGACGGAGCTTTTACGCGCCAACGGAATAGCATACAAAGACCTCGAAGAGGCAGGCATACTTTTTGTAGTTGCCGAGATGCATATAAAATACCGCCGACCAGCCCTCTACGACGAGAAGCTCGAACTGGAAACTACCTGCACCGCCGTTACTGCCGGCAAAGTCGAGCATACCTATAAACTTACTCACAGTGGCGACGGAGTTCTTTTAGCTGAGGGCAATAGTATCCTCGCCTGCGTCAATGGCGAAGGAAAGGTCCGCAGAATCCCAGAATTTATGTATCCCAAAGAAACAAATGTTTGACACTGTGCGTAGAATTAGTTAGATTGTCCATTCGGTGGTGTGAGGGGTAAGATAATCGTAAAGCTGCAATTTTAGTGGAGAATTATGTCTGAAGTAACTATTGATAAGAAAGAAAGTTGTGGTCTTTTCGGAATTTTTGGCGACCCGGAGGCCATCCAGAAAACATATTTCGGTCTGCACGCTCTTCAGCACCGAGGCCAGGAATCGGCAGGAATCGCCTCCAGCGACGGCGAATCCATCCAGTGTTACACGGGCATGGGCACGGTGCGCAGGGTATTTCGCAGCGGCAGAGACATCCTCGAGAAGCTGGCCAATCCAATCGCAATCGGCCACGTCCGCTACTCGACCACAGGCGCCAGCAGGTCTATTAACTGTCAGCCGCTTCTAAGCGAATATTCGCAGGGCCAGGTGGCTTTAGCACACAACGGCAACCTGATAAACGCCGGACTTCTTCACGATGAATACGAAGCTTATGGTAACATCTTTAAGTCCACCAGCGATACCGAGATAATTGCTCATCTGCTTGCCAAGCCCACCCACGTCAGCAAAGCCGACCCTCTCGGACACGTGTTAAACCACCTTCAGGGTGCGTATTGTTTGCTATTTCTATTCTCCGACCGTATCGAAGCAGCCCGCGACCCTTACGGCATCAGACCTTTGTGCATCGGCCAAACCGAGAAAGGCTCTTATGTCGTTGCCAGCGAAACCTGCGCCTTCGATGCGATAGGGGCAAAATTCATCCGGGAAGTCGAACCCGGCGAAATTGTCCGGCTGGACCAAAACGGCCTGCATAGCAGGTTCTTTGTTACACCCGGCACCGTTACATGCGCCCACTGCACCTTCGAGCACATCTATTTCGCCAAGCAAAACAGCACCATTTTTAGCGAAAACGTCCACGAGTTTAGAAAAAAACTCGGCAGGCGTCTGGCAATCGAACATCCAGTCGAGGCGGATGTAGTAATACCAATCCCGGACTCAGGGACATCGGCAGCAATAGGATACGCAGAGCAAAGCGGAATACCGTTCGATATGGGAATGGTCAGGAGTCACTATGTCGGCAGAACATTTATCTCGCCGGACCAAAAAACAAGAGAACTGGAGGTTAAACTCAAACTGGCGGTGGTGAAAGAAGTTGTCGATGGAAAACGAGTTGTGGTGGTCGATGATTCAATCGTCCGCGGCACAACTACAAGAGGCAAAATAAGAGCAATTCGCCAGGCCGGCGCCAAAGAAATCCATATGCGGATAAGCTGTCCGCCGCTAAGGTTTCCGTGTTTCTACGGTGTTGATTTTCCGACCAAAGAAGAGCTGCTTGCGAATAACCGCACCTTAGAAGAAATCCGAAAGTTCCTTGAGGTAGATACGGTCGGTTATATGCCGCTGGAAGGGCTGCTTTCCTGCGGAACACTTCCACAGGACCATTACTGCACGGCCTGCTGGACCGGTAAATACAAAATACCCATAGACGTGGCCGTCAGCAAGTTCGCTCTCGAACGTCATCAGATGGTTATGTTTGAAGAAACCGACTGGGAATAACCCTACAGTTTTGAGTGTTTATTTTCGACAATGATTGTCGGCCTTTTAACTGCTCATCTATATTTTCAGGGGATTGGTTCGCTGAAGGAAAAACGCAGCATCATCAAAAGCCTTACCGGGCGGCTGAAAAGCAGATTCAATATATCAATTGCCGAGGTTGAGCATCAGGACAGCAAAACAAACGCCGTCATCGCCGCTGCAATAGTTTCCAACGACTCTTGCTTCATCAACCAGCAGCTCGATGCCATCATCAATTTTATGCGTAACGATGGCCGATTCTACCTCGGCGATGCCCAGCGCGAAACCTTCGGCGCCTGAGCTGTGCCTCCCGCATGGTATTTCGCGGTCTTCGTGTCGAACCATCGGCGCGGGACAACTACACATCAAGGTTCTGGACTTCCAGGGCGTGGTCACGGATGAAGTTCCGCCGCGCCTCCACGTCTTCGCCCATCAATATACTAAAAAGCCTGTCTGCCTCACCGGCATCATCGAGCTTGACGCTCAGCAGGGTTCTGGTCCCAGGATTCATTGTCGTATCCCAGAGCTGCTCGGCGTTCATCTCACCCAAGCCCTTGAAGCGCTTTATCTCAACTCCCTTGCCGCCTATCTGTCTGATGGCCGAGCAGACCTCACCCAGCGCGGCAATCTCAATTTTTTCCTGCCCATTTGTTATCTGAAATTTTGTGGGCAGGGCCTCTCCGGAAACAGCCTTCTGGGGCTTCAAAAGGAAATCCTGCAAATCCAGACCAAACTCCTTCTTCAGTTTTTCATTTAAGCGATTGATTCGCGTAACCTCGTGAAGCTCTTCGGCAACAACGGATTCCTCTTCTATACCCTTACCTTTAATCCGCTCCTTGAGCTGGTCAACTCTCTTTTCGTAATCATCAAGCTCGTAATAGACTTCCTCACGGTCTTCAATGTAAATCCGAAACCGCGGCAGGCCCCCTTTACGTGCACTGTAATAAGCACCGACAAAATCGGCGATATTAATCCCACGCCTCGTCAAAACTGCAATATTACGCTCGACCTCGGCCAGCATTTTCACTAACTCGGAAAGCTCTTGTTCTGAAAATATCTGGGGCTTTTTAGCTTTTTTGTCCTTCTGGCCGTCTCTTATAACAAGCTGCGTCCCTTCAAGCCCTCGAGTAATCATCCGCCTGCGCATCTCAGATTCACTAAGGATATATTCAGATTTTTTCTGCCCCTTGAAGGTAACCTCATACAGGGGCGGCTGTGCAATATAAATCATTCGCTCAAGAAATAGCTGCTGCATCTGTCTAAAGAAAAATGTTAAAAGCAGCGTCCGTATATGCGCCCCATCCACATCGGCATCAGTCATCAGGATAATCTTGCCATACCTACACTTGCTTATATCGAATTCATCCGTCCCGATTCCGGTTCCCAGGGCGCTGATGATTGTCTGAATTTCCTCGTGAGCAAGCATTTTTTCCAGGCGGGCCTTTTCGACGTTTAGGATTTTGCCTTTGAGTGGCAGGATAGCTTGTATATTTCTATCGCGCCCGGCCTTAGCCGACCCGCCGGCCGAGTCGCCCTCTACAATAAAGATTTCAGTTGAATGTTTCTCTTTCGAGGCACAGTCCCACAATTTCCCCGGCAGGTTCGCCGCAGAAAGAGCGCCTTTGCGCCTGGTCAGCTCACGCGCCTTTCTGGCAGCCTCCCTGGCAGCGGCCGCCTGAATTGCCTTCAGGATTATTCTCTTTGCCTCCGCCGGATGCTCCTCCAGATAATGCCCAAGCTGTTCATTAACCACGGTCTCGACAAAGCTGCCGACCTCCGGGTTAGTCAACCGCACCTTTGTCTGCGCCTCAAAATGCGGCTCGGCAACCTTCACTGCCACAACTGCAGTCAGTCCCTCCCTTAAATCATCGCCGACAGGCGCCTGCCCATTCTTTATCAGGTCATTGGTCCTGGCATAATAATTCATCGTCCTGGTTAAAGCTGTTTTTAACCCCGACAGATGCGTGCCGCCGTCAATATTTCGTATGTTATTGGCGAAGGCCAGCACGTTCTCCGTGTAGCCGTCATTATACTGCAGCGCCACTTCACAGCTCACTCTCGCTGCGGCATCCTCCTTGGCCAGATAAATAATATCCGAGTGCAGTGTCTCTTTGCCCTCATTAAGATGTCGGACAAAGGCCCTGATTCCCTCTTCGAACCTGAACGTCTCCCTCTTGTTGACCCTGTCGTCTCGCAAGCTAATCCGCAGGCCGGCATTCAAATATGCCAGCTCCCTCACTCGCTGTAGAAGAGTATCATAGTCGAACTCGATGTCGCCGAATATTTGACTATCCGGCATAAACGATATCTTTGTGCCCTGCTTGGTGGTCGGCCCTATCTCCTTTACAGGCGCACGCCTTACTCCCCTGGCGCATTCGAAATGATAGTGCCTCCCGTCACGATACACATCTGCTTCGAGCCATTCACTAAGAGCATTCACCGCACTGACCCCTACCCCATGCAGTCCGCCAGCGACCTTATAGCTGTCAGTGTCGAACTTCCCTCCGGCATGCAGCTTTGTCAGCGCTACCTCCAGAGCGCTTACCTTCGCTTCCTTATGCTCTTCGACCGGGATACCCCGCCCATCGTCCTCAACTGCGCAGCTGCCATCGGCGTGGATACGCGCGGCTATCTCGTTACAGAACCCAGCCAACGCTTCATCTACCGAGTTATCCAATACCTCGTGCACCAGATGATGTAATCCGCCGCTTCCACGGTCCCCAATATACATCTCCGGGTGTTTGCGCACTGCTTCTATACCCCCCAGTATTTTTATCTTGCTGGCATCGTATTTATGGTCTTTCATAGTATTCTACTATATGTATATCGGACTTATCCCGCGACAAACTATCGCAAATTTTCCACCCTCGCCCCTAAAAAGCCTGTTCAGGCGAGACTAACTTTGATTTTCTCTACTGGAATACGTGGGTGCCAGCGACGCAGCTCTCCCAGAAGCTGTGAGCTACACAACTGTAGCTCATACATATATGCCGCCGAATCTACTGCTATCTTAAGCTGCCCGCCGAAAAGCCCGGCAATCTGACAGTGCTCGACTAGCCCGGATGGCAGAACCTGGCTGCAAACCTGTGCTGCTGCCTCGATATAACCCTGCCGATTCAAAACCTGGTTGTCCATAAACTCTCGTAACACCTCGCCTAACCTTACCGCTCCTGGATATTTACGAGCCTGCCTATTCGCCTCACTTCGCCCTTGCTCACCAGGCCTGATATTATCCCGTAAATAGCGTTTCAGATTCTGCACTTTATGGACACCACTAACACGCTTAGGTTGACCCACCGGACTTACGGCGGGATAATATCGCGGACTTTAACCTAAGTTAATCGGCATCAGAACATAGAGGAAATTCGCCCCGCTTTTAATCACGCCGGGCCTGTCAGGCTGACCTAACTCTAAATCAAACTCCGGCGTCTTGATAACCCGCAGAGCATCAACCAAAAATTGCGGATTAAAGCCTATTTCTATCGGCTCGCCCTTATAATCAACCACCATATCTACCTGGGCATCTCCCGTCTCAGGAGCTCTACAGGAAAACATAATTTTATCCTTTCCTATCGATAGCTTAATGCCCCTCGATTCTTCACTGGTCAGCAGCGCCGCCCGGCGAACTGCGCTTAGCACCACCTCGGTCGGAAGCGTCATCTTGTTCTGGTAATCGGCGGGGATGATGTCCTCATACTTGGGGAAGTTGCCTTCAACAAGATTCGAGCTTATAACTACATTTCCACAGCTAATCAGTATCTGGTTCTCAAGCAGCTTAACTGCGACGCTGTCCTTGTCGCTTGCCCCAACTTTTTCTAATAAAGCCATTGTTTTGGCCGGCACTATGATGTTTGGCCCGCCTTTGTGCTTGGCAGGAGCGGAGGTAAGATTGACCCTGCTGCGCGCTAATCTCCTGCCGTCAGTCGCAACCAACAATAATTTCTTGTCCCGAATCTCCCATAGCACCCCGTTAATCGCATAACGACTGCTTTCTCTGGCCGTGGCAAACAAGCACTGTTCTATTCCCACTTTGAGATTTCCTAAGCCAACCTCAAGGTCAGCCGCGCCTTCAAAGCCGGGCACTATTGGATACTGGGAGGCCTCTTGACCATAAATCGTAAATCGGCTGTCTGCTCCTTTAACATGACAGGTGCCTTCGGTAACATCTACTGCCAACACTTCATCTGTACTTTCTCGCACAACGGCCGCCAGCCGGTCTGCCGGAACAACTACTTCGCCTTCCTTCTGCACCTCTACTTCAGGAATCAACTGGCTAATTCCAACTTCTAAGTCTGTTCCATAGAGGCGCACTTCCTTATTCTGTGCAGTAACTCGAACGCAGCGAAGTATCGGCTTGGGTGTCCGGCTTGGCACAACCGCGGTTACTAACCCTAACGCTTCAACAAACGCGTTTCTGTTAAAATTGATTTTCATATCATCCTCTTTTTGTTTACAACCGCTACTCTGCGAAGCAGCTTCGCTGCGTAGCACAAGGCTCAACTACTCTACAATTGAACATACCCTTAAAACAAACAATCGTAGTTTACCTGTGTCCAGAGAATTTTGCAATCTTTTTTGCTTAAAAACTTGTCTATTTTAGCGCGTTTTTATCAAAATTTCGCCCGCTTTTTATTTTATTAGTCACAACCAAGCGATTTCTCCACCCCGTATCTCACAGAGACAGAAGGTTATTAATTATATTTATTATTTAATAAATAGTTATTAGTAATATTCATATAAGCTGTGAGGTTGTTGGGGTTAAGGTCAACCTGACAGTAAAGTTTTGTCGTAGTGAAGGTTATAGCTGTAGAAAAGCGTAGAGTTATTGTGGATAACTTGTGAAGTTTACGATGAGTATATTGTTAGGAAAATGAAGAGTCGAGGGATATCGCCTAATAATGTTATTTTCTGCCAAATTCGCACAGGATTCCCAACAGCTTTCCTAACAGCCTATACCATCCTTCACATCTGTATGCTGCAAAGCACAAGCTGTTCCGAGAGCAGCCATCCCGACAATTTTGCAAAATTTTCTTGACAAAGTGGTTTATCCCTTAACAATATACATCTTAATAATCTTTAAGAGTTTAATAAGAGCGCCCAATGTTGTTAGAAACAGAACTTGGTTTTCGAAACGCTGTAGTGCTATTGCCACATAAGGCATTGCTGAGCGCATACTATACGTCGGCTCGGCTGAAGAAAAGGGCAGCGGAGTTCCTGCGGCCGTTTGGGTTGACAGACGTGCATTTTAACGTCCTGATGCTGTTGCAGCACCAGAGTGAGCCGAACGGCGGATTAAGCCAGGCCCAGTTAAGCAGGATGATGCTTGTAAATCGAGCAGATATCACTTCAGTTATAGACCGGATGGAAAAAGCAAAGCTGGTCAATCGAACCGCGATACCAGCCGACCGGAGGTGCAATATTATTAAGCTAACAAGCAGGGGCAAACATTTGCTGGCTCAAATCGAGCCGCTTTACTTTGAGGAGGTCAAAAACATAATGAACGACCTGAGCGAAAAGGAACAAACCCAACTGGTAGGAATGCTGGAGAAGATTCGGACCAGAATCGCCAATAATAAAAGAGAGGAACAGGCTGCGCGTTTCGGAGTATTAAAAAGTGAATAGCAGGATTATACTTACCCAACACGGATTTTGATGGAGGCAGTTTATGGACGACAAGATGCGACAGGATGTAACGGAACAAGGAAGGGCACGGCAACACAAGGCCGAGCTCCTCAGGGCCGGCGACGGCGTTTATGTGGGCGTTGACATCGGCTCCACCAGCAGCGACCTGGTTGTCCTCGACCAGGCAGGAAAAGTTCTCTTCTGTGACTACAAACGTCATCTCGGCAAACCCTTGGAGACCGTGCGTGCACAATTTGAGGCGGCCTTTCAACACATACCTATCTCGCAGGTCGCTCTCGCAGCGGCGACTGGTAATGCAGGCCGCTTCTTTGCCAAGCTGGTCGATATACCTTTCGTCAATGAGGTCCCTGCGCAGGCTGCGGGCATCTACCATTTGTATCCACAGTTAAAGCAGGCGACCATAATGGATATGGGCGGCCAGGACAGCAAGCTGATTTTTCTATCTGCCCGGCAAGGCACTCCAAGGATTCGCGATTTTACACTCAATACGGTCTGTGCAGCAGGCACAGGCTCTTTTCTCGACCAGCAGGCGCAGCGGCTGGGCATCTCCATCGAGGATGAATTTGGTCGCCTGGCCTTGGAGAGCAAAAGCGTTCCGCGAATGGCAGGCCGATGCTCGGTCTTTGCCAAGAGCGATATGATTCACCTTCAGCAGCAGGCCACACCTATGTATGATATACTGGCCGGCTTGTGCCTTGCATTGGCTACAAATCTTAAGGGCAACCTCGGTTGCGGACGAGAATTTGTAAAGCCGATTATTTTTACGGGCGGCGTTGCAGCCAATATCGGTGTTGTAAAGGCCATCGAACAGGTCTTTGAGACGGCTGATGGCGAGTTAATTGTCCCGCAACTGCATTACTTTACGGGCGCAATCGGTGCGGTCCTTGTTGCCAAGCAGAGGGCCGGCCGAGGCGATACCTCACGAAAAACAGGGACAATTCAGCTTGAAAAACTTAATAGCCATTTGCAGCAACAGGGTTTGGCTCTTCAGCACGCACCTCGCCGTGAACGTCTGCCGATACCTCTGTTACCTCCTGCGCAAAGTCCTGTTTATGAACATTTACTGGAGAGTGCAACCGAGCCGATAGATGCGTATGTCGGTCTCGACGTCGGTTCCTTGAGCACAAAGGTTTTGGTTATGGACCGGCAAAAACGAATCCTCGCCAAGGTGTATCTGATGACGGCAGGCAGACCTTTAGAGGCCATCCGACAGGGACTTGATATTGTCGGCAAAAAGGTCGCCGGAAAGGTAAGGATTTTGGGCGCAGCCAGCACCGGCTCAGGCAGGTATCTTACAGGCGACTTCATCGGGGCAGATATAGTGATTAACGAAATCACCGCCCAGGCCGCCGGCGCAGCAATAATCAATCCGCAGGTCGATACCATTTTTGAAATTGGCGGCCAGGACAGCAAATACATATCGCTCGAAAATGGCGTTGTCGTGGATTTTGAGATGAACCACGCCTGTGCTGCCGGCACCGGCTCATTCCTCGAGGAGCAGGCGCAGCGGCTGGGAATAAGTATTAAAGACGAGTTTGCAGAGCTTGCTTACAAGAGCCAGGCCCCCATAAAACTTGGCGAACGATGCACGGTATTTATGGAGTCGGACCTGCTCAGTTATATGCAGCAGGGTGCACAGACACCTGACCTTGTGGCGGGACTGAGCTACTCGATTGTCGCCAATTATCTTAACCGTGTTGTCGGTCGTCGCAAAGTGGGAAACAATATCTGCTTCCAGGGCGGCACGGCTTATAACAAGGCCGTCTGGGCGGCTTTTGAGCAGGTTGTCGGTAAGCCTGTTATGGTCCCTGACCATCATGAGGTAACAGGGGCCTTGGGAGCCGCCGCCATCGCAGCAGAATATATGCAAAAGAGGGCCGCTAAGGAGGGAAGTGTCCCGAAAAGCAGCTTTAGAGGATTTGAGAATTTAGTTTCACTTAAATATAGCGTCGAGTCTTTCACCTGCGAGCATTGCCCGAACCATTGTGAGGTAAAGAAGGTGCAATTACCTGGGGCGGACCCCCTATACTATGGCTCGCGCTGCGATAGATACAACCTGAAAAAGAAAATAATCAAAACCGAAGAGCTCGGCGCATTTGAGTATCGTAGGAAAATTTTGTTTGAATACTCCGGCTTTTCCGATAAAGCAGCTCCACAAAAGCAACCCTCGACAAAGACATACGAGGGCAAGTCTAAAGCCAGAGTAGGCATTCCATTATCTCTGATTTCCTGGCAATTTCTGCCGCTGTACTCTCGGTTTCTCAAATCGCTGGGATTCGAGGTAGTTCTATCCGGTCAGACGGACAAGCGCATAATAAGAATCGGCGTCGAGTCTGTTACTTCCCAGCCCTGTTTCCCGGTGAAGGTTGCTTTTGGCCACGTTACACAATTGCTCGAAAAGAAAGTTGACTATATATTTCTGCCCAGCATGGTTTCAGCGCCGGCCAGCTTCCCCATCAATAAGCACAACCAGGTTTGTCCTTACGTTCAATCCTTTGCATACCAGGCGAAGGCAGCTTTTGCAGGCAAGCTTGGCAAAGCAAAAATCGTAACCGCCCCTATCCGGCTTGGTGAAGGCTATAAACTGGTGGAGAAAAGTTTTATCGCTCTTGGCAGGGAGCTGAACGTGTCTGCAAAAGAATCCCGCAAGGCGCTCAAGCAGGCCCTCGCTGCTCAAGCCGATTTCGAGCAGGCATTGCGGAACAAGGGCAAAGAAATTCTCAGTCGAATCGGTCCCAACCAGAAGGTCTTCGTTTTGGTTTCAAGGCCATATAACGGCTGTGATGATGGTATGAATCTGCAGCTGCCCAGAAAACTTTCAGAGCTTGGTGTTCAGATTATCCCGATGGATATGCTTGATGTTAATTCAGCCGAGCTGACCGACCAATCACTGCACGAAAATATCTATTGGTCGTATGGCCAGAGAATTTTAAGAGCTGCTGAAATAATACGAAGAGACCCGCGGCTCTTTGCGATTTATCTTTCAAATTTCAGTTGCGGCCCCGACTCTTTTATTTCGACTTTCTTTAAGGACATTATGGGTCAAAAACCCTGCCTGCAACTGGAGATTGATGAGCATTCCGCCGATGCCGGCGTCCTTACCAGGCTGGAGGCATTCCACGAGAGCCTGAAGAACTACCAGAGCGGTTCGGCAGAACAGGCCTCCGCAATAAAGAAACCCCCTGCCCGCTGTTTCCTCAACAGGCAGAGGACCCTCTATATCCCGTATATGGGCGATGCTGCTTATGGTATGGCTGCATGCTTTAGAGCACACGGGCAGCCCGCTGAGGTTATCCCGCTGGCGGATGAAACAGCCCTCTTACGGGGAAGGCAGTTCACCAATGGCAAAGAGTGCCTGCCCTGTGCTGTAACAATAGGCGATATGATAAAACTGATAAAGGCCCGGGACTTTGATCCTGCAAAAGCGGCCTTCTTTATGCCGGCGGCTTCGGGCCCTTGCAGGTTCGGATTGTATAACTGCCTGCAGCGGCTTGTATTGGAGTATGCCGGGATAGAGAATGTCCCTGTCATTGCTCCCAATCAGGACAGCAGCTTCTACCAAGAGTTTCAGGACAGCCTTAATCCGCCTGGCGGCGAAAAGCATACCAGCTCGACCAGCTTTATGACAGCTATGTGGATTGCCATCATTGGAATAGATTTGCTGCATAAAGTTGTTCTTCGTCTGCGGCCTATTGCAAAAGAGCCCCAGAAGGCCCAGAGGGTTTATGATTATGCACTTAACCAGTGGGTCAGGGCGGTTGAAGGACGCACAAACTTATCCGGGATGTGTCGGCTTATGGAGAGTCTCGCCGGCGAATTTTCTACGGTGGAAATAGACCGGACGATTCGCAAGCCCAGGATAGGAATCGTTGGTGAAATCTACGTCCGAAGTCACCCGTTTGCTAACGACAACATTGTCGCTCGACTCGAGCAGCTCGGTGCAATTTGTGATTTGGCATCGCTGGCAGAGTGGATTTATTACACAAACTATATCAGGCGAAAAATGGCGCGGCGAAGAGGCCAGTTGGGTAACTTGCTTACAAACATAATCTTTAACCGCCTGCAGCATAAGATTGAAAGAAAAATTGCAGCGCCTCTTGAAAAAAGATTCGGCAGATTGGCCGAAGGGCATATAGAGCAGACAATCGAGGCCGCAGAGCCTTATTTGCACCATTCGTTTGAAGGCGAGGCAATCCTGACCGTAGGCAAAGCCGTTGAGTATTATCACGATGGATTCGGCGGAGTTGTGAATGCGATGCCATTTACCTGTATGCCTTCAACAATCGTCAGCGGCCTGTCACCAACTATAAGTGCCGACTGCGGCGATATGCCGATTTTGAGTCTGAGCTTTGATGGCCAGGAAGACTCGACCCTGACCACCCGCCTCGAGGCCTTTGTCGAGGCCGCCAGAGAACGTGTTTTGGCGGACAGGCTGCACGTTCCCGCCGTCATTACGAGCGCACCTGTCCTGAGCGAAGTCGAAGGAGCGAAGTAAACTAATGTTTAGTTTGTTTAGCCGTCGCCGGCACGGCGACATCGATGATTTGTTTGGTAATTTCTTCAGAGGGCTGGATATGCCGTTTTTTGGCACAGGCTCTGGCCCGCCACTGCCGTGAGGCATCCCCTGGTGGACAAGGCACCAAGACGCTAAAGCTTAAACTTTTATTTTTACGCTTTTGTGCCTTTGTGTCTTTGTGGCTAATTTTTTCTGCCAATTGTGGACTACATCGCGAAGATGCGGTCGATGCGTTTGGCGATGTCCGTTAGATGTGCCTCATCGCCGCCGCTTAATTCTGCGGTCATATATCCCTCAAAGCCGACTTCATCTAATGCCCGGCACACCTGTGGCCAGTTCACGTCACCATCCAGAAGATTAGTCCACTTGTAGCCGTCACGTTTGAAGTCTTTGAGGTCAATTTTTACTATGCGTTTGCCGAGCGTGCGGATCCAGTCCTGCGAGTAGCCATAAATAATCACGTTTCCGACATCGAAATAAGCCCGCACCCAGGGGCTTTCAAACTCATCCACGTATCGTGCGAACTCAAGCGGGCTTAGCAGGAACTTGTTCCAGACATTCTCGATGGCGATGACCACCTTCATTTCTTCCGCCAGCGGCAGCAATTTGCGGATGTGCTCCTGCGAGCGTTTGTAGGCATCGGCGTAGCGGACGTTCTCATTGACAATTGCAGGTACCAGAAGCACCGTGCCGGCGCCCATTGCATTGGCGCAGCGAAGTGCGTTTTTCATCCCTTCAAGGCCCTTGTTTATCACTTCAGGGTTGGGGTCGGAGAAGGGTGCGTGCCAGCCTCCAAAAACCAGGCCGTGTATAGGTACGCTAGCCTCCCGTGCTAGTTTTGCTTGCTCCCGGGCGGCGTCAAGGTCATTTATGGGTTCGCCGTCGATGCCGTCAAAGCCGCATTTTTTGGCCAGCTTGAACTTCTCGGCATCGGGTATGTTGCCGGGCAGCATTCCGATTTTGAGGGCCTTATACCACTTTCTGTCCTTTTTCTTCTCCACGGCTGATATGGAGTTGCTTGCCAGGTGCATTCCTGCCATAACTGCGGCGGAGTATTTCAAAAAGCTGCGTCGGCCAATCCCTCGACTCCGCTCGGGATGGTGAGTCTGTCGAACCATTTGTTTTTTGTCCATTGCTATTCCTCCAAAAACTTTTCCATAAGGTTAAGAACGGTATCTAAAGCAGCGCATTCATCTGTTTTTGTCACTACGACACTCGACAGTATATCAGTATGCTTAGGTAAAATCCAATCGAAAAAGACAAATCTGTAAGATGGGGAAAAGCTCATAAGTAACGGTGAGCCGACAGCTTAAAGTGTGTTCCCGCCTCTTTGGTCCGATAGTTTTTAAGGCCGCTTGAGGCCGAGAATATCTCTTGTTGTGATTGTTGTTTTATTTTTTTTATAGGCTCGTCCCATAAAAGGGATAAAGTTTTTCGACATTTTTTGCCGAATAAATTATGCGGGCTTTAGTGTCTGTCCTCGTATTGATAAAGTAGTTTTTCCCGCACGAAAAGGGCAGTTAAAACCGTCATTTTAAGGGTAGCACGAACTATGAGAACAATAGCGGTCGTTAATCAAAAAGGCGGTTGTGGCAAGACAACAATATCGATAAATCTGGCAAGCTCTCTCGCTCAATCAGGCCAGAGAGTCTTATTAGTCGATATGGACCCGCAGGCCCATTGCGCAATCGGCCTTGCTGTCCCTGAAGAGCAGATAGAGCAGAGCATATACGATGTGCTCATAAGCAGGAGCAGAAACGAGCCAATAAGGCTTACGGAGATACTGTGGCAGATTAGCGATAGGTTGGAGCTGGCGCCGGCCAGCATAGACCTATCTGCATTTGAGCAGCAAATGGCCGGCATCCAGGAGCGCGAATGTTGCCTCAAAGAGGCCCTCGAAGAGGTAAAGAACCAGTACGAGTGTGCAATAATAGATTGTCCTCCCACCATAGGTCTTTTGACTTTTAACGCCCTAAGGGCGGCTACGGACGTGATTGTCCCTGTCGAGACAGGTTACTTTGCCCTGCACGGCCTCAGTAAGCAGCTCGAGACCCTCAATGTCCTCTGCAAACGGTGCAGCCAGCACGTTGAGGTCAAAGTCCTGGCAAGTATGTATGACATAAGAACAAAGATGGCCAGGGAAATCCTGGCAGAGCTGCGCAGCCACTTCAGCGATAAAATGTTCAAAACTATCGTAAATTTCAATACCAGGCTTAAAGAAGCAGCAAGTTTTGGCCAGCCGATTAGTGAATATGACCCCACAAGCAAGGGCTTCAAGGATTTCCGTGCGTTGGCTGAGGAGGTCCTGTCCTCACAGGTCAAGCAGCAGCGCCGCGAATTTGTCAATTCATTGGCCGGCCAGCTCGAATCTATCAGCGCCACCGCCAATGAGCTGCTGGAGGCGACAAGGCCCGCTCCCGCTGTAAAGCCGCCGGCAGCCACACAGGCCCAAAAGCCTCAGCCGGTCGATATCAGCGAAAAGCTCTCAGATTATTATGGTGTCAACCAGATGGGTGATGCAGTGGTATTTGTAACACTATATCCGCGTGCCCAGGCTGTGCAAATCGCCGGCGACTTCAACAATTGGCAGCCGACCGCGACTCCACTGGAAAAAGTCGGCACCAGCGGCGTCTGGCAGACGAAAATGAAGCTGCCGCCCGGCAAGTATCGGTATCGGCTGGTTGTTGACGGCCAGTGGCAGCAAGACCCATACAACGAAATAACCGAGCTAAATCCGTTTGGCGAACTCAACTCGGTCGTTGAGGTAAAATAACATCTCTATTTCTCATCTTGGGTGCTCTTGACAGGGTAAAAAAATTTATTTTTTTCTTTTTACCAGCGTCCCATAAAGAGTATAATTTCCATACTACAAGCAAGTTCGACCAGTTCGCAATTTTTTGGCCCGCCGCCGGCAGGGTGCTTTTGGGTGGTTCAGGATGGACGTTGGCAAAAGACAACGGATTGTCGCAATTCTTGCACTCACAATGTGCCTTAATTTTGTTGCTTATGCCGAGCCGGTCTATATTTACGGCGGCGACTTCAATCTACGGATTCCCGCTGACCCGCAGAATACAAAGGGGTGGATGGACGATGCGATTATTGACATACCCGACCATTTTACCGTTTGCGACCTCGAGGTCTCCATCAATGTGACCCACAGTCACGTATTTGATTTGCAGCTTTATCTGAAAAGCCCCACGGGGACTCGGCTGTGCTTGAATATGTATGACCTTAATGAGTTTTTTGATGGCGAAAATTATACGCAGACGATTTTTGATGATGAAGCCCAGCTTTCGATTGAGCAAGGCCAGCCGCCTTTTACTGGAAGGTTCAGGCCCGTATCCGGCACCCTCTTATCGGTTCTTGATGGCCAGGATACTTATGGCCCCTGGCGATTGCAGATTTACGATGCCTATTACGCCGACACCGGCACTTTAGACCGCTTCGAGCTTATAATTACAATCCCCGAACCAGCCACTATAGTGCTCGTGATCCTCGCCACAAGACTTGTTAGTTTATTTAGACGTAACAGAGTACGGTAAGAGTATCAAACGTGAAACCTTCGATACTTAAACAAGTTGGCATTCCACTTATTTTGGTTTTGGGCATACCATTTGATATTGCAGGCAGCGCACCATTGTTTTCTGTTTCTTGAGGAGGCTATTTATTCTAACGCAGAATCTTTTCGATTATTTTTTCTGCTGGGATTTTTTGAAGACGGCCAGTTTGGTGCGGAGGTTTTTGTTGGATAGGGCGAGGATTTGGACGGCCAAAATGGCAGCGTTTTTGACGCCTGCTTTTCCGATAGCCACCGTTGCCACCGGCACGCCGGGCGGCATCTGGATTGTGCTAAGTAAGGCATCGATTCCTTCCAGGCCGCTCCTTGAAATCAACGGCACGCCGATGACCGGCAGGGTTGTTCTCGCTGCCAGGGCTCCGGCTAAATGAGCAGCCATTCCAGCAGCGGCTATGATGACTTTTATGCCCTTTTTGGCAGCATTTGTAGCAAATTCGGCGGCGATTTTGGGGGTGCGATGGGCTGAGATTGTCCGAACAATCGGCTCAATACCAAAGAACCGAAGCTGTTCGATGCAGCTTTGCATTGATTCCATGTCGCTGTCCGATCCCATCACAACCGCTACCGGTGATGTTTTTTTGATACCATTTGTTTTTTCTTTACAAATAGGTACAATATTTCGCAGTGGTCTGTAACACATGATTTTGTATGGTTGTCATTGCGAGGCCTGATAAGGCCGTGGCAATCTCAATTGTCAAAAGAACCGAGATTGCTTCTCGTCCGCCGTTGTTTGGCGGACTCCTCGCAATGACAACCCCTCGATTCACAAGTAACGGAGCACTATGTCGAATTTGGTCCCATTGGAGACCTTTCAGATTTGTCCGTCCCTGTGCCTGATGGAGTAATAAAAGACAGCAGTATTGAAAACGCAACGGCTCTGACTAAGGCAATAAAGCAACTGACTACGAGAAATAAAATACGGGCAAGCCAAGCTGCAATGTCGTTGGTTGTAAAACCTGTGTTCGTTCAAATCATGGATATGCCCAAGCAAGTTCCAACAAATACGGGGGGCAAAAAGTTCTGTGAAGTAAATAACAACCACTTAGCCTGTCGAGGGAGCATGATGGTTTGTTCTGTAATGTGATTCCCTCCTTTAATTGGAGCACCCCCTCAAACAAACGAACATCATTTTCAAGGGTGCTCGTTAATTCACACTGGCACAACTTTGGGAGGAGGAAGTCACTTCCGGCAAAAAATTTTCTCACTTTGTTTCCGAAATGGATACATCATCGGCGTAAAGGTAATTTGCATCGAGCGCCCACCATTGCAGGAAATGCGTTCCGATATCAACGTTATTGCTTTCCGCTGTGAATCGCAGGCTAATTTCTCGCCAAAGGTTTTCTGTTGCGAACCATTGTGTAGCCTTTGCCTGCGCGACGGTGTCAATCGAGTTCAGCAAGCCCCTGTCCTCAGTATCAACCACCAGCCGGATTCGACTATCACGGCCCCATCCACTGCCCCGGTCGCCGGTAATAATCCAAGCCTTTAACACATAAGTGTGCCCCGGCCTGGTTGCGATGCGCTGGTGGATGACCTCTTGCTTCCAGTCCTCTCGAGGAATTAAAGGATTTGGGTCTTCTTCTGCGACGTGACTTAAGCCATACATCCGCCGGCCCGAATGCGGCTTATATCCATCACGGTTGGAGACTGTTTCTCCAAAAGGGCCATTTCCAATGGGACACTCTCCCGTTGCTTGCTCATACTTTTTAGGTTTGGCAGACGAGCATCGGCTCCAGCCCTTCAGGCCATCCTCAAAGCTCCCATTTACAAGTGGAATACCATTTTGGTCAGGCGTGCGAAGCGGCATCACCGGCTCCGGCAATATAAAAAGCGGTTCATCTTTGCTTTTTGGCTTTGTCATAAAGTTTTCCACAGGCCCATAGGCCCGTCTTGTTCCCTGCTTTTGTGTGAAAGATGTCACACGGTAGTAGCACACAGTAGCCGGGCTAAGCCCGCTTAGCGTTAGCGAGTGCTCTTTCGCAGGCTCCCTATTTGCCCAGGCGCTTTTTGCGAGCAGAACATCGCTGCCATAAAACACAATTCCATCCGCAGCCGTTCCGGTTTCCCAATTGATTGCTGCGCTGGTTTCTGTGACGTTTGTTGCCTTTACGTTGTAAGGAAACGTAATCCCGCCTGGCTCGACTTCGCCTATGATTTCAAATAATTGGTCGAAATCCCCAATCTCTTTGCCATCACGATATGCCCTGCCATCTGGATAGACATCCGCAGATAAGTAGGAATAAAAAGGCTTGCCGTCCTGCCGTTGATACTCGAAATAATACTTGGCCCCTCGTTCTAAAATAACTTCATCGGGGAATAAATAAACAGACGAGCCCCAGTCACTGACCATACGTGCGGTCTTTTTTGCCAGCACTTTTCCACCGGCTTTGCCTTGGTAAATAGTGTAGATGAAGTCGGCTATTCCACCACCGAATCCGCAATTTGCATAAAGGACAAGGATATTTCCACCGTTTTTTGCGATGAAGCTTTGGCCTGCGAGTTTACATAGGCCCGAACCAGGTCCTTCTTTTATAAAGTGCTGGTCAACCTTAGCTGCTGCAATCTGGACAAAGCCAGCTTTAGTTTCCAAGATGCTGATACCCAGGTCGCTTTCTGGGTGTGGCACGCCGTCATAATAGGCCAGGCCGCCCGAATATACATCCGGCCCCTTCGGCATACCAATGCACCAGGACTGTTGTTCCACACCGGCTATCTCAAGGTAGTAAGTTTGCCCGGGAATTGTTGGGACACCATTACCATTTATTCGCACTGAGGCAAACCACGCCTGTTTGTCCTGGGTGGTGAACTCACCCAGCAGCCTGCCATCGGGCCCTACCTCTCGCAAGGAAAGTTGCAGTCTGGTGGAACCCTGTGGCATCCAGAAGCTAACACCTTCAAAAGCAGTCCCCGTAGCTGTGTAAGACTGGCCGAAACGCAAATGCGCAGGTGTCCACATTTCGCTGTCCATCTCAATCGAAGGGTCATCAGAATGATTTATGTATGTTGTCTGACCTGCGCGAACCAGAACACACGGTGCCAGACGTCCACCACAGCTCACCATATATTCACCCGGCGCAAGCGAGAACTCGAAGCCGCCATCCACGCCGGTAACAGCCCACGCCTCCAGACCGTTTTCTCGTGAGTACACCACTGCCTCCCGCTCATTGCCGCCGGTATTGCCCGCCAGCTTGCCTTTTTCATTCGTAGAGCAGCTTATAGTAACAATCCACAGTGTCAGCAGCACGGTACTCATCAACTGTTAATCCTCCATCAACTGGTCCAGATGAGCCCCATCCACATACAGGTTGCACACATCCAGACCCCACCGTTGCTCGAATTCAAATCCTACGGTAATGACACTCGACTTTGCTGAGAACTCCACACTTCCTCTGCACCATTTACCTTCGGTCGCATACCACTGGGAGCTTTCCATTGTCGTATTACCGAATTGCCCCCGTCCCATGGTATCAACCACGAGTCTTATCCTCTGGTCACTCGACCTTCCGCCCCGATGGTCTGTATAAACCGAGCCGGAGAAACAGCAGCGTTTTGCCGGTGTAACCTTTACATTCTGAAAAATGATTGTTCGAGAATTCTCACCTCTGTTTCTGCTGGTCCAGCCGAACATTACCTTTCCCCAGGCTGGAATGATTCCCTCTTCACAGCCCACAGCAGAACCTATCTCGTTGGTTCTTGACCATCCATAAGTATCTTTCTCGAAGGAGGCGTTGACGAGATTGATGGTCTTGACAGAATTAAAGTGACTTAACAGCTCGGCCTGGGCCTGCTCACTTAAAGAGCCACATACCCAGCCAGCCAAATCATAGCGGTTGTCCTTTACCCCATCGTTAAAAACTGTGCCCCGAGCATAAGGGTCGCTTTCTTCAAAAGAGTAAAATCGACTTCCATCAAAACTCTCTATATGCAAGTAGTACTTTCTGCCCGGTGTCACGACAACCTCGCCAGGCTACCAGGCTGCTGACGCTTCATGTTCGATAGATGTCCCTTTGCTTGGGCCAATTTGCTTACCCTTCGGCCCATCCTTATGAATACTGAAGCGCACATAAGATGCCTGTGGTGTCGCACGCTCTAAACAGGCCGAAGCAAAGATAATATCATTGCTGCGAGCAGTAAAGGTCTGCCCAACTGCTCGCACAAAAATGGCACGCCTACCTGCGGCTACAGCATAGCTTACACTAAGGTTATCATTTTCTTCGCCGAGCATAAAACCAAGGTCGGAAAGAGGTCTGGCCTCACTGCCGAAATATGCCTGTCCGAGAGGATATACGTTACCACGACCAGCCATCGCTGGTATCCAGGTCATTGCTTTATCTGCGCTGAGCTTGAGTGTGTATGCTTTTCCGGGAGTTGTTGGAATCTCCCCGCCGCTCCAGAATACCGCAGCATCGTCTTCTCCGCCAAAGGGAATCGTCCTCCTGCTCGGGCCTATTGGCTTTCCAGTGATTCCTTCTCCTTCCAACACCTGCACGTGCACCGCTCGCTCCGGACCATAACCCTTCAACACGAGGTTCGTTATTCCGAGGCCGGTTGCCCGGAAACTCTGGTAAAACACCGGATATGGCTGCACCCAGGAATCCCCTTCCACCTCAACCGATGGCCCGAGGCGGAAATCGACCTGTGCCTGTCCCACCGGCGCTACTGTAACAGACACAACTTGCGGGCGGGAGCTTCTGCTCGCCCCTACAAACACTGAATATAGCCCCCCGGAGAGGTCGTCTATCCTGAACCTGCCATCTTGCTCAGAGATAACAGACGTGCAAAAGGCTCGACCTTCAGGGCAAGCCTTCACCACTACACCGCTCAGTGAAGCCGCCGTCTCACGTTTGGCTACAGAACCCGTGATTGCCCCACCTTGAGCGGCTGAACAAACAAAGAAACCCAAAAGAAAAACCAAAATACCTTTTTTAGCTAAATGCACTCAACCACCGGCAAACAGGATACAATAAGCAGACATTGCACAATTACGGAAGCAATACTACTTGGAAAAAGATAAGTTGGCAACCGTTCACTTGTAGGGTAATTGACAGGATACAAAGCGGCTTCACTTGATTGAGTGTCATCAGGCATTGAGGATATAAAATTGCCCACGGACCGGTCGCCTGTTTGACAGTCAGCTTGGTAGGGAAACCAGCCGGCCTATTCTTTCCAAGAACCCTGTATCAAGTGTATGTCGTCAACAGAAATGAATCAAATGTACTCCTTACGGAGAGGTCGCAGTTCCGCACCAATGGTTCGACAGGCTCACCATCAGATTCGACAAGCTCACTGCAAGCCCGAGCGGAGTCGAGGGATTGACCGACAGATAATGGATAAACGTAACGCCAATAGAAAAATCGAGCCAGATAGTTCAATTGGTGCGGGATTACTATTCTTATGCAGTGTGCTGAATACGTTCCTTGACCTCCTTGCTTCGCCCGCCGTAGCGGGCTACGCGAAGGCGGGCCTCAAGACGTGCCCTATCGACTTCGTTGTGAGGCCCAAGTATAAGTAGCTTGGCATAAATCTCAACGGCCTGTCCATCGGTATCCTGCCGGGTGATCTTCTGGGTCTGTTTTTCCAAAAGGGCAATCATTAGCTTTTTGCGTTCAAGAGCGCTTCCAGGGGGATGGGCTTTCACCTCAAGGTCAGTATAGAATCTGTGGAGCCTGTCTTGCGGGCCTGTCGAGATGAAGCCATTCGACACGCTCAAGGCCTTTTTCGATATATCCGCGGACCTCGGCATCGGGATGCTCCAATGCGAAAAGCAAGTCCTCCTGAACGGGGGCAAAAACGGCTCAAACTCACACCTTCAAAAACGCGAATGTAAATCGTAACATCTCGAAAGAAAGCAACTTATGAAACTGCGCCCGGCAGGATTCGAACCTGCGACCCCCGGTTTAGGAAACCGGTGCTCTATCCTACTGAGCTACGAGCGCATTTGTTTTAAGTGTCTGTAGTATAACCACTTCCTGAACCTGCCGTCAATTCAATCTATTTTGAGCACATGGGAGCTGTGCCGGCTCGAGAGTTAAGTTTTATAGCTTTCCTCCATCTCCTAACGGAACACAAAGCGAAATAAACTTCCAACAAATAGTCGAACCACGTAATTCTCTCAACCTGACTTTGAATACAGTCTTTTTGGCATTACCAATTTCTCTGTGCAAAGTCTGGGAGTTCAACAGGGAAAGCGACGTGAGGAACGGCTGCTGAATTTTTTTGCTTGTTGTTCTGCTATGAGGCCAGCCGTCAATGATTACAATGTTCGTGCCCTTCAGGTGAAAGCCTTATCCTGTGCCACTTCTGCTGACGGAAAACAGCTGTAATGCCACCACTTCGTGGTCCAAAATCGATGGTACGGTTAGCGAAACAACTCCATCCTTGTTTTTGTAATTCGGGATTTTACCACTGACAAGCAAGCGGACCTTTTCTATTTTTGTATTTCGAGGAATTCGAACCTGGACTTTTTGTTCGCCGACAGGAATAAGTTCTCTAAACGGGCCCTTCATCATCATCGGGTTTGTGAGATTGACTAGATGAACAGTCATTGATTGTTTTTGCCGCCAAATAGTAACATCGAGAACTCCCGGACCAGTCACTCGAACAGGCATTTCTTCATTTGCCGTCCAATCAATTATGTTCCGCAGAAGTTTTCCGTGGTCCACATTCATTATCTCCCAGAATGTCCGGTCTATATCCCAGGAAATATAAGCAATCCGGCTTTCTCCTATTTCTCGCAAATATAGTTCCCGGACATCGGTGTCCGGCTTGCGGGGATAAACGTGTTCCATAGGCAGGTCAGGATAAGTGGGAATCAATGTCACCGGAGAAGGGAAATCTAAGTTAGGTTTCACATCCAGTCGCCAGATTCCGTTGATTATGCGGTATGCGTCTTCCAGCCCATTCAGGACGGGATGAAACCGGCCTGTTTTCGAATCGCCTTTCAGCCGCAAATATGAATTCTTCATCGGTCCCTCGACCCGGTCGTTATAAGAGACTCCGAATAAATCAGCAAGACCAAAATCTGGTCGCTGTTTTCCCACCTCATCATATAAAGACGTTTCAAAAGTAGCTACCAGACTCCCTCCACGCTGGACGTATTGCCTTATCTGTTCGCACTGCGTTTCTGAAAGGGCGGCGATATTGGGCAGAATCAACAATTTGAATGGCTTCAGATGCTCGGTATCAAGCAATCGGTCGTTCACCATCTCAAACGGTATCCGCGCTTCTATGAGGGCATGATACATTCCCAGCCCATGACCGTCACTTCGTTCCTGCCATTTTTCACCTCCGTAGCAACGGTCTGTCTGTTCCGAATAGACCATCCCTGCACGGGCGAGCGGCGCAACATTCCGCAGATATGGCTCGGCTCGATAATGCCACTGATAGATTTTTTCAACCACCTTGAGCCAGCGCCGGTCATAGAGCGTCCCTGAAAATTTGACAAACCATGGTCGAAGGTTATTTGCAATTCCTTCTGCCACCCAGATTCTGATTTCTGCTTCGCTCTGCACGGAGTCCTTCCACCGGTAAGGTTCTTCTAATCCGATACTGAATATACCTCCGATAGGTTTCATTCCCATCGTTGCGCGGAGTTCTTTCACCCGCTTGCCATTCGACCAGGGCGGAATCATACCGCTTCTGGCCTGATGGTCGGTAAAGAATATATCGGACAACGCACCCATAACGATTTTGTCTGGGAAGCCATTGGGGATGTAGCGGGAGGCAGGATTGACCTCACGGACAGACCTATCCCACAAGAGCCATAACTCTTTCAATCGCTCTATTTGCCACTCCACGTATTTGCGATAACCTGGGTCATGACGGTCACTCGTTCGGGGCAGGTCCATCCCGCAAAATGATTTGAAATTCCCGGTGCAATGCTCGCAGTAGCAGATTCCGTGGCCTGCCCAGCGATTGGAAAAAATCCCATCCACCTTATAAAACTGCATAATCTCCTTATGAACCTGCGTCATGAACTCGAAGTTGTATGGGCCCAGTGCGCAGGTGACCCACAATTCAGGATTTGACCAGTGTTGCCGTTTTTGTCCATTAGAATCCACGGCGATCCAATCCGGATAGGCCTGATAAACATCGTTCCAAGCCGCGTGCGGATCTGTTCGGGCGATCACGACCATTCCCATTTTGCGACATCCCCGCACCAGATAGCCGAACGGGTCAGAATCCTTAAGCCATGCACTTCGATGGTGCAGGGGGATCTGTGTGGGGTAGTATGCGACAACGCCTCCTGCGCTTAAACAAGCGCCATCAGCGCGGATACGTTTGAAGTAATCCAGCCAGAACTCCGGGTCGAATTGGCCAGGGTCGTTTTCCACAAGAACCAATTGTGCCCAGCGCATCGGGCGGTCAAACCACGGTTTCTGGTTCTCGGCGGCGATGCTCCAGGGGGTCCCAAGGACAGCATACGCCCCAGCAACTACCGACGTCTTCATGAAATCTCTTCGGTCCATAGTTTAGTGTTTCCTGTACTTTTGCTTCTATTAGGGCATTTTCTATTGTACGGTTTCATCCATTGGAAGACCAAGTTGCTCATAAGATTTGCGCTGCGGTTTAGGAAACAGGTGCTCTATCCTGCTGAGCTACGAGCGCAATCCGCTACATTTCTAGCGGATAAGTGCTTGCAGTATAATAACTTCCTTAACACCCTGTCAACAAAACTTGGCGATGCCTCCGGATATGGAAAGATTGTTGACGACTGTCGAAAGCTGCGTTACCCTGTTAGCGAGAATGAAGTTTCTCAGTCGCATTTAACAAACGTATTTCTCTTATAAGCTGCACAAAAGGAGTAAAACTATGATAAAGTTAGGTATGCACGTAGATAACTGGCGTCACTTTGACGTCTCTTATGAAGTCCCTTGCAAGTTTGCCAAGGACCACGGTCTTGAGTATGTTGAGTTCGGCACAGTCGATGGCGATTATTTCGTGCAAGCATTGGGTTACAATCCTCACATCCCGCTTCACTCTGACCCACTGAAGCTTAAAAGTTATCTCGACTCAATGGGTCTGAAAGTTTCGCAGCTTGATGCCGCCTATCCGATGTCCTGTCCCGAAGGCCAATTTCGCGGAATTCCCTACACAATCCGGGCCATCCAGTTTGCCAAAGCCATTGATTGTCCCTGCGTAGATACCACAGATGGCGGTCGCAAACCAGCCGGATACACCGATAAGGAAGTGATGGCTCTGATAAAGCAGTATTACCGCGTGGTGCTGGAGTGGGCCGAAAGATACGACATTATCATTAACGTTGAGCCGCACGGCCCATATACGACCAACCCTGACACTATGGAGCAAATCCTGAGCTTCTTTGACTCGCCCTATTTGCGTATGAACCTCGATACCGGCAATACGTTCATCGCCGGCCAAGACCCGGTCGCATTTCTTCGGCGCTTCAGGAACAAGGTTTCACACTGCCATATCAAGGACGTAAGTAAAGAGCTTGCCGATGCTATTCGCGGCGGACTGACAGGTATTCCAACGTCCGTTGTCGCTATCGGCGAAGGCGCCAACGCCGAAAACATCGCAGGCTGTATTGAGCTGCTCAAAAAAACCAAATGGGATGGCGTGCTGTCCATCGAGTGCGAGGCCGCACCCGGCAAAGTCGAGCAAAGTGTCGAATGGCTGCGTAAGGAAATCGCACGATAAGAAATTCAAATATCAAAAATTAAAAATAAAAATTGTGGAATTCCCCCGCTGTTTCGTTTTTGCGAAGCAAAACAGCGGAAAACAACTTCCTTAATTTTGCTTTTTGCATTTTGATTTTAGTTTACCACTAAATAGGAGTCTCGATTGAAAGCTTTAATTTTCACAAAGCCATATTGTTTGGAATACTCCGATTTCCCACAGCCTGTTCTCGGTAACGATGATGTCCTGATTCGTGTCAATGCCTGCGGAATTTGCGGCTCGGACGTTCAGGGATTTACAGGCACAACCGGCAGAAGGATTCCACCCCTAATTATGGGCCACGAGGCAGCGGGCGTTATCGAAGATTTCGGAAAAAATGTTACCGATTTCAAAAAGGGCGACAGAGTCTGTTTCGATTCCACCGTGTATTGCAATAAGTGCGGCCCCTGCCTAAAGGGTTACTTTAACCGCTGCGAAAATCGTCAGGTTCTCGGCGTCTCCACACCGGCCTTCAAAAGACACGGTGCGTTTGCCGAATATGTTGCGGTGCCGTGGTGGATTGTCGCAAAAATCCCGGACAATATATCATTTATCCACGCAGCTCTTTTAGAGCCGGTGTCGATAGGTATGCACGCCGCTAATAGAGCTTCTATTTCAGCCGATGATACGGTGGTGGTTATTGGGGCCGGGCCGATTGGCATTTTTATTTTGCAAGCCTGCAAATTACAAAGTGTCAAAAAGGTTATCGCCTGTGATATTAACGAATTTCGGCTCAATGTCGCATTGGAATTGGGCGCAGACTACGTTGTCAACCCTCTCAAGTCGGATATAAAAGAGGCAATTTTCAAACAGACAGAAAATAAAGGCGCCAATGTTACCTTTGAAGCTGTCGGCTACGCTAAAACCTTTCAAGACGCTATTTCAGTAACGCGGATAGGCGGATGCGTTGTCGCGGTCGGCAATTTAGAAAACAAGGCCGAGTTTGATTTGCAGCAATTCATCGCCAGAGAGCTTACCTTCATAGGCTCATACGCAAGTTCGGGAGAGTTTCGCGATTGTATAAACCTGGTAGCTTCAGAGAAAATCAAAGTCGAACCCTTAATAAGCGATGTCCTGCCGTTATCTGATGGCCCGCGAGCTTTTGACAGACTGCTCAAAGCACAGGAAAATCTATTAAAAATAATTTTGGAACCATAAAGTATAAGGGCCGCTCTTTATAATACTCCCGGAGATTTAGACCAGTGGATAAGGTGATAAGCTGTGGCATAATGCAGGTCAGAAAGGAGTCTATTTATGGCACAGCATTTGCTGAGATGGATGCCGCAGAAGTGATTTTTCACAAATCTTTCAATTGCAAGGGCTTGGGAAAATCGGGGTGACTGGACTTCCCGCAGGACGCCTTACGGCGGAACCAGCGGCCTCCTGCTCCCAAAAAACTAATGTGATACATAACTGCCTGTGAATAAGGGCGTTATGTGTATTTTGTTGGTGTCTAAGCTTCCGCAAACACAAACGAGCCGGAAGAAACAACTGGAACTTGACTTATCCCAAGTCCAATCGGACAATATTTTAGACACCATGTTGTCCATTTCCAACTCTGAAAAATCTATCCTAAAACCCCCTCACCCCCCTAAAATACAATAAAAGCAGGGTAAGACTTACTTGCATTGTAAGACTTACTGGCATTGTTCTACAAAACTGTTAATTGAAATTAGGGATAGCAAGGTAGATCGTACCCCCTTTGGACAAGTTCTTCTTTGGTAATGTAATCCGGGCCAAGCCAATCTAACATCAGCGGAGGCAGTCTGACAAGTTCAATGTTCATTTTCGGATTATTTTCTCTGATTATCTGCCAGGGACTCTTATAGTCCTTGTTGCTGTTAAGCCTGACCAGATTATACCAGGCCTGATAGCTGGCTACTCTCTGATGAAAATCCTTTACGCTCTCAAAGTTCTCCAGGTCATAGAACTCATCCTCGATAGTTCTGTGGACCGTCTCCACGTCGCTGTTGTAACTCCAGGCCCTTACCGGAATCCTCTTGTGGCTGCTGCCGAAGCTCTCAACTACTTTCTCAAAGCCATCACGTGTCCTGTCCTGTCTAAAGCAGCCAATAAACTCAGAACCGTTGTCGGTCTGGAACTTTACTTTCTTCATATCCAATCCGCAGTTTTTCAAATGACCGCATAGTATCTGAGCAAACAGGCAGGCGTTGGCGGCGGACTTCTCGTTGGCAAAACCGAGGAACATAAGGCCGCTTCTTACTTCTCTTGCGGTGAACTGATACTTGGGCAGCTTGAGTATCTGCATCTGCGGCCAGTAATGCGGTATATCCTTCAAATCCTTCGTATCCACCGTTATTTGCCCAAACAGCTTCCAGCGTTTCTTAATCTCGCTAAGGTCCTTCTTGCGCTTGTGCTTCGGACGCCTTTTGACTATAAGGCCATGGTCGCGAAGAATCCTGTTTATCGCAGTGTGGCTGACAGGCAATTGATGCTCACTTTTGAGCTGTGCGGCCCCCATAAAAGGGAAACGCTTACGCAGTTCGATTATCCTTCTGGCAAGAATGGGACTTGTCCTGTGTGGACAATTATGAGGGATTCTTGGCAGTTCGTTGAGGCCAGCCAAACGCTCTTGCTTGTAACGCCTCAACCACTTCCGCACCGTCCTGGGCGTGGTGGCAAAGCGTCTGGCTGTGGGCTTTACGCCGTACTGGATTGCGTGATGCACCATCCGAAGTCTCAAATCGAACTTGCCGCCTCTGTCTTTCATCCTTATAATCTGTTCAAAGTAGTTTAGTGGGTACATTCCTTTGGCCCTCAAAAAAACCATAATGGTTCTTTGGGGGCCTTGTTTTTTCAAGTATTTTTTCGTTTTTTCGGCGGGGGCTTTCCCCCCAGCCCCCGCCATACCTTCTTTACCTCTTTCCAGCGTCTATCCGTCATACACCTTATCCTCACCAGGGGGATACGATGTTCCTTTCCTATTCCAACTGTTAATTGAAATTCTACTTGATTTTGGTTGTTTTTGTCACTAAACTTTCGGTTTTGGGATGCCCACCACGTTTAGCCAAGCGTTTAATATGGGAAATGTCAGATTAAGCAATATTAATAATACACAGCCGGTTGAAATGACGGAGAAAAATAATCATGAAACAATGGTACGAATTACTATTTGAGAACTACGCACAGAAATATGATAAAGAAACTTATGTTCAAGGGACGCTTGGTGAATGCGACTTCATTGAACAAGAAATAGCACATGATAAGTCCTTAAAAATGTTAGATATCGGCTGTGGTACCGGCAGGCATTCCATTGAATTATCAAAAAGAGGTTACAGTATTACGGGGATCGATTTATCGGCATCGCAACTCCACAGGGCAAAAGAAAAAGCGAAAACACTGAACCTAAAAATCGAATTTAGAATGCACGATGCCAGAAATCTTCCCTTTGCCGGCGAATTTGATCTGGCGATTATGTTGTGTGAAGGCGGATTCTCTCTTATGGAAACAGATGAGATGAATTTTGAGATACTCAAGAACGCCACAAAAGCGCTTAAAGATAAAGGCAAGCTCATTTTCACCACATTAAACGGATTGTTTCCGCTGTTTCATTCGGTCAGTGAATTCTATAAGTCGTCGCAGAAAGAAGGCCAATCCCAGTGTAAGGAGTGCTCCTTTGATCTGATGACTTTCCGAGACCATAATACAACAGTTATTGAAGATGACTCCGGGAATAAAAGAGAACTCAGAAGCAATGAGCGCTATTATGTGCCTAGTGAAATAAAGTGGCTTTTAAAGACGCTGGGATATAAAAGAATAGACATTTTTGGCGCAAAGCTTGGGGCATACTCAAGAAACGATACGCTGACTACTGAGGATTTTGAAATGCTCGTTGTTGCGGAAAAATAGTGATTTGAGTTTAAACATAGACTAATAAAATAATTGGCAAATTATAATATGCATTCTAAGGCCAGAAAAACTTCAAATTGGAGAACAGTTTAAAATGACAAAGATTTTAATGAGAATTCTAATGGCAGTTGCATTGAGCTTGGGCTTAGTGTCTATCGAAGGATGCGAGGATGAGGCACGAACCGAGAGAGACAGCATCCGTCAGGAAATTAACACTGTTACAGTCAAAGTTACCAACAGCAATGGTTCTATCAGCCAGGTGAACTTGATGAAGCAAGGTATTGGCTACGTCGGCCCCAGAGGTGAGTACTATAACCAATTACCCACCGAAGACCAGTTGAGACCAGTGTACGGATTTTGATAAAAAGCAAAATCAATAACAGTTCAAGGCAAGCTAATTTTATTTAACGGATTAGCGGTATTGCTCACCATCACTCACCGCCCATTACTCACTACATACTAACTACACACTGGCTACACACTCAGAACTGACTGAAGGTTTACGCTATTTTTACGCTCAAGGCCATTTTTGTCAAAAAAGTTCAACGCCTAAAAAAAGAAAAACCCTTGCAACTGATTAAGTTACAAGGGCTTATAAACAATCGGGGTGACTGGACTTGAACCAGCGGCCTCCTGCTCCCAAAGCAGGCGCTCTTGCCAAGCTGAGCTACACCCCGATTAAATAACAGCTCTTCAAACCGTCATTTTACACATATTCCCTCAATATTGCAATAAAATCGCCCTTCGCTATAAGCAACTTTCGGAATCCCTTTTCCGTAATCGACTTATGGTATTTTTGTAAAAAAAGAGTTGCATATTTGCAGCTTGTATAATAGAATAATCTAATAGTGAAAAATTAAAAGCGTAGCAAACTATCCGCGAAAGACGTGGTTGCTTGTAGGAGATAACTAAAATGGCTGGTATGTTCTATTCGTTACTGGAAACTGCTGAAAAACTTAAAAAAACAGAGGAAGAAATAAAACAACTTGCCAAACAGGGCAAACTTCGTGAGTTTCGCGATGGGCCGCATCTGCTCTTTAAGGTGGATGAGGTCGAAGCACTGCTGGCTGATACAGGTGCTGCAGCATCCAAAGAACCCCCCGCACCGAAAGCTGCGGAGCCGGAGGAGCTCGAGCTGGAGCTTGCCGAAATAGAAACGCCCGCGCCGGAATCCCCGGAAATTGAGGCTGCTGCGCCGGGCAAGCCGGCTCCACCTGACACCGAAGAGATTCTGTTAGCGCCGGAAACCGGTGCCCCTGTTCCGCCTCCTGAGCTGACCGATGCAGACACCGCCCTGGCAGGCGAGGGAATCGGCGTTCTCGGCGAAACCGACCGCGAGGATTATCAGGTAACTGAGGATACTATGGCCGAAACCGTGGCCTCTACCGGCACAACAGGCACATCGCCTGAACCATCTCTGGAAGAAATTGAAGAAGATGTAAGTATGGACACCTTCGGCAGCGGCTCGGGCCTCCTGGACCTTTCATTGCAGGCCGACGACACATCCTTGGGTGCCATCCTCGATGAGATCTACGCCGGCGAGGGCGAGGTCAAAGAACCAGTTCCAGCCAAAACACCAGAAGAAGCTGAACCGCTCGCCGCTGAGCCTGAGCTTGGCGCCGAGATTCCTGATGAAGAGCTGGTTGTGTCGCCCACCGCAGGCCCTGTGGATGTAGCCGCCATAGCTCCGGTGTATTTGGAGACTGAGCCGGATGTGCAAAGCAATATACTTGGAAAGCTGCTGTTTCTGCCGCTGTTACTGTTTGTTTATACTGCGGTCGCGGCCTTGTTAGGACTCAAAGGCGTGATGTCTCCCATCATCTCAACAGTCCAGGGGATAATCTGGTATATTATGATTGGGGCTCTTCTTGCAACGGGTGCTGTTGTCGGTGCGGCTTTTATGTTAAGCAGGCCTCCCTCAGCGAAGGTTGCAGCAGCCAAAAAGGAAAAGAAGCCGAAGGAGCTGAAAAAATCCAAAAAGGCAAAACAAGCTCCGCCGCCGGCGCCTGAGGAAACCACCGCCTAACTCGTGGCTCGTCCGCCGAAGGCGGATTCGTCACTCGTCGTTCGTGAATAGTCGTTAGTGGATAGAAATCGAAAATTCTATCCCCTATCGTTCTTCCAGCCAGTGCGAAGCGAAGATTGCCAGGTCGAAGAAATCCACAGACCTGTCGCAATTGAAGTCCCAGCGCTCACAACCCTCAAAACCAACTTTCACAAGATAAACATCGCGGTTACCTGCACCGAAGAAGAAAGTTGAGCCAGCGATTATATATCCGCCATCAACGGTCTGCTGAACCGAACGGCCAATGTCGTCATTAGGTCCGCCGAAGGTTTTTTGCCAGAGCAGGGGTGGGGTGTCGAGGGTTGCGATGGCGGAAGAGCAGAAGATAAAGGCCAAAATGGAAAGTAATAGGGTAAGAATCATTTTCATCGGTTTGCCTCCTGAAATTTGCATAAATCCGAAATCTAAAGTAAATTCAAATTTCAAAATGAGGTGGCGACCCTCTTTTAAAGTTCTGCAAGCTCAGAAAACATTATATCATTATGACGGTAAGAAAAGCAAGAGAAATTTCAATATTGAATGTCAAATTCTGGAAAATTTTTGTTGCAACAAGGTGAGTAGAGATATAATTTGTTGTTGAAGTTTTAATTTTCGCTTCAAGGAACGATGCGAACATAAGTGGTGCGAATCTTTACGCGGTGGAGTGAGGTGATTTGGGGAGAATGTAGATTAAAGTAATTTGGTTTATTAAGGAGTGAATTAGAAATGAGCGAATTATGGAGGGAAAGCCTTCTTCCAACCAAGGTGTTCCTGACCAAGGGAGTTGGTCGGCACAAGTACCGGCTAAAATCATTTGAGGATGCGTTAAGGGATGCGGGAGTGGCGCAGCAGAACCTTGTTCAGGTGTCATCGATTTTACCGCCTCGGTGCAAGATTATCAGCAGAGAAAAAGGTCTAAAAATATTGACACCCGGGGAGATATGCTACTGTGTGATGGCGAGAGCTGACACAGATGAGCACCAGAGGTTAGTGGCATCTTCAGTAGGAATTGCCGTTCCCAAGGACAAGGAGAAGTGGGGATACCTTAGCGAGGTGCACGGATACGGGATGAATGAGCAAGAAGCGGCGGATTTGTCTGAGGACCTTGCAGCAGGGATGTTAGGGACGACTCTGGGGCTGGAGGTTGACCCAAACAAGGCGTGGAGCGAGAAAGAGCAGGTGTATAAATCGAGCGGGCTGATAATCAGGACCTCCAATATAACGCAGAGTGCAAAAGGCCAAAAGGATATGTGGACGACAACGGTGGCGATAGCGATGTTTTTGTTTGATTGAGAAGAAAAGAATAAGCCGCTCTCGGTGTGAAATAACGGATATTCCTCATATAAATTCGGGTGTGCTGTTATTATGACGCAGGCGAGTAATTTTGGAGGTTTGCCGGAAAGACATTCTAATTTGAAGGATGCCCGGGTAGTGATAGTTCCTGTCCCGTATGACCAGACAAGCACGTGGATTAAGGGCGCGGATAAGGGGCCAACTGCTATAATAGAGGCTTCGGCAAATATGGAGCTATACGATATAGAGACCAACAGTGAGGTTTATTTACGCGGCATTTATACTGATAAGGCCGTAGAAGAAAGAGATTTTCCTGAAGTGATGGTTGAGGCAGTTAGAAAAAGGATTGGAGAATATATAAAGAGCGGCAAATTTACGGTGGTTGTCGGCGGTGAACACTCGGTCTGTATCGGCTCAATCAGGGCGTATGCTGAACGTAATCCGGGAATGAGCGTTTTGCAGCTTGATGCACACAGCGATTTGAGAGACGAGTATAATGGCTCCAAATATAACCATGCGTGCGTGATGGCGAGGGCGAGAGAGGTATGCCCGATTGTGCAGGTAGGCGTAAGAAGTATGGACTCGTCTGAGAAGGAGGTGCTTGACAGGAGTCGGATCTTTTTTGCAGAGGATATTCACAACAAAACGGACTGGATTGATGAAGCTGTGGGGAAGCTATCTGAGAAGGTTTATGTTACAATTGATTTGGATGTTTTTGACCCTTCGATGATGTCATCTACGGGGACGCCTGAGCCGGGCGGTTTGATGTGGTATGAGGTTTTGAATTTTTTGAAGGCGGTTTCGGAAAAGAAAAAGATAATTGGTTTTGATGTTGTTGAGCTTTGTCCTGATGAAAGGAATAAGGCGCCTGATTTTTTAGCGGCTAAACTTATTTATAAGCTGTTGAGCTACAGGTTCAGGGATTGAGATGGCGTGCCGGCAAGGGAAATAGAGGAAACCAGGAAACCAGGATATCAGGTAGCAGGACATCAGAAAAGCAGAATATCGGGTGACAGCGAATCGGGTTATCAGGAGAATCAGGTGATTAGTGAATTGGTGAATTAGTGCGGACGTTGCCGTTCCGGCGACGGTTAAAATGTTCTGGGGAGAAGTAAAGGAATACAGAAATAATAGACAAGGAAAGGAAGACGAAAATGGTTAAGAAGGGAACGGCAGTGGTAGTTTTCAGTTTATTTGCTTGTGCAGTATTTTTGATGGGTTGTCAGGGTAAGGAGAGGGAGGCGCTTTTGAAGGCTGCGAAATCAGAGGAAGCATTAGCGAAAGCCCAGGATGCTTTAACGAAAGCGGAAAAACAAATAGAAAGCTTGAAGCAGGAGCTGCAAGCGGCTAAGGAGGATAGAGACCAGACGCAGGGAGAGATTGAAAAGCTGAAGGTTGAGCGAGATAAAGCGGTTGCCCTGGTGGAAAGTAATAAGATGGAGGTCAAAAGATTGAATGCTCAGCTAACCGACCAGACCACTAAGGTTGCTGCACTTGATAGCCAGGTCAACCAGTTGCAAAGGGCTACCGGGACGCAAAAGCAAACTATTGACCAACAGCAAACGACTATTGGACAGCAACAGGCGACAATCGAGCAGTTGCAAAAGACTATTGAGGGATTGCCGAAAGCTCCTGAGCCAAATGTGCCTGAGCCGAACACCGTCAGTGTCGGTTAGCAGTAAGAGAAGTTCTAACGCCAGAGTATCGCAGTTTGGTAGATAGGATTTTAGAAGCAGTCCCGCACCAATGGTGAGCGGAGTCGAACCATTGGTGCGGGGCTGCCTCGACTTACGTCGAGAGACGCAGAGGCAAGCAAGACAGCCGTGGGGGCGAAAAACTGATGAACTCCACCCCTGCCGTTTTGCTTTGCAAAAACGAAGCAGAAGGGGCGTTTTTAGTTTGTGGCACGGCCATCCCTTCGACTATGCTCAGGACAAGCTTGGCCGTGTCTTCACCCCGTTTAGAAATAAAATCTCTAACGGGGTTCACGGGCTGGAAGCCCGTGCCACAGCGATAAGTTTGTTGTTCGCTGAGGTAAGAAATCACACAGCGATAAATGAGGTGAATGACGATGGGCAAGGTTATCAAGAAAAGGTCACAGAAGGCGGGGCTGCCGCCAGGGACGTTAGTGCGAATTGGAGAAGAAAAAGCAGAGGCAGTGCGGATTACTGTGATAGACTATGATGAGCAGAGCTTTCAAGAAAAGCAGGTAGCAACTATTGAAGAGTGTTTTGAATTCAAGACGACACCCACTATCACTTGGATAAATATCGATGGTATTCAGAACATAGAGGTAATAGAGAAGATTGGGAAGAACTATGAGCTGCATCCACTTTTGCTGGAGGATATTGTAACAACGTGGCAGAGGCCGAAGTTTGAGGATTTCGAGAAATATCTATTCATCGTGATTAGAATGTTAAATTACAACGAGCAGAAGCAAGCGATTGAATCAGAGCAGATGAGTCTGGTCTTGGGGTCGAACTTTGTGATTTCATTTCAGGAGACGATAGGCGACGTTTTTGACCAGATACGTGACAGAATCAGGACCGGGAAGGGACGGCACAGAAAAATGGGGGCCGATTATCTCACCTATTCGCTGATAGACGCCATAGTGGACAACTATTTTGCAACCCTTGAAAGAATTGGCGAGAAAATCGACACGATGCAAGAGGATTTGGTTGCCGAGCGGATGGAAAAGACTGCTGAGCAGATTATTAAATTTAAGAAAGAAATCTTGCAACTGCGCAAATCCATTTGGCCTTTGAGAGAGCTAATAAATGGTCTGCAAAGGAGCGAATCTTCAATTATCAGTGAGCCGACACACGTGTATTTGCGAGACGTCTATGACCACACGCTGCAAATTATGGATGGTGTCGAAGGTTTTCGCGATATGGTTTCGATGACACTTGAGGCTTACGTTTCAGCCATAAGCAACAACCTGAATGCGATTATGAAGGTCTTAGCTGTCATTGCCACCATATTTATGCCGCTTACCCTTGTAACAGGTGTTTATGGGATGAATTTCAAATATATGCCGGAGATTCAGTGGCGGTGGGGTTACCCAATAGTCTTGATGTGTATGCTTGTGATTACGGTGGTGATGCTGTTATATTTCAGAAAAAAGAGATGGTTATAGTTCTGTGAGGCGGTGAAGGATGTTTGTGCAGCAATTTTTTGTCAAGGGGCTTGCTCACAGCTCATATTTGCTTGGGGGAGCGGGTACCTGTGCTATCGTTGACCCTCGGCGGGATGTGGATGTGTATCTTTTGGCGGCCAAGGAAATGGGGATGAAGATTACGCATATCTTAGAGACGCATCTTCACGCGGATTTTATATCGGGACATATAGATTTGGCAGAGAAGACCGGTGCGGCGATTTATGCGCCAAGGTCGGCCAATTGTGCTTTCAAGCATATTGCTGTTGGGGAAACAGATAGCTTTGAGATTGAGGATATGCAGATAAAGGTTCTCCAGACGCCGGGTCATACGCCTGAGCATATAAGTTATGTTGTAATCGACAAGGGGCGCGGGCCAGAGCCGGTGTGCGTTTTTTGCGGGGACACGCTTTTTGTTGGTGATGTTGGCAGGCCTGACCTTTTTCCAGGCAGGGCAAAGGAGCTGGCATCGAAACTATATGACAGTTTGCATTCCAAGCTTCTGGCGCTGCCTGATTTTTGCGAGGTGTATCCGGCGCACGGGGCGGGGTCATTGTGCGGGAGGGCAATGGGAGCGAAACGCACAAGCACAATCGGATATGAGAGAAGATATAATCTGGCTTTGCAGATAAAAGATAAGAGCGAATTTGTAGAATCTCTAACTACGAATATGCCGGCGGCGCCGGACCATTTCAGTCGATGCAGCGCGATAAACGGGAAAGGGCCGACATTGATAAGTCAACTGCCGGAGATTTCGCCATTAGAGCCGGCGGATTTTAGAATGATGGTTGAGAAGACAAACACAATAGTTTTGGATATTCGCAGCTACGAAGCATTTGGAGGGCAACATATTGGCAGTGCGTATCATATTGATTTTGGAGGCAACTTTGCTACGTTTGCGGGTTGGATACTTCCGCCAGAAAAAGATATTCTGATTGTAGCGGAATCTTTTGAGCAGGCGAAGGAGGCCAATATTTTGCTTCGGCGTGTTGGGCTTGACAGGGCGGCAGGTTACCTTGAAGAAGGGATGTTTGCCTGGGCGAAGGCAGGATTGGCGACCGAACATATTCAGCAGCTTTCAGCAGACCAGCTACACAGAGTAATTACGAAGGGCGAGGAAGTAACGGTGGTAGATGTTCGGGCGGTGGGTGAATACGAAACTGAACATATAAAGGGTGCTATAAATATTCCGGCACCGGAGCTTCGGATGCGCTATAAGGAATTGGACAAAAATAAGCCGGTCGCACTGGTTTGCAGCACGGGGCACCGTTCGAGTTTGGGGGCGAGCATTTTGAAACGGCAGGGATTCAAAGATGTTTATAATGTTGCAGGAGGGATGATGGGTTATAGTGCGGCTGGGTATGCTGCTGAGTGTGCAGTTTGTGTGGCACCGCACGTGCCGGTTTTTGCAGGAAAGACAACAACATAAGATGTATAGTCGAAATAATGGGTGGGTTTTTGCCCGCGAGAAGGATAGTTACAAATGGAATGGCTGAGAGTTGAGCAGTGGTCGCCTTATGTTGTGGGGATAGGGATAGGGGTGCTGAGCTGGGTTTCATTTGTTTTATCCGATAGGGCACTTGCGTGCTCGGCATCGTTTGCCAAGACAAGCGGGATGATTGAGCGGTTATTTAGGGGTAAGAAGGTGGAGCAGAAGCCTTATTACCAGAAATTTCCGCCGACTATTGATTGGCAATGGATGCTTGTTGTGGGGGTGATAATCGGTGCATTTATTTCTGCGAAGCTGTCGGGACAGTTTCAGTTTAGCTGGGTGCCTGCTCAGTGGAAGATAATGGTTAGTGATTCGCACTTTGTCAGGTGGGTGGTTGCTTTAGCCGGCGGTGTCATTATGGGATTGGGGGCGAGATGGGCAGGCGGGTGCACAAGCGGGCACGGGATAAGCGGGACGTTGCAGCTTGCGGTCAGCAGTTGGCTGGCAGCGATGAGTTTCTTTGTCGGGGGCATAGCTACGGCGATGGTTATTTTCAAGATATTATTAGGATAGAAGAGACGCAGGTATGTTGAAAACGATACATTCAAAAAAGGGCTTACAATTATTGTTAGGCTTTTTGATGGGTATTGCGTTTGGCTTTCTGCTGCAGAAGGGCGGAGTTACACGGTATGATGTGATTATCGGGCAGTTGTTACTTACGGATTTTACTGTTGTCAAGATTATGCTATCTGCTGTTGTTACCGGTATGATTGGTGTGTATATACTTAAGAGTGTGGGACTGGCGCGGCTGAATATAAAGGATGGGTCGATAGGAGCGAGCGTTGTTGGAGGGCTTATTTTTGGCGTGGGCTTCGGGTTACTTGGTTATTGTCCCGGGACGGTAGCGGGAGCAGTCGGACAGGGGTCACTTGATGGGCTGTTTGGAGGAGTTGTTGGGATACTGTTAGGGTGTGCAATTTTTGCGGCGATTTATCCAAAGCTGGAAAAAGGCATCTTAAAATGGGGTTATTTTGGTGAGGTTACTTTGCCGCAACTAATCAAGCTGAATACGTGGGTTGTGATAGGTTTGGTTTGTGCAGCGATTGTTGCTTTGCTTTTCGGGATAGAAAAGGCGGGGCTTTAATTAGCCGATAGCAGATAGTCGTTGATGAATTTGGCAAAGTAGGTTCAGGAAGATTGGTATGGATAATCTATCACCAGAATGGCTTACGCCATTGTTTTTCGACTCGGGGGTTTTCAGGTGGGTTGTTCTGCCGATTTTGATTTTTGTTGCGCGAATTATGGACGTTAGTCTGGGGACGGTTCGGCTTATATTTGTTTCGAGGGGCTTTAAGTTTCTGGCGCCGCTGGTCGGATTTTTTGAGGTTCTGATATGGATTCTTGCTATGGGCCAGATTATGCAGAACCTTACCAATCCTGTGTGCTATATTGCATACGCCGGCGGCTTTGCAACGGGTAACTTTGTTGGGATTCATATAGCAGAGAAGTTATCATTGGGTATGGTTCTTGTGCGGATTATTACAGGTAGAGAAGCATCTGGATTGTTGGAGTCACTTAGGTTAGAGAATTATGGGGTTACGAGCATCGATGGGCACGGGATATCCGGTGAGGTGAAGATTGTTTTCACGATTGTGCCGCGTAAGGAGGTCCATGGGGTGGTGGATTTAGTTAAAAAGTTCGACCCACAGGCGTTTTACTCGGTGGAAGAAATAGGGCTTGTAGAAAAAGGGGTATTTCCTGTCAGAAGGAGCTGGCGCGGTAATGGTTTGTTGGGACTATTGCGGCCTTTTAGAAAAGGAAAATAGAATTGGTTTCTGCGTAACGGTTTCAAAAGATACTATCCGGCAGATTTAAGGCCTTGAAGAGAAACGAATAGATGTCCGTTTGTTCATCGATGATTTTGGAGAGGGGTTTGCCCTGGCCGTGGCCGGCTTTGGTTTCTACACGAAGTAAAATTGGATTTTTGCTATCGGCTTTTGCCTGGAGTGTGGCGACAAACTTTTTGGCGTGGGCAGGGACAACGCGGTCATCAATGTCGGCGGAGGTGACAAGGATTGGGGGATATTCGGTGCCTGGCTTAATGTTGTGCAGGGGGGAATAGGCGTAGAGGTATTTGAACTGCTCAACAGATGACTCGGCGCTACCATATTCTGGTATCCAGTATCGGCCTACGGTAAACCTGTGGTATCGCAGCATATCGGTGACGGGGACCTGGCAAATGACAGCGACAAACAGGTCGGGCTTCTGGAGCATACAGGCGGCGACGAGCAGGCCGCCATTACTGCCGCCTTTGATAGCAAGTTTTTTAGGGTCGGTGTAATTGTTTTTGATGAGCCATTCGGCAGCGGCGATGAAGTCATCGAAGACATTTTGTTTTTTGTTGAGCATACCTGCCTGGTGCCAGGCTTCGCCGTATTCTCCGCCGCCGCGGATATTAGCAACGGCATATATGCCGCCCATTTCCAGCCAGAGGAGAGTAAAGGCGGAGAAGGAGGGCTGGAGACTGGCGTTGAATCCACCGTAGCCGTAAAGGAGGGTGGGATTGTTGCCGTCGAGCGGCAGGTCTTTCCTGTGGGTGATGAACATAGGGATGCGGGTGCCATCTTTAGAATGGGAAAAGACCTGTTTGGTTTCGTAGCCGGAAGGGTCGAAGTCGATTTGGGGTTTTTGAATGACGGATAAATCGCCGGTAGATAAATCGTAACGGTAGTTTGTGGTAGGGAAGAGGAAGGATGTAAAGGAGAAAAACATTTCGGTATCAAATTGTTTGCCGGACAGGCCGGAGACTGTGCCGAGGGTCGGCAGGGGGATTTCACGGACGAAGGCGCCATCGAGGGTATAGATTTTGAGCTGATGGTGGACATCGCGCATATAGGCAACTACAAACTGATTGCTCACGAGAGCGACATGGTCTATTACATCATCACTCTGGGGGATGGCCGTGCGCCAGTTCTCGCGGGCGGGATTGTTAGTGTCGATAGCAATGATGCGGCCGCGAGGGGCATCCAAATCAGTATTAAAATAAAAGACCGTATCAGTGTTTCCGATAAAGTCATAGCGGGCATCAGCTTCGTCGAGTAGTTTGATGAACAGGTCGGTGCTTTCTATGGGACGGTAATAAATACGATTCTTCGGGTCTGTGCCGTGATAGACTTGGAGGATGAGGAATTTGCCATCTTCAGTGATTAGTGGCTGAAAGAGGAGTTCTTTGTTGTCAGGGTATTCATATACAAGTTTGTCCTGTGATTGGGGCGAGCCGAGACTGTGCTCGTAAACGCGGTTATAATTGGTTTGGTCCTGCGGTGGGACGCTATTAGGGTCAGGAAAGCGATTGTAGAAGAAGCCGGTGTGGTCGTGTTTCCAGGCGATTTCGGTAAAGCGGCACCATTGCAGAGCTTCGTTAAAGTCCTGGCCAGAGTCGATATTGCGGATTTTGATTTCCTGCTGGTCGCTGCCGCTTGTGGACAGGGCGTAGGCCAGAAGTTTGCCATCTTCGCTGACAGCGGCGGCGGTTATCGCGATAGTGCCATCGGGACTTAGTAGATTTGGATTGATAACGGTGCGGTGAGGGCTTTCGGGAGTTTCCTGGTGATAAAGCACAGATTGATTTTGCAGGCCTTCATTTTTCCAGAAGAAGTACCGGCCGCCTTCCTTGTATGGGGTGGAATACCGCGGGTAATCCATCAGGTTGGTGAGGCGGGCCTTTATTTTGTCCCTGACGGAGACAGTAGCGAGGAAGTCGGCGGTTAGTTTATTTTGCTGCTCTACCCAGGTGAGTGTTTCAGGTGAGTTGGGGTCTTCGAGCCAGCGGTAGGGGTCGTGGACCTTGATGCCGTGATAGACGTCAATTGTCGAATCTTTCGGAGCCGGCGGATAAATGAATTTAACGGTCTGAGTTTTCCGGGGCGATGGTAGCTGGCAGGTGCAACATAATGCGGTGGCAATGGCTGCGACTAAAAGAAAAAGAAAGTAAATGCGCAACGTTTTCATAAGAGTATGTCCTTACTTGTTAAATAACTCTCCTCAACTGGAGCTACAGTTAAAGGGATGTATAGGTCTTTGTCAAATACGAATTGGGTAAAATGGTCGGATGGTCGGACAATGAAACGGTAGCAAATTTGAAAGGCGGAATTTAAAAGACAGAGTGACGAATGTAGAATTTCCAATAATGAAATTTTTCTGCTACCGGTGTTCTTCGAGCCAGTGGATGGCCATTAAGACGAAGTCTTTGAGATTTACGATGCAGTCGCTGTTGATGTCGCCTGCGACAATTGTCTCGCAAACCGGCTCGCCGAAATATGATTTACTGGCCTCTGCAGTCCCACCATAAGCACCCATATTGATAATACCGCCATTGGGAAATGGCTCCAACCCAATAGGACTTTTTGGGTCTCCCGCATCGATACAAGGACTCGTCGCTGCGTCCATCGTCTCTCGTCTGCATCCCATCTGCCCGCCTGAGACTTCAAATGATAATCTTTATTATTTGGATCTGCAAAACAGGGGTCAGCGTTAATGTTGACTTGACCTGGCCCACCTCCTTCTACATCACTATAGGTAATCGCTATATTTGAACTGTCATTGTTTAAAATTTCATTACCACTATCCCATAAAATACAGTTTATCAATTGAAGATTGCTTGGTCTGTTGTAAGTTAATGAATCACAAGCCAATGCGTTTCTCTGGAGCGCATAATTTCCGCTTAACGTGCAATTACTTAAAACTGAGCTGCTGCCGAAGTAGCCACCACCAAAGGATACAGCCATCAGCTAAATGGTCAGCCTTGTGGCGGAAACTGACCTTACTGGCGCTATTGAAAGTACCGATTTCGATGCCTAACTGCGGAAGTTGGATTAATTATGCCCCTGGTGATTTCGAGCCCGATGGTGACATAGATGCGGTTGATTTGGTAATCATTGCTGGAGAGTGGTTACAAACCGAGAATCTGTCATCTGATATCTGTCCAGCGGGTGGTGACAGCATAGTCAATATGCTGGACTTTGCCGAGTTCGCAAAGCATTGGACCAATGTGTTTGAGGATTGAGACAAGTAAGCTACCGTGGCCTGCACAGCATGTTTCCTTGTTTCATTGATGCTGCTTGATTGGCCAGACGATCGTGTTGATCCCTGTCTTAAGGTCTGCGAGTGGGCCGGCGATTGGTTGTGTATACTTCTTCCCATTGATATCGGTATCCACTTTGATAGGGTTGC
>CAYWXK010000008.1:0-104061 GCA_964462515.1 uncultured Pirellulales bacterium
AAGCGGGCGATAACCTGTCTTGTATCCATACCGAGCTTGATAATTTTAAGCGCAATCCTGCGGCGGATGGGTTCCTGCTGTTCGGCCATATAGACCACACCAAAGCCGCCTTCTCCTATCTGCTCCAAAAGCTTGTATCTGCCAATGATAGTGCCGGGACCTTCCGTCAGAGGAGAGGCGTTCAACGTAACGTCTGGGTCAAAAGGCGGCGCATCAAGAAAGCTGCCGGCTTGGTCGTGGGCTTTGAGCAGCGCTTCGACTTTAGAGCGCAGCTCAATATCGTTCCCGCACGCTTTGTCTAAGTAATCCGCCCTCTCTTTGGCGTCTTTCTTTTCGAGCGCCTCCGAAAAAACTGTTTTGATGTCTTTTGGTTTTTCTTTCATTTTCATTACTCCTTCACAATCTTCCCCCATATAGCAATGCGATATTTGCAGCAAAAATGCGACAGCAAAATTACAAAAATTTGAAAAGATTTTTGTATGAGCCAGAAAACTACTACGAAGAGGGCTTATTTGCTTTGGTAATTTCCTGATAAAGCCAGGCACGGGCATAAGACCAGTATCTATCAGCGGTTCGGCAGGATATGCCCAGAATCTCTGCGGCCTGCTCAATGGTCAAACCTGCAAAGTAGCGAAGTTTAACCATTTCAGCGACCTCAGGGTCCTCCTGAGTCAATTTAGTGAGGGCTTCATCCAACACCACAATGTCTTCTGATGGTTCTTCAATAGAAAGTTGTGCATCGTCAATATCAACTCTCTGGCGGTCGCCGCCTCGTTTAAGACTTTGTTTGCGGCGGGCATTTTCGATAAGGATGCGGCGCATTGCTTCTGCGGCTGCTGCAAAAAAATGGCCGCGGCTTTTCCAAGTCCGGGCTTCTTCTCCGACCAAGCGGATATATGCTTCGTGAACAAGAGCGGTCGCCTGAAGGGTCTGACCCGGCGGCTCCCGAGATAGCCTCTGAGCAGCCAGATGACGCAGTTCCTGATAGACAACAGGGAGAAGCTCGTCTATAGCTCGCGCATCTCCCTGCTCAATCGCATTTAATATGCGAGTAACATCGGTCATATTCGCTCGCAAAGATTCTTATATTCTTCAGGATTACTTGCCCTTGTCCTTAAATGCCAGCGCTCCTGTCGGGCAGGCGGCTGCGCATTGGGCTGCTGTGTGTTTGATGCCTTCGGCCATTGAACGGCCAAACGGCACCGTTACTCGCGCATCAAATCCCCGGCCAACAAAACTTAATCCGAGCGGCTCACCTGCCTGGGCGGTAATCTGGACACAAAGGCCGCAGCTTATACACTTGCCGGGTTCGAAAATTATTTCAGGGTGCTCAGTGTCCTGCTCAAACTCTCTGCGTTCGCTCTTATATCTGGCGGGATGGGCCTCATATTCTGAGGCATATTGTCTTAGTTTACAGTTTTCGGCCTTTCGGCAGTCGCAATTCAGGCAGCGCGCAGCTTCCTCTCGCGCCTGGTCATCGGTAAAGCCGCCACCAGTTTGCAATGGTGCCAGGCGTGGAGCTTTGCTGGCAAAGGCCAGGAATTTTTCTATCTCACCATCTTTGAGTTTGCCAATGTGGGTATTAAATACTTTAGGTGGACCTACAACTGGCTGGCCGGATAGGTACTGACTGATTGATACAGCAGCTTCCTTCCCATCAGCTACTGCCCGAACCGTTAATCTTCGTTTACGAACACAATCTCCGCCCGCGAATACTCCCGATATACTCGTCTGGTAAGTCTCTCCACTTATAGCAACCCCCCCTGCCCCTATCTTAAGTCCCATCCAGGCAGCATTGGATTGTTTTAGCTCACCAATTGCTACGAACACAGCATCAAAGTCTCTCCGTAAATCCTCCAGTGATAAGCTGTCGCCTACTCGCGTTCGGCCTTGAAACTTTACGCCTAACTTTTCAATCAAAGAAATTTCTGCATCAAGCACATCCCTACCAAGCTCCTTTTGCGAAACCCCGTAGCGCAGCATACCTCCTGGCTTATCATGGTCGTCAAAGACTACGCAATCGTAGCCCCCTTGCTGAAGATAATATGCGGCGGATAGTCCTGCCGGCCCCGCGCCGACAATAGCCACACGCTTGCCCTGTTTCGGCTTGCAGATTGGCAAATATGGATTCGCGGATTGCAGGTCAACATCGGCTACATATCGCTTCAAAAGGCAGATTGAAACCGGCTCATCGAATACTGCCCGTCTGCACGCCCGTTCGCAAGGTTTTGGGCAGATTCTTCCCAGGACTGCAGGTAATGCGATATCCTTTTTCACTGTGACAATTGCCTTATGAAGATTGCCGGCAGAAATCTGGCGAATCATCAGAGGGATATTCATCCCGGCAGGACAGGTTACCTGACACGGCCCCATACAGTCACCAACATGGTCGCTTAAAAGCATCTCCAAAGCCATCCTCCGCGCCTGACGGACATCCTCGCTGTCAGTCTCAACTTTCATACCATTTCTGGCGATGGCTCCACAAGCCGGCACCAGACTATTCGACCCATCAACTTTTACAACGCATAACATACAACTGGTTAAAGCTTTATGCCCCTGCAGAAAGCACATCGTGGGAATTTTGATTCCCAGTTTTCCGGCAGCGTCAAGAATCGTTTCGCTATCATCAACTTCAACTTCACGATTATCTATGGTCAGCTTGGGCATTATCATTTAACCTCAATTGCATCCGAAGGGCAGACGCTTTTACAGGTCCCACAGCGAATACACTTGGCGGGGTCGATTTCGTGCTTCTCATAAGGCTTCATCGCAATAGCATCAGCCGGGCAGTTTTGAGCACACAGGGTGCAGCCGATGCAATCATCGGTTACAGAATACGTAATAAGCGCCCTGCATTTAGCGGCTGGACAGCGACCTTGAAGGTGCGCTTCATATTCCTGATGAAAATACTTCAGAGTTGAAAGAACCGGATTCGGTGCGGTCTTGCCAAGACCGCACAGACTTGACTTTTTTACCATTTCACCGAGATTCTGCAACTGATCCAAATCTGTTTTTTTGCCCTGGCCGGTGCATAATCGCTCAAGAATATCAAGCATTCGCCGCGTGCCTATCCGGCAGAAAGTGCATTTGCCACACGACTGGTTCTGCGTGAACTCTAAGAAATACCTCGCTATATCAACCATACAGTCTGATTCATCCAGCACCACCATACCACCGGAACCCATCATTGCACCGACATCGGTCAGTGTTTCGTAGTCAACCGGAATATGCGCCAATTCTGCTGGCACACATCCGCCGGATGGGCCGCCTATCTGCACCGCCTTAAACTTCAATCCTCCTGCGATACCTCCGCCAATGTCTTCGATAATCTGGCGAATGGAAATGCCCATAGGCACTTCAATCAGACCTCCGCGAGCTATTTTTCCTGCCAGTGCAAAAACCTTTGTCCCCTTACTGGTGCTTGTGCCGAGCTTCGCAAATGCTTCAGAGCCATTTCGTATAATCCACGGCACTGCTGCATAAGTTTCAACGTTGTTAATCAACGTCGGCTTACCCCAAAGGCCGCTTTCAGCCGGATATGGCGGCCGCAGGCGGGGCATACCACGACGCCCCTCGATACTTGCCATAAGCGCGGTCTCCTCACCGCACACAAACGCACCAGCGCCCTCCACAATCTTCAGGCTCAGCGAGAATCCGCTTCCCATAATATTATCACCGAGAAAACCACGCTCCTGACAGATTTTTATCGCCTCGCCCATTCGGCTCACCGCAAGCGGATACTCTGCACGAATGTAAAGATAACCTTGATTTGCCCCGACCGCATAAGCAGCTATCGCCATACCCTCGATAATCCGGTAGGGATAAGACTCCATCATCATCCGGTCCATAAAGGCCCCGGGGTCACCCTCATCGCCGTTACAGACGACAAACTTGGTATCGGACTGTCTGCTACGAACAGCAGACCATTTAAGATGGGTCGAAAAACCGGCCCCACCTCTTCCTCGAAGCCCGCTGCGCCCAATCTCAGCGATGACCTGTTCGGCAGTCAACCGATTTATGCACTTATCAAGCGCTCTGAACCCATCATTTTGCAAATACTCATCAAGGTCAAGCGGGTCAAGATGTCCATAGTGCTCGGTGGCGATGTGCACCTGCCTATCCAGAAAATCAGCCACAGGTTTATCCCGTACATCTATGGAGTAACGAGTTACAGGCTCGTGTTTTTTACCGGTTAATATACTATCCAGCACACCTGACACTGCGTTGGAAATTCTTTTTACTCCCCGCGGCTTAAAGTGATGAAGCACAATGGATTTTGCGTCATCCGCCTGAACCCTTGCATACAAAAAAGCCGTATCCTCTGGCAGCACCACTTCCAGTAACGGCGTCTGATGACACATACCCACACATCCGACACGCTTAACCTCTACCTGGACACCGGTTTCTTCCAGTGCCTGCTCCAGTGCCTCGCGCACCGCGGCACTACCTCTGGCCACACAGCACGAACCTAAACCAAGGTGAATTTCGCCGCAAAATTTCGCTCCCACGGCTCGACGCCTGTGCACTTTTTCACGGTGTTCTGCTTTTGCTTTCTGATACCGCAGAAAATTATCAAGAACCGTTGACACTGTCCCGGGAGTAAGATGACCATAAGTTACCTGGTCAATTTGAGTCGCCGGTGCCAACGTGCAGCACCCCAGGCACGCCACTTTTTCAACCGTAAATATCTTGTTCTTGTCTGTGTCCGCCCCTTGTGGAATATCAAGGCAGCGTCTAAAGGACTCATAAATCTGCTCACCACCTTTAACGTGACAGGCCGTGCCGACACAAGCTCGAATTGTGTAACGCCCAGCCGGCTGATGCCTGAACTGGTTATAAAAAGTCGAGACACCGGCAATCGAGGCAGGGGCAATCTCTGTCAATTCGCAAACCCGCTCGAGGGCTTTCTGCGGGAGGTAACCAAAGCGGCCCTGAATAGCCTGCAAAATCTCAAGCACCTTTTCTTTGCCAGTGCCGACCCTCTCGACAAGCTGCTCGACAAATGTTAAATCAACTTTATCCATAATACTTTTTAGCAGTTCTTGAACAAAATTAAGGGCGTTTTGAAGTTTGTTCGCCTATGCAGTAGAGGTTCTCCTGCCCACGGATATAGATGCGACCCTCTGCAAAAGCAGGCGACGCATAGCAATCCTCACCCAGCTCACACTTAGCGAGCTGCTTATATTCAATCCCGGCTTCAATAATAACCATAATCCCTGTCTCACTTAATAGATACAATCGATTACCGACCAGGCTTGGCGATGCCCGAAAATTCTCTTTTAGGTCTTTGTCCCAAACCTTAGTTCCATCCTTAACTTTATAACAGGTAAGCTTTCCTTCACTGGTTAGAAGAAATAACAATTCACCGGAGCTAACCGGACAGCAGATATCAGGGGTGCTATCCTCGATAGTCCAGGCGATATGGGTCTTGGTGACATCACCCTGACCATCCGGCTTTATTGCGACCAGCTTAGTATAAGGTTCTATAGCAAATACAAGTCCATTAGCATATATTGGGGATGACGCAATTTCACCACCCAAACATTTTGCCCGCCACAGTTCAGAACCATTAACCGGGGCATACGCTATTACCCACGGGTCGCCGCAGGTTATTACCTGATATTGATTCCCGATTCTGGTTACGATTGGCGATGCCCAGGAATTGGGCACCGGTCTTTGCGCCTCCCAGATAGTTACACCCGACAATACATTCAAAGCCATCAGTTTAGACTTCTGGTCCTCGGCTGCTCCCTGGTCATATAGAATCAAAAGCAAGTTTCGATACAAATCAAGCGAGGAAGAGTAGCCATAAGCACTGTCAGGCAGCCCTAAATTTCGGGTCCAGATGTTTTTGCCCTGAGGGTCAAAACAGCCGACCTCGCCATTTGCAAAAATCGCACAAACACGCTGCCCATCTGTAACCATTGTAGAAGCTGCGAAACCGGCGCCTCCTTCCGTTATTTTGACTGCTTTCTTGACACCAGATTGAGGTAAAGTTGTTACAGGACGCTCCCACAAAAGATTTCCCGAAAATGCGTCAAAGCAATAAACTTCACGCTCGTTTGCATCGGCCCCGGAAAGAAAAATACGGTCGCCCCAGACAATCGGCGAATTAAAACCCGGAAGCGGCACCTTACTTTTCCAGAGAACCCCCTCACCTGTTTTCCCATTCCAGTTAGCAGGGATATTCGTATAGGGACTTACGCCAAGTCCGCCAGGCCCCCGAAAGCGAGGCCAATTTTTACTAATCTGGTCATCAGAAGGATAAGAGACATCTGCTTGGGCGGTTTTGCGAAAATCAATCGAAGGACTCAATATCAGAAACAACGCCCCCATTCCAAACACAACCAAGCCGGCGGTGATAGCCCATCGAGCCATCATAGCCTTACGCATCTGTTCATCCAGTCTATCACCGAGCGGCTGGGGCGACGGTATCTTTTTTTTGAGACTGCCCGCCCACCTGACACCAATCAATAATACCGTGACACTACCGAGAAGCAGATAGCCACCTTTTCGGGAAAAACCCAACCCGCGAATCCTGCACCGTCTGATTTGCAAATCCAACTGACGAATCTGCGACATAAGCTGCTCGTTATCAGGGCGGCTGCGAATTTCTACCTTTAGAGCCTCCAACTGCTTTTCACGTTTAGCGTTTGTAACATAGCTTTGAAAGTAATTGGCAATAAGAAGTGTAGTTATAATGGCAGAAAATATAGCCCCAATAACGGCCGTTGCCACAGCAGTTTTGTGCCAAGCACTTATTACCTCGATACCCTCAGAAGTCTTTTCTATATGCTCGTTCATTTAGATATACCTGCGGTTTCCTTCACCTTCTTTAGCCTGGCACGCTCCTTGGGGCAAAACTTAAAACATCGTCCGCACGCCAAACAGCTTGCCTTATCAGCCTCGTAATCCGTCCTTTGTCGCCAGACAGAGACGCCGATAAGCTTAAGCCCAATTACCATTCCAACAAATCCACCTAAGAACCAGCCGCCCTGTCCAAACTTGGCCCGTATATTCGAAGCATCCTCGTATAATTGCTCGACCGTTTTACCGGTTGCCCTGAACGCCAAGCTCGCATCCGTGGTTCCCTGCACCTTGCCGTTATCCTCTAAGTATATGCGCTCGGCGAGTCTAACGGTTTCGTGCACACGGGATGTTACCATTTTTACTGAAGACCCCAGCCATCCTCCCAGAAGCACCAGCGCAGGCAAAAGAAGAATTAGAAACGCCAGTCTCTTTTTACTTTTGCCATAATCACTTAGTCCGCCGCGACGTGCAGCCGTGTCAACTGCCGGCGCTCTGATAGCACCAAAAGGGCAGGAATCTTCGCACAGCCGGCACTTAACACAATCATCGGGAGTAATAGTTACATTCCATCTCGATAGCCGTGAAAGCTGTCCGAGGATTACACCATAAGGACAAAAAAATCGGCAATAAGGCCGCCCTACGAACAGCCCCACAAGCAAAAAACAAGCGCCAAGTATTAAAATGTTGTGGTTGCCGCTCAAATGAAAAAACGAAACAAACGGGTCATATCTGCATATCACGAAAGCGCTGCCGGTCGCTGCGAATAAAACTGCTAATCCCAGATAAACGTATGCGAATAATCGCAGCCCATTTTCCAGCCAGCCGGGCACCTTGATAGGTCGCAACAGCACCAAGTCCTGAATCGCTCCAAGGGGACATACCGCCGAACAAAAAACCCTTCCGAAAAATAATGCAAACACCAGCGGCAAGAAAAAAAATACCGCAACTGAGATAGGCACAGCGTAGTTATGGTCAAAAATCGCTAAAATCATATTCTGAAGCGCCCCGACCGAACAAACGCAGCCCTTGCGCCAGAAGCCAAAATAGAGCAAAGAAAACAACATTAAAATAAATATAGCCCGCCGGTCTCGCTTTTTTAGAACCAGATATGCAGCCGAACCGAGCGCCATCAAAAGCACAACTGCATCCAGATATTCGTAAATATCCTGACGCGGAGCAGGAGTAGTAGGGCTTGGACGTTGATAGGCACTTTCGAATTCAGGCGGAGGAAAACGCTCCGCTGCCGATACAATGCCGCATAAATTCAAGAACAAAGCTATCCAGAATACAATGTGAGTAAAACGGCTCATCAAGCGTGGTCCACCCCGTTAGAAAATTTTTGAGAAGGAAAGGGCGTGTGACCTGCCGCATTATTTCCAATGGGCTCCACCATCTTAAATAGATATGGCTTGTCTATAGGAACCCGCTTAAACGCCCCCGAAGGACAAGCTGCTGCAATTGCGCATTCGTTACAATTCAAACAGCGGTCGTGACGCACCTGTAAAAATAACGACCCATTGCCAAAGGTGTTGCACCCTTTGACACATTTACCGCAACCGATACAAAGTAACTCGTCGATAGTGTATTGATAATAGGGGTCCTCTACAAAGGTGCGCTTTATGGCCCCTGTCGGGCAAAGCTGGTTTTCCGCACCCTCGGTGATATCAAAAGGCTCCGGCCCAAAAAATCCAAAACAAATCCTGCAATACCCGCATATTGCAAATGCATGCACACACTTTACCGCCGATTGCTCAAGCACACAATTTTTTGCACAGTTTTCACACGCCACACATAAGCTCGGGTCAATCTGCCAGACCGTGTTTGTCTTTTTAATCCTGGCCGCCAAAAGTCCCGCTGCCGCACCAAGACCGCCCAAGCATACCCCCCAAAAACCGTCCCTTAGAAAATTTCGTCTGGTAATACTTTTTTTACTTTCGGACATTCTTTATCCTCATTGGCGATTGCTTGACCGATAAAGCTTGAGGCAGCGTGCACTTTTCAAACACAGAGCAGTTATTGCAGATACTGTTCTTTACGCACTTACCTTCTTGCACCAGCCTGTGTCTGCTGATAGAAACCAGGTAGGCAACTGCTCCCAACAGTCCTAAAACTATATTTCGCAAAAGGCCGGCAAGCAGTTCACGCCGGCTTTGACCCGCCGGACGTGCGGCGAGCTGACCTTGTGTGAGGTATTTATTTTTCATCCGGCCTTTTTCCTCGTAAATGTTCTCACAAGATCTTTGATTGTATCCAATACGAAAATCTGACCACGGAGACCAGCCGCTACGTCAAAACCCCCGGTTTGACATTCAGCGGCTGTTTCACAAACGTGTGCGGCACCTTCTGTAAGCAACTGCTCCGGGCCTGCCACAACACCAACAAAATTCCCGGCAGGGTCGTAAATCTTGACACGTATTATGCCCTTTTCACAGGTAACAAAGCTGCCATCTTCAAGAATTGCGAAATTTACTGGATTACAGCACCCGCAAAAACCTTTCAGGTCTGATGAGAATTCGCCCCACGAAAATTCAAGGTCGCCATCAACCGTATATGCTTCGATGCGATGACGGCCGGGATTGACCACACGCAAAAGCCCATCAGAAGCGACCGCAAGGTCAAAATAAGGACTCGGTATCACAAAACCTGGAATATTCTTATTTTCGTTTTTCTGGCCGATATTTTTGATTAACGAACCTGCGGTGTCGCAGCGAAGAACAATTCGTTTGCCTGCATCTGCAATAAAAACATCCCCTTTTGAAACAGCTATGCTGGTCAAAACTGTCTCATCGCCAAATGTTGGCCACCCTGCCAGCTTCTTTCCTTCGCTGTTATAGACTTCAATATGGTTTTTCATTCCAATACAAATCTTGCCGTCATCTGCTACGGTCAAACACCTCGGCATATCGGTAAGTTTAATCTCGCTAAGCAAATTGCCGTCTTCACCAAATATACGAATGGCTTTGTCACCGGCCACATAGATAAGTCCTTTAGAATCAACTGCAATACCACATGAATTGGTAAAGCCGGTGCTAATCGGCTGGCCCGACTCCTCATATAGAATCAAGTTTGGGTCGATTTTCGCCAGCTTGCTGACGTCATATATAAATTCTTCGCCTTCCTGGCCAGTCAGACCGAACCTTACAAGGGCAAAAATGGCAATAACAACAGCAAGTGTAATAAGCACACCAACAAATATCTTCATATTCACTGCCTTTAGTCACCGGCTTATTTGATGTCTAACCTGTCTTTACTATCAAATCTCCCAGGAGGTTCATTATAACCAATAAAACCCACATTCACAACTTGGCTGCTCTATTGCTCAGTGATGTCAAGACATATCATTCGCGTCAAGTCACGTAAAATCAATCTACCGGATGCAATGGCCATAGGCCCCCACGAATCCGGCCCTTCCAGGACTTTTGCCTGAGCAAGCTGGTTATAGCCTGTTGGCGTCGCCTCTACCATAGTCAGCAAACCAGAGTCATTCATAACGTAAAACAAGCCATTGGCAATCATATAAGGCCCGCGTCCAAAACGATGAGCGCTTGTGCTGGCCCACACAACTTTGCCGTATGTGTCGAGGCAGATTAGTTGATAATCAGGCCGAACGCCATATATATACCCCTGATAAAATATAGGAGTATGTTGAGGCGACCCAAACACATTGGCTCCAAGCCGGAAAACCGTCTGCACATCTACCTTACCGCCTGTTTCGACCAGACGCAGCATCATACAACCGGCGTTGTAGTCGCCGGAAAGAAAAATAAGTCCCTCACCCACCATAACCGGTGACGGGACATTCGCCACCTTAATTTTCCATTCCGGATACTCCCACAAAATGCTGCCGTCTTCCGCTGACACGCCGACCACACCTCCGCTGGCGCAGTAAACATATATCCTCCTGCCCGCAAAATCGGTCGGCATTACAGAAGAATGTGTCATCTCCCAGTTGCGCTGGTTCGGAGTCTGCCATACAATCTCGCCCGATTCACAATCCACCGCTATCATTAACGCCTCACCGCCGACGCCGATTATCGCCCTGTTACCATCGATAAGGGGACACTGTCCCGCATACCACGATGGGACTTTCGTTTTGAAATCCTTGACCAGGTTTATCATCCAAAGAAATTGTCCGCTCATCGAATCCAGACACGTAACATGACATTTAGGCCCCAATGTTACAATATATTTTTCCGTTACTGCCGGGATAGTCCTGCTCATCCCATGATAGCGTTTGATTTTAACCGGGTAAGAGTATCGCCAAATTTCTCTCCCATCCTCAAGGGACAAACACCGGATGGCATCAGCCTGATTCTTGTGGTCATAATCCAGGATATACACTCGGCCTGCCATGACTGCTGCTCCCGCGTAACCTTCTCCCACTTCAACAGACCACAGGACTCGTGGGCCGGTCGATGCCCAGGTCTTTGCAAGAGAAACATTCTCATTACTTATTGCATCGAAGTTCGCCCCTCTAAAGCGAGGCCAGGCGCCGGGTAAATTGGATGGGACTCCATCGGACTGGACCAACTGACCCTGCAGCTTCTTCGCACCATCTGGCTCCAAAAGCTCCTGCGGAGCATTCTCTGGAATGGGCAAGCGAACCGTCAGTCCCGTTACCACATCGGTGCTAATCCAGATGTAAAGCAGCCCTACACCCACAACAACCAATCCAACCGGTATCATCCACACAATAAAAATTTTTTTCATCTTTTTCTCAAAAATTGTGAGGTAATTTTACTCATTTCTCAGCGCCTCCAGCAACTTCCCGCCAAGCGCAAAGACCGTTGCCATCCATATCCATATAACGCCGCTTACAGCAATAGCAATAATCGTCAGTATCAGCGAAAAATAAGGTATTTCTGCTGCCGGCGATTTAATAGCGGGAGCAACAGCTACCAACGCTGCTACAATCCCGCAGGTCAAGCCGCCGAGCACAAGAAACCAGTGCTCGTAAAATACCAACTGTTTAAGTCTTTTCTTACGAAATCCCACCGCTTGAAGCATCGCAAGCTCACCCCGCCGCTCTAATATATTGCGAAGCACTAACACGCCAAGCCCCATACTACCAAGAATAAGCCCCAAACCTCCCAGTGCCGCAAACACCGATAGATAAGTATTTTCAATGGCTGAAAATTCTGCCAGCCGCTTCTTTGCATCTGTTAGCTCCAGTCCATAGTCTCTTAATGCGGTAGAAAGTTTCTCAGTAACAACGTCGGTCTTGTCCTGGGGCGCATCAATAAGAAACATTCTGTATCCACTTTCTGAAGGAAATCGCTTGATAAACTGGTCTTCAGAAATAATCAAAGTTCCTTGCAAAATTGAATTCTTCAGCATACCAACCAGTCGCAGCCGAAACTTTTGTCCTTCATCATCTGTGTATTCAAGCTCATCTCCGATTGACCTGCCGAGCGCCCATATAATCGTCGCATAATCACCAATTGCAGGCACAACATCCTCTCCATAATTATTATCAAGCAATTTCCAACGGTCCGCTTGCTTATTGTCTTTAATGGTCTCAACGAGCTTAAAAGCCCCACGCTCTTGCAAATGCGCCGGCTGCACACCTAATAAACGCGGCGTTTGAGCCCGATTCAAATTAAAACAGCTTGCATCATCGCCATCCCGCACACGCAATTGCAGTATCTTGACGCCCTCAAGCACACTATCATCCAGTCCCATCGATTGCCGAACAGACTTACTATTCAAGTCCTGCAAAACGCCTATGGTTAATTCGCCAAATAATGCAAACCCGCCGGTGCCTGAATCACGCTTTTGGGTATCGGTTAACGTGTCGTGTCTATTTGCACCCACTGCGATAACCAGAAAAATACCGCAGGCAAGTAATCCTATAACAGCCAGGCTGCGGCCGCTTCGCCTCGTTGAGTTCCGCAATCCCAAACCAACCAAAGAAACCATAGGTCTATTCCAGCCGTTTCTTATCAGCCTCAATAAAGTTTGACTTAATCCAAGGCCGGCAATTAAAAGCAAAGCTCCGGCCCCAAAGAAAATCGCTGATACAGCTTCGCTGTCTGTTGTCCCTACTATACCAAAAAGCAGCACAGCTCCAACTACTGCAACCACCGATACCCATAATCCTATTTTGCCTTTCGAAAGTGGTCTTGCGCCAAAAAATTGCCATTGTGGAATCCCTGCAAGAAGCTGGTGAGCCGGCCTGGATACCTGATGACGCAAAGTCAACCATATCGTTAATAAAGAAATCGCTACCGCCCCCAACGCCCCCACAAACAAGGTGGATGGTTTTACATAGAAATCGATTGTTGAACCGCTGACTAATATCTGCCAACCGGTCGCAAGTCCATAAATCATCGCCTTAGTGTAAAATAGTCCTGCCGCAGTTCCAGCAATAGCTCCGAGCGCTGCCAGGATTGCGCCTTCAACAAAGAATAGCCGCCTTACCAATTTGGGTGAAAATCCTACCGCCAGAAACATCCCAACCTGCTGCGTTCGGCTCTCAACGCCAAATACAAAAACCAGAGCCATCAGTACGGCCGCCGCTATAATAAGAAACATACTAAAGCCTAAGAAAAGCTGACCAAAATTGGTTGCCTGGTCGCTAGCTTTTTCGCCGCGCTGCCGAACAGGCTGAAAAAACAATCCCACAGAGGCAGGTTCAACGGCATTTAATAATGCTGTGGTTATATCTTGTTCAGATACACTGCTCTGCTTGTAACGTATGGCAGTTATGCTTCCATACCTGTTGCTCCACATAGTCTGGCCGGCTCTGATTGTAACAAACGCCTTTGGCGAACCTCGATATTGCCGCCAGTAGTCCTCGTCGCAGGTGCGTATTTTACCAAGCTCAATCGGCACTCCTGGCTTCCAATCCCTGCAATTATCGACATCTGCCAAGCCGGGGAAATCCGGCATCAGCTCAGGGTCTATCACGGGACTATCCATAGGCAGAATCTGACGAACTCGAAATTGACTTTTCTGCTCCACAAGTATCCTCATCGGTCCAAGAACAAAGTAGGTAAGCTCAAGCGAATCCCCCACTCCGGCCCCGAGGTCATCGGCAAGCCACCGGCTAATGATAATCTCGTCATCGCGCATATCCATCGGGATAAAGCCGCTGGTTCCTGCCGATGGCCCCATAGCAGTAACCATCGAATACGGTGTCGTCTTGTTACCTAAGCGCAATTCATTCACAAAATAAGTCAAAATTCCAACAGCATTACCGTCCGCCTTCATCGCAGCTTCAGACAAAGAGTCATCAATGAACACACGATTGCTTCGTATCTCAAGAGCATTTTGTCTATCTAACTTGCGAAGCTCAAGGCCAATGTCACCGAGTTTCCAGCATTTCTTAATAGCTTCATCTGCCTTTTCAACCGTTATGCTATTTTGGGGACTTGAAGCCACTAATAACATATTGGCTTGAGCGCTACGGCCCAATTTTTCTTGCAGCCACCGCATCGGCACAAAGGCATTCAACGGCGCAATCTGGTTTGCCTGCAAACTAAAGTTGCCAAATTCCGAGTCTGTTGCGATTGCCTTCACTGTCAGCCGAAAAGCGGTTGACAAATCAAAATCAGGCGACAGCGGCACTTCTCGCGGCATCAAACCAGGTTTTTCAATTCGCAGCACAACCTCATCTCCCACTATAGCTCCAAGCCTGACAGCCAATGGCGTATTCAGAATAACTCCATCGGCCCAGTTACTATCCAGCGGATTTTTCACTGCGCCGATTTTATAAAACCGCTCATCAACACCAAGAACTTCAATTCTATTTACGTGCTTCGTGCCACTGCTATTTGCAATCAGACCCCCGCGATTAAGCAAAGGTGCTACCGTTATGTGGAGTTCTGACTCCAGCTCATCTGCTAACTTATCTCTAAAAAACTTATCGCGCATAATAAGAGCATAATCAACGGTTCCCAGGCGTTTATTTACCATTATCTTCAGACTATAATGGACGCAGTCACCCACAGCGAGCGCGCCCACTAAAATCGCCGTGCCGACCAGGACGCTTAGCAAAATGCCGACGTTCGTCCTCCAATAAAAGATAAGGCTTCTCTTAATAAGCCTCCACAAATTCATTTCTGGCCTCTACATTTCAAAACGCCTTCGCTTAACTCCCACACCTGCCCTATATACTCTGCGATTTTTTGCGAATGTGTTACCACAATCAACGTAACTTTCTCGCTGCGGTTTAACTCCACCAGCAGTTCTGCAATATTTCTGGAAGCGTCCGCATCCAGCGACCCGGTTGGCTCATCAGCAAGCAGCAGCTTAGGCTTATTAATCAAGGCCCTGACAACTGCAACTCTCTGGCGCTCTCCCCCTGAAAGCTCACCCGGCCGATGCAATAGGTGGTCTTTAAGTCCGACCCGCTGCAGCAAATCAACTGCTCTCTCCTGAGTCTCTTTTTTCAAGAAGCGGCTTTTATTAGCGAGAGTAGGAATCAAAACATTCTCAAGCACCGTGCACTGAGGCAAAAGATGATGTAATTGAAAAACAAACCCGATTTCCTGATTACGGATTTTGGCAAGCTCAACCTCATCGAGTCCGGCAAGGTCCCTGCCGTCAAATAGAACCTTTCCTGCCGTGGGATGGTCGAGGGCGCCAATAATGTTAAGCAGTGTGCTTTTGCCGCTGCCCGATGGCCCGATTATTACAATTGATTGACCATTTTCGACCTTAAGAGTTATATCCTTCAAAACACAAACGCCGCCGGCAGACCCGGGTGACTGGTAGGTTTTTGTCACGTTGATAAGTTCGAGCATCATTAGCCTCATCTAACCTTCTGAGTAATCTTCTCATATATACACACCATATCTTTGGCAGTTCGTTCAACATTGAATTTTTCAAATACAACTTGTCTTCCCTGCCTTCCAAGCTGCTGTGCGTAGTCTGAATCCAGCAACAACTTTTTCATTGCTGCCGCCAGGGCAGTAGAATTATTTGGTTCAAAAAAGACTCCCCCACCGGTCATTTCCAATAGTTCAGGAAAGACCCCGCTCGCCGGCTGCACTACCGGCACGCCTGCCGCAAGCGCTTCGAGCACGTATAATCCACAGGCAACCGGCTTTTTCTCAGGCACAGATAACAGCGAAAGAGTTTGTAAAAAACTGATTTTAGTATCGCGGCTAAAATCCGATATAAAGTCCACATCAGAAATGAAACCACACGAACTAATCTGCCGGCGAATGCGACGGACAAATGATTTGTCATCACCGCTGCTGCCGCCTGCGATACGCAGCCTGGCATTTTTCAAGTTTTCATCCTTTTTAAGAACGATAAAGGCATCGACTAAAATATCCAGACCCCTTTCGGAGCACATACGCGATAGAAAACCAATTGTTGGCACTCGCGGCCAGCTCTTGCGCTCCTCATACCTCTCTAACGAAACACCCATATAAACAACATACATTCGATTCTCACTAATTGATAGTTTCTCCCGCATAACATCAGCATAGTATTTGCTCACCGCAATAAACGCATCTATATCACCTGAACGCTCCGCAAGTATCCCCCAGGCTTGCTTTGCATAATCCGATGGCAACGCCTCCAAAAAACTATCTTCATCCTGAAGCAAACAAACTATAGGCACATTGAACTGAGCCTTGAGACGTCTGGCAAGTCCGATTAGCAAAACGTTAGATAGACAAACGACATCAGGTCTGTTTTCTTGAGCACTTAGCCAGTCAACAAGTCTATTCAACTCTTTTGTCTGCCGCCCTTCTTCTCCCTGCAACATAGATATTGTCGTCTCACCTAAATCGCGGGCACTCGTTACGTTCGCCCTGCGACCGACCCACTTTAAAAGCCGAGGCCAATCAAATAACCGGTCTATCCAGGCCGGGGTCTTGCGGAAAAATGCAGATTTTTGTTGAAGATACACGTTGATTCCGCCGAAAAAAATTGGCACGTCATTAAGCTCTTCTTTTCGGTCACTTTGCACCGGCAAATACATCGAAACCATCAGGACATCGTGACCAAGCTTTCGAATTGCCCTAACGAGAGCAACATCACGCAAACAGTTCTCGCAATAGAAGCTGTCCCCTGCCCCGGGTGTGAGCTGGACAATCCTCATAAATTTGCACCTGTTCTAATGCCTGGCTCCAAACGCATACACATAACCATCATCGCTGCCGACAACAACCTTCCCTCCTGCCACAGCGGGCGAGGAACTAACCGCCTGGCCAATCTCGTATGACCACACCTGCTTTCCATCCGAAAGCCTTACCATATAAAGCCGTCCATCGCCTGAGCCAAAAACAACCTTATCGCCGCAAATAACCGGCGAACTATCAATCTCGCCTGAGGTCTGAAATGTCCAGACTACCTTCCCGCTATCTTTGCTGACGCAATGCAAACGCTTATCGCGACATCCAAACACAACAACATTTTCGTCAACCGCAGCAGAAGAAAGAATAGAAGAGTTCGCGCCGGTATATTTCCACACGACCTGGCCGGTAGCGATGTCACCACATATAAACACACTATCATAATTGCCAATATATACTCGCCCGTTGCTAATCGCGGCGGACGAGCCGATATATGAACCGGCATCTATTTGAGTCAGCATCTTGCCGTCAGCCACCGATACAATATAAATCATTGCATCACAGCCGCCAAAAATAGCTTTTCCCTCGTTGACCGCAGGTGAGCCATTTACGTAGCTGGCCGTTTCATAAGTCCATACAACTTTTCCATCGGTTGAATTAACGCAGTGCAATTTATTATCATAGCTGCCTACAAGTATCCACTTATCGTGGCCATCCGGGGAAAGCGTCCAATTAGCAGCCCCTACAATTTTTCCGCCGGTCTGATACTTCCATTTAAGCCCACCGCTTTTTGCATCGAGTGCGTATAAGAAATTATCCAATGAACCCACGAAAACGGTATTGTTCACTACACAAGGGCCGGCCTCGACAGAGTCTCCGGTCTTGTATGCCCACACCTGATGTCCCTTTTCCAAATCTATCGCATAGACATTCGCATCAGCCGAGCCTACAAAGACAAGACCATTTTCAATGGAGGGCTTGCCCGCCAGACGTATGGCAGGCGAAGATTTAACTTCACCGCTGGTTTTGAATTTCCAGAGAAGTTCCAGCGAATCAGGTAAAGTCCCCTCCGCCCTGCCCGAAAGGTTTTGTCCCCTCCGAAACATCGGCCAATTACCACCCTTCATAGCTTCCAACTCAGGTTGAAGATTTTCTGCGACTGGTTTATCGCCACTGTATTTACCGCGGTCAATCAATAGTATTACAGGAATTGCAATTATTCCCAAAACGACGGTAGTCGCCAAAATTATCTTTGTCGCAACTTTCACAGCAATCCTCTTACCAACACTTCATAATATTTCAGATAGAATGAGCTTAATAATAATGTCCTAAGCTCTTGTAGGCAATAGAACCTCTGATATTTATGCCGTATAGGAAAACAGCATATCTGACGGATAGTTGTTGAAATTGAAAGAAGCGTTTGATATTCTATGGAATCGAAAGGCTTGGTTGTGTAGCCAAGCGTTTTATCCGCTTCTGGCGGATTAAGTTTGGCCATTAAAAGATTATTGTAATTCGAGGAAGAATTTGATATTATTATGGAATTGAAGGGCTTGGCTGCGTAGCCAAGCGTTTAATCCGCCAGAGGCGGATAAATATGGGAAATGTCGGTTAACTTTATCTTTCCATTTTCATTTTTCCCTGGATTCAGGGTAAGGACGACCGGTTTTGGACAGGTCGAGATGTTTTTGGAATAATAATAAATAATTATGTATAATAAGTTAAGTAGAGTACTATACTGTAGCTTTATGGTTTGATTGAATGGTCCCCAGATAGCATCATACGGACCCGCCAAGGTATGGTATTAATGAAAAACTAATAAACGCCGGGCGTCCGGCGTAATCTATTTTTCTTGAAAGGAGATTGGAATGAACATTTATGTAGGCAATTTGTCCTCTGACGTTACCGGCGACGATTTACGTCAGGCTTTTGAAGCATTTGGCCAGGTCGAATCCGCCAATGTTATAATGGACAAGTTTAGCGGTGAATCGAAAGGATTCGGCTTTGTCGAGATGCCTTCAAAGGAAGAAGCCACAGCGGCTATCGCCGGCATGAACGGCAAAGACATTAAAGGCAGGGCCGTTAACGTCAACGAGGCTCGTCCTCGTGTTGAGCGTCCTCGCGGTGGCGGCGGTTACGGCGGCGGTCGCTCTGGTGGTGGCGGTGGTGGTAGAGGCCCAAGAGGTGGCGGCGGTGGCGGTTATGGCGGCGGCGGAAGACGCTACTAATAAATCGTCAAATTCAACTATTGCTTAAGCATACAAAACCGGACTCCGAAACGTTGGGGTCCGGTTTATTGTTATTAGAATATATTTTGGTATTTTGGCGGATTTGGCAACATAATCCGTAAAAAACACTTCAGATTATTGTAATTCGAGTAAGATTTTGATATAATTGTGAAATTGGGAGGCTTGGTTGCGTAGCCAAGCGTTTAATATGGGAAATGTCAGTTAACAATTTTTTGGAAGTAAGAGAAAATGAAAAAGCAGTTTATTATTATGATGGCCAGTGTTTTAATGTTATTGGGCTCTGGGCAGGTGATGGCAGTAACGCAATATACAATTACCGACCTTGGGACTTTAGGGGGAAGTCAGTCTTATGCTTACGGCATCAATGACAGCGGTCAGGTTGTAGGGGACAGTTATATTACTGGAGGTTCTCACGCCTTTTTGTATGATGGTCATACAATGAATGACCTTGGGACTTTAGGGGGAAGAGAGTCAGTGGCTTACGGCATCAATAACGGCGGTCAGGTTATAGGGTACAGTATTATTACTGGAGATTCTGCCTACCGCGCCTTTTTGTATGATGGCACTACAATGAATGACATTGGGACTTTAGGGGGAAGAGACTCTTTTGCTTGTGGCATCAATAACAGCGGTCAGGTTGTAGGGGGAAGCTTTACTATTTTTGCCTCGCATGCCTTTTTGTATGATGGCACTACGATGAGGGACCTTGGAACTTTAGGGGGAAGTTACTCAGCGGCTGTGGGCATCAATGATAGCGGTCAGGTTGTAGGGCAGAGTTGTATTACTGGAAGTTATACCTACCATGCCTTTTTGTATGATGGCACTGCAATGAAAGACCTTGGGACTTTAGGGGGAAGTGAATCTCATGCTTTCAGCATCAATGACAGCAGTCAGGTTGTAGGGTGGAGTTATATTACTGGAGATTCTACCGAGCACGCTTTTTTGTATGATGGTACTGCAATGAATGACCTTGGGACTTTAGGGGGAAGTGGCTCTTATGCTTACGGCATCAATGACAGCGGTCAGGTTGTAGGGAGCAGTCTAATTACTGGCGATTCTGCCCAGCATGCCTTTTTGTATGATGGCGGCAATATGATTGACTTAAATACCTTGCTGCCCACAGGCAGCGGCTGGGTATTACAGTCTGCCCGCGGTATTAATGATTCAGGTCAAATTGTGGGAAGTGGTTATAATATTAATGGTACGGGGCGTGCTTTCCTGATGACCCCAGTTCCCGAACCCAATCCAATACAGGAGATTTTGGATTTTATTGAAGAATCCGTAGCTGACGGAACATTAGTCCCCGTTAAGCCGGGTAAGCCGGGAGAAGGGCAATTAGGCGCCTTGATTAATATGATAAAGACTGCAGGCAACCTGATTGATGCCAACGATCCTAACCTGTTGGCAGACATATGCGGGCAGTTGCAGGCTGCACTTGGAAAGACTGATGGTCAGGAGCGACCGCCGGACTTTGTTACAGGAGAAGCGACTGCGGGATTAGCACAACGGATACAAGAACTAATGGTAAGTTTAGGATGTGAATGAACGGGTAAAGTTTTGTTTAGAATCCGTCAGAATATTTCCTGAGCGAGGGACGCTTTTGCTGCTCGGCCTCGGTGCAGTAATTTTGAGAAAACGAAAACAGTGCAGAAAATCTGGGGACAGCATACCGGGGAAAAAGGAATGTAACTTTTTATTGCCCTGCTGCGCGAAGTTCGCAGCACGGCAAGAAGGATTTTTAAAATGGCAAGATTTCCAAGAACAGAACCAGAAGTAATTGCATTAGCGCAGGCATGTTGCCGGCTATGATGCCGGCATGGCACGATTGGCACGAGTCGTGGTTGGAGGCTGCTGCGTATCATATCACTCAGTGGGGTAATTTCCTGAGACGTTTGGCTTTACTTCTTCAAACCACTTATTTATTATCTCGTCAATTTCCACTTTTCTATAACTCCAACTTGTCTTTCTCTGTGGCCTCTGTGGCTATGATTTATGGATTCCCGCTTCCCCGATAAACGGCATCGAAACAAATCGTGGGAATGACAGACCCTCAAATTGCCTGCGACCACTACCCTACGTATTGACTTCTTGCTTCTGCAATCAGCTTAAGCATCTGGTCTGCCTGTGTCCTGACGCGAGGGTCGCAGTTCGTTACTCTCGCATTCCACTTGGCATACTCTCTATTTAACTGGTGGCGTGAGCCTTCCTTACTCATACCTGAAGTTACCCCAATCAGAACCTCTGTGTCTTTGACCTCGTGAATACTGACAGGAAGGATTTTTTCCATCATAGTTCGAAATTTGTCCGCATCAACTTCGAGCAAGGCTGCCAGGCTCTTCAAAAGATTCAACTCTTCAATAGCGGCACAGCCGTCAGCCTGTGCCACATACAAGCAAAGCTCCAAAATGTTATAGCGTTCTGCAAGAGGAGCGATTTCCACAAGCTCACTGCAAACTTCATAAATGTCAATCTGGTTGCCGTCACGGAAAAAGGCGATGGTTCTGTTTAGAGCCTTTTCGAGCTTACGCTTTGCTTTATCTGATGTTTCAGATAAATCCAGGTTATTCCTTGCCCAATTTTTTATAACCTCAAGCTCGCGATTATGCAGTTTCTGGTCTGCCGCACTGACAGCAAATGCTATCGGAACCGCCAGGACTTTCGCCCGTCGGATATTCTCCTGTAAATCGATATATCCAAAGACGGTGTTCTCATACACGAAATTACAATTCGCACAGGCAAGCTCCTGGCCGCCATCGCGGGATAATATCGATATCTGGAACTGAAGGTTTCTTTTTCCCCTGTAAGCAAATTCCAACCAGTCAACGTTTATATGCGCAACAGTTGTCCAATCCGATAACGTAGTATTTTGCTGTGGAAGCTTACCGAGGTCGGCACGGTAACAAAACGCAGGCGAATCCTGCCCGCCAGATGTATGGCGGGACTGCATTTGCCACTGCTTGCTTCGGGCGTGCACAGGTATAGCTTTGGAAACGCCGTCGGTAATATCCATTACAGAAATTTTAATAGAGGCATAATGACCATCATCAGGGGCGCGAATCGAGCCACAAATTTCCACAGTAAACCCCGTTAGAGAAACGGCTTTCTTTTCTAACGGAGTAAATTCAGGCGCCCGATTTTCCGCCTTCGATTCTGCCAGGTTAACACGGCAATTAAGCGCATTCATATCGACACAGATGGGTTGAGCAGAACTTAAATTAGTGATTTTTTCAGATGAAATGAGAACTTTAGCCCTATCAATGTATCTAAATAAAATCGCTTTTGCAAATGATAGCAGCTTAACAGAGGTTTGAATCATAACCGTCCTAAGAAAAAATTTAGCCTGACTAATGTATCGAAATAAAGTCGCTTTTGCTAATGATAGCAGCTTAACAGAGGTTTGAATCAGAGATGCCCTAAGGAAAAATTTAGCTTGACTAATAAATCTAAATACAGTCGCTTTTGCTGATGATAACAACGTAACAGAGGTTTGAATCAAAACCGTCCTAAGAAAAAATTTAGCCTGACTAATGAATCTAAATAAAGTCGCTTTTGCTGATGACAGCAACTTAACAGAGGTTTGAATCAAAGCTGCCCCCATTTGCACACCATAGACACTATGCAACCTTGAAAAGTTCCAACTGACCGTCTTTTTGCTTTATGTCGCTTTCGGACACTTTGCCATCCTGGTCCAGGCAAAAATCAACTTCAAGAATTCTGCCTGATTCGAGGTCTTCAAACAAACAGTGCATCCTCTGATTGACATCGTATTTATAAGTAACCTTAATGGGGCACTCAGCAGGTCTTCCCGGCGGAAGCTGAAATTTATGCGTGGCAATTTTATTCACATACTCAGGCGCGGTATCTTCGCCTTGCGTTATGGTTACCTCAACCTCGGCTTGCCCCTCAGAGACCGTATAGAAAGTTTGCGACGCTTCACAAGGCAAAGGCGTATTTTTCTTCAAAATGATGCGATTCTGGATTATACGCCGGCCGGTTTCCTTATCAAAGGGAGCGCAAATCGTTCCGTAACTATGATTACAAACGTCCGTAAGGTTAATATCCCTCAGTCCCGCGGCAACTCCCGCTGGGACCGCATCAGGATTATCTCTTAGCATTGTCAGCCCCGCATGCACCGCAGCACCGAGCGCAACACATTCATCCACATTAATAGCCACATCGGGCGGAAATCCGAACATCTGCTCTAACCGCCTCTGCACCAATGGTATTCTGGTGCTGCCCCCAACTAAAAGAACCTTACTAATCCCTGAAGGCGCAAGACCCGCCTCTTCGAGCGCCACCTCAATAAGAATATCTGCGCGAGCCATTAGCAAAGAAATTGCCTGCTCAAACGTCTGGCGGGTAACTTCCACTCTCATATTGCCTGCCTGGCCATACAGCATCTTCTTGGCAACGTCGCGTCTTGACAACGTCTTTTTAATATCCTCGGCCTCGTCTTCATATCTTGCCCTGTCTTCTTCAGAGCGAATAAGCTCAACACCAAATTTGTCTTTGTATCTTTTCTCCAGAATATCCAGAATTTTGCGGTCAAAATCGATTCCGCCGAGGGCGTGGTCGCCCTGTGAGCAAATAATGTCCATCTGATGTCCCTTGACATTCAGTATGGTTACGTCAAAGGTTCCGCCGCCCAGGTCATATACCAGAACTTTTCCGGAAACCTCGCGTGTCGTTGCATAATACAGGGCAGCAGCCACCGGCTCATTAATGATGCCAATCACATTCAACCCGGCCATTGTCCCGGCATCCATAGTCGCTTTTCTGCGAACCTCATCAAAGTGAGCAGGAACCGAAATAATAGTGTCACGGATTTCGCCGCATTCGGCTGAACAATCCTGTTTTAGCTTCTTTAGAATCAGGCTGGATAATTCCACAGGCGTCCATTCTTTGCCGTCAATGACCTTGCGATAAGTGGAATCACCCATATATCGCTTTATCCAGCGAACAGACCTTTGAGCATTCAGATACCGTGAATTAAGTGCCTCTATTCCGACCCGGACCATACCGGGATTTTCTTCCTCAAAGAAAATCGCAGAAGGAGTAAGCCTTTCACCATCGCTATTAGGCATTATCTCCGGTTTGCCGATAGTGTTAAGAATTGCTAACTCCGAGAAAGTCGTTCCAAGATCGATACCTGCTATATTGTCCATCTTACAACCCTCGGTTTTACTTTAGCCAAACTTCTATTTATAACGACTACCCAAAAAAAATCCTAACAGGCTAACCAAATAACTTGACCTGAGCCGGACGCACAATCTTGAAATTTTCGTCGTCAATAAAATATTGATAACCGGCCCTGACGACCTCTGCTATCTTGCCTATCTGGCTGATGTCGTCATACTCCTGTTTTTCTTTTATAGCTTCTGCAAATTTTTCCTGCTCGCGATAATCACTATTTATCTGGGGCTCGAATTGCTCAATACCGCCGGCCTCAAGAAGAAAAATCAGCTCGTCCCGCACTTCTTTGAGGTGCACTATTTCGACGTCTTCTTCGGACAGACGCGCAATGCGCTCATCAAGATTGTCAATGCAACGGATAATACGCATACAAAAGTTCTTGATTATATTCCAGTCATATCCATCTTGAAGTCTTCTGACCTTCTCCTGCTGGCTGGCAGTGTATTCACGAATGGCTACTATCTGTTCGGTTAACTCCTTGAGAGCATTATCTATTGGCCTGGAATGCTCAACCGTTGCCTGCTGAACATTTTGAGCCATTTGCTTGAACTCCGCCATTTGTTTTTCAAGATTTTCAGTTTGAGCCTTAAGCGATTCCTCAAGCTTATGAAAATTGTCGCGAGAATCCGGCAGGTTAGCTTTCTGGACACTTTTCGCTCTGTCCTCCTTCACTGCATTTGAATTCACTGTGCTTTTTGAGACTTCTGGTGAAGATGTTCCAGCCACATCGGTTTCCTTCTCGGAAAGCAATGCAGCAATCCTTCCAGAACCTCCAACCGGCTGATTTTCCAGACGCTCCCTTACGCTTCCGCGGTTCAAATTACTACTATGGAACTTATTTCGAATAGAACCAGCTATATATGCGGAAGGCATCTGGACGCTGTTTTCCACATCTTCTCCAAAACCCTGCCAGCCCGAATTTACAATAACCCTCAAATGTTTTTTGACTTCGCTTCTGCGCTCCTGGAACTGGCGATTTTGCTGTATGGACCTTATACCTGCTTTTTTGCCGGCATCAGGAAATTCTTTATCCTTCGTCTTCCTTTGAGGCGCAAAAACTCCAACTAATAACCCCCATAAAAACAAGACTCCTCGAATAATGAGTCTTGCCACAACAAACAATAAACAACAGACAACAATAGTGCCGCCGATAGAGGCACAGACGATAGAGCTTGTCAGAATAAATTCATTCCGCTCTTTTTGCTTTTTGTATCCCCGCAATTCTTCCTGCCAGCTCTTTCCATAAAGAAAGTCGGCAAAAGGATAAGTTTCCGTCTCCCCTGCGGCTAATTTGTCCAGGTCCGCTTTAAGTCTTCCCTTTTGTTCTTGCAGGGCCTGCGCTTCTGTTTTGTTTTTTATATTCTTGTCGAGAACAAATGGCGATTGAGCCCGCTCCTCCGGCGGCAGTATCATCCATTCGCTATATAGCTTGAAACACTCTTGCAGGTCAGAACCATACTTTTGATTATAAGAAGCAGTTTCTCGTTGCCCCTTTTTCCTTTCTGCAAGGACCCATTCGAGCGCGGTTATTCCGGCAAATAGCAGAACTAATCCAACAAGAGCAACTCTCTTCAGCATATTACCCCATCTCAATTACATTTCGTTAAACTAAAACTTCTCGGCTCAAAATCCTGAACCAGTGTTTGTCCCGAAACAATACCCAACCGAATGAAAACCTACGCTCCTTGATTTAATCGATGCAAGCCGATAGATGCCCGCCTCCAGCCAACCGATGTTCAGCACGCCAACCGCAGCTAACTCCATAAGCGCATAACCCACTCCCAGAGAACATCGTCAAATAAAATATAAAAAATAATTTCAGACTAATCAAAAAGTTAAAGTTGCGAAATCGCAGCATTTTACTCGTCCGATAAAGCTAAATATCACTGTGAATCCGAAAATATGTGAGTAATTTGCCTTCCTTGCGCATAATAATTAGTAGAAACTGGTACCAGAAAAAGGGCGTCAGATAAAATGGCTGATGAACTTAATCAAGAAAATTGGACAAAAATTCTCAACGGCAATGAGAATGTGTGGCGAGAATTCCTGAACTCGCAGATACCGCAGCTTTATCGGATGTTTATGAACCACTGGCCAAATCCCTCTCTTGCAGAAGAACTGGTGCAAAAAACGGTTTTTGACGCCATTCGGGCCCGAACCACCTATCAGCCATCGAAGGGCAGCCCCCAGGAGTGGATTTTTGGCATCGCACGCAATAACATCCGTCTCGAGATAAGAAAACGGGCTGCTCGGCCCAGCGTGGATGGTGACATCAGCAGCTACATAGATACACTTGACACCACACCATTGCCGGACGAGATTCTCGAACAAAAAGAAACAACAGCAATCGTTCAAGCGGCTTTGAACAGATTGCCGCCTAAAGAACAGGCAGTATTAAGGGCTAAATACCTCGAAGGTCTATCGGCAAACGAGATAGCAATGCAGATGAATACAACCGAAAAGGCCGTGCACAGCTTATTGTATCGGGCAAGGCTCTCTCTTCGTCAGGAGCTTAAACGAATCGAACCCGATAGATAAGAAAGGAAAAAATTATGAAACTCAAAGAAAACAATTTAGAAAAAAATATCTCGCGTCTGGTCAAACTGTCCGGCGATTCCAATTCACCCAGCAGGGCATTTACCGAATCATTGATTGACGACGCCGTTGGCGAACTGACAAAACCAGCAGCAGGCCAGGAACAAGAGGAAAGAAATAAAACTACGAAAACCAAATGGCTAAAAATATTTGCCTACGCCGCGTCAATCCTTATTGTCTGTAGTGTATTGATAGGCCTGACAGCACCCTCTTTACAACGCGTCAAGAGCTTGGGCTATTCGTATAGACATATTTCTATGTCTGACGTTGAGAAGAAGATTACAAACAGTATAGGCAACGAGGCAAAAAATGTAATATCACAAGTAGGCAACAAATCAGCAGGACGCCCGGGATCATCGGACCAGTTCAGAGTAAGTCCTCCGGTTAGCTATTGTAAGTCTTTTGAACCAAGTCCGCACCACTATCCGATGGCGCACGGTGGAACCACACCGCCAAACGGTGAGGATGTGGACGCAATGTTCTTTAATAACTATGGCGTCAATCCGTTTATTGATACGGAGGACGACCACCTCTCGACCTTTGCCACGGATGTTGATACCGGCAGCTACACGGTTGTGCGGGGGTATCTGCTGGATGGACACATTCCACCTGATGAGGCTGTAAGGGTCGAGGAATTTGTCAATTATTTCAAATACAATTATCCTGCTCCACAGGAGGATGTGTTTGCGGTTTATGCAGAAGCATCGCCGTGGAAGTTTGGCCCGGCACGAAAAAACAGCTTCCTTCTTCGGCTGGGTCTAAAGGCAAAGCAGGTCAGCGAAGAGAATCGCAAGCCCGCGATACTAACCTTTGTGATTGACGTATCCGGCTCGATGAGCAGAGAAAATCGCCTCGGCCTGGTTAAAAAGTGCCTGCGAATGCTGATAGAGAGATTAAAAGAGCAGGACCAGATAGGGATAGCAGTCTATGGCAGCAGAGGCAGAAAAGTAATGGACTATAAGGGGCTCGACGAAAAGGATGAAATTTTAGCTGTTATCGAATCCCTGCACGCTGAAGGCTCAACTTACGCTGAAGAAGGCATTCGCATCGGCTATGAAATGGCCGAAAAAGCCTACAAAAAAGGCTTCATCAATCGCGTGATACTTTGCTCAGACGGCGTCGCTAATGTCGGCCAAACGGGAGCAGATGACATCCTGGAGGTCATCAAACAAAAGGCCGACAAAGGAATTACACTTTCAGCCATCGGTTTCGGGATGGGTAACTACAACGATGTCCTGATGGAAAGACTCGGCGACAAGGGCAACGGGCACTACATATATATCGACACCATCGCCGAGGCAAAACGGATTTTCGCAGATAACCTCACCGGCGTTTTGCAGGTAATTGCCAGAGACGTCAAAATACAGGTCGATTTCAACCCGGAGGTCGTCCGAAGCTACCGTCTGCTCGGCTACGAGAACCGCGATGTGCCGGACGATAAATTTCGCGATGATAAATACGATGGCGGCGAGGTAGGAGCAGGTCACTCGGTAACCGCTCTATATGAATTGAAGTTGTGGCCTGAAAAAAGCGGCACCGTCGCTACAACTTTTGTCCGCTATAAAGACGCCGATACCTGGGAGGCAACAGAATTCAACAGCTCAATAGCAGCAAAGGATTTTAACAAAAGCTTTGAAGACTCAAGCAAGGAATTCAGACTTGCAGCAACGGTGGCTGAGTTCGCTGAAATCCTGCGCAAAAGCTATTGGGCAAAGGATGCAACCCTCGATTCGGTCCTCGAACACGCCCAGCAGCTCAGCAGCAAATTCAAAAATGACTCCGACGTAATTGAACTGACTGATTTAATTTCGAAAGCCAAACAATTGATGGGAAAAACAGATTCCGAGACAACCGAAACCGAAGACGTAGCCGGCAAAGATACTCAAAAATAATAGACCGGAGTTTGAACATAAAAGGCCTGCACCAATGCAGGCCTTTTTTTGTGGCCGGTTCAAACATTTGTAAGGGTTCATTGCATATTAAAAGCCGGTTTGATATTATGAACCTGCAGTGAATTATACAACGTCAGTATGAACTATTTTTCTACCGCTTATGAAAAACCAGAAAATTGCTTATCTTTATGCTCTTGGCGCAGTTTTGCTTTGGTCCACCGTTGCTTCCGCTTTCAAAATCTCTCTACGTTATTTAGACATCATCTCCCTTCTATTTTATGCCTCAATCACATCGACCCTTACCTTTCTTATCTATTTGATATTTTCAAAAAAACTAAATCTACTCAAAACCTTGACCAAAAAAGATTTTTTGCGCTCTGCCCTATTAGGTTTTCTTAATCCATTCCTTTATTACATTATCTTGTTTAAGGCATATTCACTCCTCCCTGCCCAGCAAGCTCAGCCCATAAACTTCGTCTGGCCAATAATACTCGTTCTACTATCAGCCCCCCTGCTGAATCAAAAAATCAGACCCAGGGACATCCTTGCGGTAATAATCAGCTTCGCAGGAGTTCTGGTTATCTCAACCCGAGCAGATTTATCAGGATTCAAATCCACCAATCCTGTTGGAGTATTGCTGGCATTAAGCAGCACGATAATCTGGTCGTTATTCTGGATTTACAATATAAAAGATGAACGTGACGAAGCTCTCAGGTTGTTTCTCAATTTTCTCTTCGGCTCAGCTTTTATATTTTTGTCGATGTTATTTTTTACAAAACTAAAAGCCCCAGGTCTCAAAGGCGCTATCGGAGCAGTTTACATCGGCTTATTTGAAATGGGGATTACTTTTTTACTCTGGCTGAAAACCCTAAAGTTATCGAAAACAACCGCACACGTTGCAAACCTAATTTTTTTAGCACCTTTTCTTTCTCTCGGCGTGATTTCAATTATGGTGGGCGAAAAGATTCTTCTATCAACAGTCATTGGCTTAATTTTCATTGTAGCCGGCATAATTCTGCAAAAACTTTGAGCCGCTTTTAACCCGGATTTTTCAAAACCACAGAAAAAGAAATAGCCACTAAGGCACAAAAGCACAAAGAAAATAGTTAATTGGTTAATTGGTGATTGGATGCTTCCGATTTCGCTTGCGCTACGCCGGACAAGTCGGCGGACAAGCGATGCTGGATTCTCGATATTTGGCACTCAATACTTTTGTCTGGGAACACAAAAGGAAATCAATCAGCTTACCAACTCGCCTGCCAGAGCCAGTCTTCAGCCAGTTTGGCAAGGTCAGAGAAGTCAGCCTGGCTGTTCTTCCAACTATCTGCAAGGACAGCAAAGTCAGTAAAGTCGATTCTGCCATCGTCTGTCAGGTCAGAAGATTTACCAACCTGAACCAAGATTAGGGCGATATTATTATTTTCGTTGAACTCGGCGATAGTATTAGCATAGTCTGCAATTGCATATACCGGGACTTCAACATCGTTGAAGTCGATACCGGTGATGTTCCAGTTGTGCCATACATCGTAGAAAGAGCCGGGCTTAAGTTCGGGGATATTAAAGGTAGCGAGGGTCTGACCTGTCAGTGAACCACGGCGGAGAGAGACGCCGATATTGTGCGCGGGGAGTGTGCCGGAGTTTGCGATGCGTGCGGTGATGCAACGCAGCTTTGGGCCGATGCGTTCAGAGGTGATGCCGGCAACGGTGAGATCAGGCGCCAACACAGGAACCGATACGATATTGTTACTTCTGTCGGCATCTTCGAGGGTGAACTGCCTGTCAATAACAACATAGATTTGCTGGGGTTCGTTGGTATCGGGAACGAGCCAGGAAATAGAGGCAGTAGCGGTGGAGTGTGCGGGGATTGGACCGGGGACGATAGTATTTTTTATCAGGATGCCATTTACATCAGGGTCGCCATTATAAAATGATACAGGGACATTGACTTCTGCGATGTCACCCAAGTTATGAATGACGGCATTAATATCGACTATCGAGCCGGGCGAAGGATTAGGGACGCTGAAGGAGATGTCACCTGAAGAGGTTGCAAGGTCGCCTTTTATCTTGTGTCTTAAGATATAGAGGTCAACGCGGTTAGGTTCGGGGATACCGTTGTGGTCGATGATTTCGACTTTGTTGTAGGCAAGCGCCAATTCGTTAAGGCCGGCATAAGTGGCGGTGATAGAGCGTTCCATACTCCTGTCGGAGGTTAGCTGATAAGCGTTACTCCAAACGGAAAGTTGCGGGTCGAAGGAGGCAGTGAAAATGTCGACACCGGCGGCGGAGGTATCCGTCCAGACGAGCGAGATTTGGCCAGCGGGACTTTTAGCGAGGCGGAAGTCCATCGAGCCGGATGAGCCGGAGGTGGTAAGAATCTGTTGGAAGGTATTGGCGTCGAAGTTACGGCAACTGACAAGGTTTGCATCATGATACCAGACAAGAAAGATGTCATTTTGGTCATAAACTACCTGCGGATTGGCATCAAGGCAATTGTCATCGGTGATTTGATAGGGTTGCGACCAGGTTGAGCCATTATATATTATTGCGTAAAGTTCGCGGTCGGAGTCGGTCTGCCAATTATGGTCGGTGTCGAGAGAATAGACATAAACGGATTCGCTGCCGTTGTATGCTAAGTCGGTTTTGATAATCAGGCCGATGTCGGTGGCTACTGTGTTTGGCTCGGACCAAGTTGAGCCATTGAAGGCGCTGTATTCGATTTCATTTAGGGTGTTGGAATCAAGACCGAGGATGTCGTCTTTAGCGTTGTAAATCCAGACGGCGACAGCGGTGCCATTATCAGCGGTGGCAATTCTCGGGCTTCGGTCGAGATGGTTATTATTTGTGAGCGTTTGGGCAGTCCACGTTTGAGAGACGGCGCCATAATGGGCGGCCTTGATTTCCATTGCTGCTGCCATTTCGGTCAGATTTACATCGTTGGGTAGCGATTGTCTGGCGTTTTCCCAGACACAAAGGGCATCGCCATCTGGAAGTGTAACGAGCTGGGGAGAAAAGTCGGCGGTGCCGTCATCATTGATGGAAATGGGCTGCGCCCAGTTGCCGTGCCGGCAACTGCTAAACAAAAGTTTTGTGCGATTGACGCTGTTTGGGTCGCCCGGGTCGCGGTTGGGATCATCGTAAATCCAAGCGAGGAGCAGGTCGTTACCATCGGCGGCGAGAGTTGGCTGGGATTGCGGGAAGACCTTATATTGCCTCAATTGTTCTTCGTTAGGTTCGGGTGGAGATTGTGCCTCAACTCCGAAGGTTGTCAGGTGTTTTGGTTTTTGCGGAATGGTGGGGGCCCAGACTGCGTAATCGGGACCGAGATAATCACGATTCATTATTTGAAATTCACCGGCTTTGGGAATGGTCATAGGTATAAAAGCTGCGCCGGCTGCTTTGCCATCAACAAGGCACCATTCGTAATGAAGAAGATTATTCTCGTATTTCCATATAAGGGCGACGAGACGAATACCGCCATTCAGTTCGATGGTTAACTCACGGAGAGGCTTCTCATTAGGAAATTCGAGGAGCATATTAGCGCCGCCGCCGAGGTAACCCTCAGCAGCCAGAACATCTGCGATGCCGACGCCGAGCATAATTTCAGCATAGATATTGAAGGGGATTGTGCCCTTCCACATTGCATCATTTCCGAACCAACCACCGAGGGCAAGCTTTACTGCAAGAGATGTTTCGAGAGCACATCGCCAGTAGATTGGTATTGGAACAGGACCAACCATAATTACGTAATAGCTTGGCGGTGCAGCATAGCTGCCTTGGACCGATACCTCGATGTAGCCGCTGGGAATCCACTTTTGCTGTTCGGAACTATACTGCCAGCCGAGTTGCACGGTGGCTTGAGGCTCCATCTCGACAGAGGCAATATCGAAAGAGGGTAATTCGTAATCTTCGAGAATTGTGGCCTTTGCTGTGCCATCGGGAGTTATTTTTGCCTCCAACAAGGGCTTAATAATAAACTCAAATGACCTACCGCCAAAGCCGGGGATGTCTTCGTCAATCTCATCTTCTTCAACTCCCTCGTTAATAGCGTCGAGTATCCATTTGGCGCTGTATGAAAGCGTGCTGCCGGAAATGTCTGCGCGAAGTGCGGCAGGTGGAACACCTGGAGGAGGAATTATCACATCGAAATTGGCTTGTTTTGGTGCGGAGCAGGAGGAGTCTGCGGCGATGGCGGTGAGGGTAAGTTTACCGGGGCCGATATTGCCCATATCAAAGATGCGGGAGCAGGTATTGCCGGAGACAGAGTCAGTATAAGTTGAACCGTTGGGGAGAAGCCATTTGACTTGTGATGGGGTCTTTCCTTTCCAGTCGATTGTGGCGGTTATGGTTTCGATGACAGACGGACCACCAAGATAATATGTATGTATAACGGGTCCGAAGAACCTCCCTTCTATCTGCCCAATCACTAGGGTTGCACCAACAGCTTGAGGCACCATAGCAATATTTACAAAGCCGGTGCCTCCACCGACATTTACTGTCTGGCTTGCTACATAGTATCCTGTCTTTGTTACTGTAATCATAATCGGACCACAAGGAACACCAGTGAAGCTGAATCGGCCATTAGGGCCAGTTTGGGTTGAGACTTTTCCAGGGACACTTACGATAGCCCCTTCTATGGGATTACCAGTTTTGGAATCATATATAATTCCATCGCATGTTCCAGAGGGGCCGCTTACCCTCCTGATGATACGGAAACCACCATCACTAACCCCACCGTTGATATATGGGTCGTCTGGGAGGCAGTAGTAACGACAAGCTACCCGGCAGTGATATATTTCCCCGTCCCAACTGCCGCCGCGAAGAACACGATAAGAGCCGCTTGAAGGGCCGGTCGGATTATAATAAGGACTTATACTATAATATGTATCACTACACCAGTCGTTGCACCATTCCCAGACGTTGCCTGCTAAATCATAAATCCCATAACCATTAACACCATTTTCTGTTTGGTAGGTCGTTACGCTGCCTGGCCAGTTGAATGTAGCCTTCTTGTGTAATGCTCCATTATAAAAGCCAACAGGAGTTATGAGAGGACCACCACCGGATTCAAAAGGATCGCCTGACTGCCAATAATTAGCTTGAGAAGGGCTTATACTGTCGCCCCAGGGAAAGCGTTTACAGGAAAGTCCTCCGCGGGCAGCAAATTCCCATTCGGATTCTGTTGGTAGGCGAAAACCATTTTTCGTAAAATCGCAGGTCCAGGTGGAAAGGTTATAACAGGGCTGAAGGCCCAGTTGCTGGCTTCGCCAGTTACAATAAGCGGCTGAACCATACCAAGTCACGGTTGTCATTGGGTGGTTTTCCTTACCAGAAACCACAGAAAAACTGCTACCGTTCCAAGTAATCTGGCTCTGGGATATATAGACCCTCGTGTAGCAATAAAGCTGGTTGTTTCCTACACCGAAAACTTTGCCACCATTTACATAGATAAGTCCTTGCGCAAGTGCCCAGTTAAGTGCATCGCAGTACTCCAGGTTAGTTACTTCGTAACGGCCAATCAAGAATGAGTCAACAATGACTTGATGTAATGGTCTTTCTCTGCTACCGCCTTCGCCGAAATGGTCTCCCATTTGGAACTCACCTGTAGGAATAAGCACCAAATTATCGGCAGAATTGGCCAGCAGATACGCGGGGAAGAGCAATACAAAAAATGCGGAAATAATGAAGAAAATGGGCGTTTTCATAAACGTATCTCCTCAAAATAGCTTTTTTACCTCTAAAATCCTCAATCGTTAATAACGCTAATAGGCATATTACCATATTGGATACCAGAAAAGCAACAGAAAAATGTAGAAAATTGGTTAATTGGTTAAATGGTTAATTTGTGAGTGGATTCCGCCTTCGGCGGATAAATCCGCCAAAAGAATTGGCGGATAAACCTCGATACACGTAAACGAGTGAGTCGATGGTGCTATTTTGAGAGATTTTTTACGCTATCGCTCTTTCCTTATCAGGAAATTTCTTAAGCTGGCTATACGAAAAAACCGGTCCATCTATGCAGACAAACTTTTCCCCGATATTACAGTGCCCGCATTTGCCAATGCCGCACTTCATATATCGCTCAAGTGTTACATAAATATTTTCTTCTTTGAATCCTGACTCCGATAGTTTCGCAATTACAAATTTAATCATAACAGGAGGCCCGCATACGTAAGCGATACCGCCGGCTCCATCTATATCAGTTTTATCCCACAAGCTTGTAACTACGCCGACATTTCCTCGCCAATTTTCATCCGGCTCATCTACGGTAAGCAGCACTTCGGTATCCGCTATCCTGCTCCAGGCATTTAGCTCATCTTTGAAGCAAAGCATATCCGGATTTTTTGCACCATACAAAATCTTAACTTTTCCAAAATCTGCCCGCTTATTGAATACCGTTTTAATTAAACTCCGTAACGGCGGCAGGCCAATGCCGCCGGCAATAAAATACAAGTCTTTGCCTTTAACCTCTTCAAACGGAAACGAATTTCCATAAGGGCCCCTTAAATGGATTTTATCTTCTATACTTAGCTGAAGTATCGCCTGCGTAAGTCTTCCCATACCCCTGATTGTGAACTCCAGAAATCCTTTCTGAGCCGGCGAAGAGGTTATAGATATAGGTGCCTCACCCAAGCCCAGCAGAGAAACCTCCATAAATTGCCCGCTCTTATAGTCGAAGTTTGCCGCCACGTCTTTATCTTCAAAAACAACTCTGAAGGTCTTGGTGTCAAAACTTTCGGTCTGGATTGACTTTATTATTGCCTGGTATGGAATATACTCGTTCCTCACGTTTTTGAAACCTCTTCTATCACTTGTGAAATCCCTATGTGGACCGGGCAGCTCGTCAGGCATCTGCCGCAGCCGACGCAGCCGCTCATCCCTGTCGCAAGATAATCGTATTTTAGTTTATGCTCATATCTGCGGGAGGTGCGAATCCACTTTTCAGACCGCGGATTATGCCCGCTTGCCTCACGCGTGTAACCTTCAAAAACGCAAGCATCCCAGTTGCGGCTTCTCCTGCCAAAATTTCCTTTTCGCTCATCAAAGACGTTAAAGCAGCTACAGGTCGGACAAACGTAGAGACATCCGCCGCAGTAAATGCAGCGCTCGGCTATTTTTTCATATATCTGTGTCGGCACTTTATCTTCGCAAAACCTTTTTATAGCCTTCTCAAAATCCAATTTAAGAGCCACCGCTTCTTGTGCAGCTCGCTTTGTAACTTTTGAGTGTTCGATATCATCCTCTGAAACTTTATCAAAAAACTTTTTGTAACTATTTACAAATTCTTCGCCTTTTTTAGAACCTGCTTCAACTACATACTCATTACCCACATCCACTAACTGCAAATCAAATCCCTTTTGCAAAAATGGGCCGGTCTTGGCAGATGTGCAAAAACAATTTTCAAGCGGCTTTTTGCAGCCGACTATAACCAGTAATTTGTTATTTGACTTATTCAGGTAATAAATGTCTTCAAAATTCCTCCCGTAGAAATCATCCAAAAATAATATCGCCTTAACATCGCACGCCCGCAGGCCAAATAGCAATCTTTTTGCCGAAGGTTTGGCCGTCTCAACGATTTTTTGCTCGCCAAACTCAAAAAGGGATTCGAGCTGAGGAAATGCTAAAATCTTGGGAGGCACTACGGTATATTCGTAATCCAGAGCTAATTTATCGAGAAGCGATTCCTTATTTTTGTCCTCGATTTTAAGAAAATGGACATCCGCACCCGCGATTTCCACAGGAATATAGGTTTCCCAGTCGCCGCAGGCTGCGATGCAAAGGTCTCTTATCCTGTCTTTTTTCAAAACAAATTGCTTCATTGTTCCAACTTTTCAATTTTGACGGCACAAACCTTGTATTCTGGAATCTTGGCCACAGGGTCTGTCGCGGGATTAGTCAGCACGTTTGCCGCAGCTTCACTAAAATGAAACGGTATAAATACAGAGCCTTCTTTTACCTTTTCTGTTACCAACACCTGTGTCTGAATTTCGCCGCGTCTCGATGAGATTTTCACCCAGCTCCCCTTTCTCACCTTGAGTCTTTGGGCATCTTTTGGATGAATCTCAACATAGCCGCCGGGCATCTCTCTATGTAAAGTGGATGTTCGGCGGGTCATTGTGCCGGTGTGCCAATGCCAGTATGTCCTTCCTGTGCTAAGGACAAAATTATACTCCTCGTCCGGAATTTCATCCGGCTCTATATACACACAGGCCATAAAAGTGCCTTTCCCCTTGACGAATTTATCCTTGTGCAGATAAATAGTGCCGGGATGGTCTCTCGATGGACAGGGCCACTGCAAACCATACGGCTCCAGGCGGTCGTAGCTTATCCCTCCATATATTGGAGTAAGTTGAGCTATTTCATCCATAATTTCGGAAGGATTTCTATAATTCATCGCCTTGTATCCGCAGCGTCTGGCTATTTCACAGAAAATTTCCCAATCCGGCTTTGCATCGCCCACCGGCTCAATAGCCTTTCGCACCCTTTCGATCCTGCGTTCTGTATTTGTAAATGTTCCATCTTTCTCAGCAAAGCTGGCGGCAGGCAATATCACATCCGCATACTGTGCTGTCTCAGATAAAAAGATTTCATTGATGACAAAAAATTCCAGCTTCTCCAATGCTTTTCGGACATGATTCGAATCAGGGTCGCTTATAACAGGATTCTCACCCATTATATAAAGACCCTTTATTTTCCCCTCCAGAGCGCCATTAAGAATCTCCGTAACAGTAAGACCTGGTTGCGATGGCAAACCTTCAACTTTCCAGGCCTGCTCGAATTTAGCTCTGGCCGCTTCATTTGCTACTTTTTGATAACCTGAAAAAACATCGGGAAGGGCCCCAACGTCGCAGGCCCCCTGGACGTTATTCTGTCCTCTTAAAGGATTAATACCTGTGGATGGAAATCCTATATGTCCAGTTAACATTGCCAGGTTAGCCAGTGACCTAACGTTATCCACACCCGTGGTGTGCTGCGTAATGCCCATTGAATAAACAATCATCGCTTTTTTAGCCTGGGCGTAGAGCCTTGCCGCCTGGATGAGCAAATCGCGAGGAATTTTCGTTATATTCTCTACATATTCAGGAGTATATTGCTCGACAACCTTCTGTAGCTGCTCAAAATTTTCCGTCCGCTCTTTTATATATTCGTTGTCATACAACCTCTCTTTAATTATCACATTCATCATCCCATTTATCCAGGCAACATCGGTGCCGTTGTTCTGCGCCATATAGACTGTTGCATATTTAGCAAGCTCAATCTTTCTCGGGTCAACGACAATTAACTTTGCTTTTCTATCAATAACGGCATTGATAATCCTCGAACCTATTAGGGGGTGCTGCTCGGTTGTATCCGAACCGGTTACTAAAAATAATTCCGCATCCTCGAATTCGTTAATCGAATTTGTCATTGCACCTGAGCCGAGCACCGCTGCCAGGCCGACTACCGTAGGAGCGTGACAGAGCCTAGCACACTGGTCAATATTGTTAGTTTTGAAGACAGCCCTGGCCAGCTTCATCATAAGAAAATTTTCTTCGTTGGTCGCCTTTGATGAGCTTAAAAAAGCCAGAGCATCCGGCCCATATTTTCCTTTAATCTCCAAAAGTCTCTTTGAAACTGTCTGCAACGCCTTGTCCCAGCTAACCTCCTCGAATCTATCATCGGACTTGATTAATGGTTTTGTAAGTCTATCGAGCTTATTGATAAATTCATAACAGTTCCATCCCTTCACGCAAAGAGCGCCTTTGGAGACAGGGTGATTTCTGCTGGGATACGAACCGACAACCATTCCATTTTCAGTTTTAAGATACAATCCGCATCCGCATCCACAGAATGGGCAAGTAGTCAGAACAACCTTGTCCCCCGTATTTTCCATATCGTATTTGATATTTTTTATCACCTCCACAACGCTATGTAGAATCTCGACTATGGACTTCCTTTACAGCTCCAAATCATAGAATGAGGTTTTACGCAGCTCGCCGGCAGGCAGCATTTTACTATGGTCTCTTGGCTCATAGACTCTCTTTAGATTTTCCACTCGTCCAATTTTCTGAAGTCTTTCAAAAATTTTGACCCAGCCGCAATCTTTTTCACGGTCAACCTCACACTTTCCATCCTTAGCGCCTCCGCAAGGGCCGTTGAGCAATTCTTTTGCACAAGATACAATCGGACAAACACCGCCGGTATAATCCAAAACACAATTTCCGCAGGCCTGACAACGCTCACTTGAAGGCCAAAGGCCCTGCAACCCCCCTAAAGATACCGTATTTGCGCCGGGATGAACAACCTTATCCACCACGTTAGAAACCGCCTGAACCCCGATACCACAGGTCAGCGCCAGGATGGAATCTGCCTTCTTAAGCGTGTCGGCTTCGTGGGCAAGCCGGGTTGCAACTAAAAGTTTGTTGCAGAGAAAATCTACTAATACCTCCCCTGCCACGTTCTTACCGGCTTTTTCCAGCTCGGCTTTCATCATAGAAAGCGCCTTTTCGCCGCCCGTCTGGCAAACTTCGGCACACCCATTACAAGCCAGCAGGAAGATATGCCTTTCCTGACCCAGCGACCGTAAGACCTCTTCGGTCGGTTTATTCTGAGTAAATATCATTTTCTATTTCCTTTAATATCGCATCAATGACTTCAGGAATTTTTTGTTTAACTTCATCCGTTAATTCCAAACCGCAATCAATCTCGCCGGGTTCGACTCCGATGACAACGACTTCTTTGGGCGCACAGTTGGTTCTCTCGGCAATAGATAAAGCATCGAGTAAGCCAATCTGATGCAGACTTATCTTCGAGCATCCTTGCCGGACGAGGCTTTGTCTGAATCTATCTTTCTCCACTGCGCCCAATTCAATTCTATAAATAGTGCCGGGCTTTTTACCGGCTTTAACCGCATCAATGACTACCAGCTTCTCGATGCCATCAGTCAACAAAAGAGTATCGAGACTGGCCGTTCCGCCATCCATAACCTCCACGTTGCAAGGCAAAGTTAGCCCCTGCAGCTTTCGAGCTACGTGTACACCGACACCCTCATCCCTAAGCAATATATTACCCAGACCAAGGAGCAAAATCCGCATATCAAATAACCTCAAATGAACCCAGCTCCATCCCTCTGGCATCAAGTAACTGAACAGAGCAGGCTAAACACGGGTCAAACGAACGTATAATTCGGACAAGCTCAAATGGATTGTCCTTATCTTTAATTTTAGTGCCTATTATCGCCTGCTCAACCGCCCCAGGCTGGCCTTTATCATCCTTCGGCGAAGCGTTCCAGGTAGTAGGCGAAATAACCTGATAGCTGTGAATTTTTTTATCCTTGATACTTATCCAGTGCCCTACCGCACCTCGCGGAGCCTCGGTTAAACCCGCACCGCTACTCTCCAGAGGAATCTCGCTATCAACAATAGTTGGCTCACCGGGCTTTAATGCTTGCAGCCAATCAACCATAGTATCAGCAACAAGCTTGGCCTCCAAAGCCCTTGCCGCGTGACGACCAAGCACCGAAAATAGAACATCGACACGGGCTCCCAATTGTCCAAGCAGCGAATCAACAAGCCCTTTTGTCCTGGCATCTTTCTGCACATAGTTGTTCACCATTCGTGCCAAAGGTCCGACTTCGCAGACCTCGCCTTTATATCTCGGAGATTTTATAAATGAATAGGCATCCTTCTTTTTGACATCCGGCTCTGTTTCTGCCTGCGCCGGGTCTTTCGATGAATCCGCATACCAGGAATGCTTTACTTCCTCAGTAATATTCTCCTTTGCAAATGGCTCAAATTGCAAAGCAGGCGAGACCACGCCGGCCTTAAATAGCTTACCGGTCGGCACATCAAAACCACCATAAGAAAGAGTTCTTCGGCAGCCCCGGCCTATCTCGAAATAATCACTATACGCTTTTGCAACAGTTATCACATCAGGAATATAGGTGGCGTCTATAAACTGCCGTATTTCATTTAATCGCGACAGCAAATTAGTTATTTTATCTTCGGTCAGTTTTTCGGTAACACCCCCGGCCACAATACCTACGATATGCGGCATCTTCCCGCCAAAGATTGACAGCATCTCGTGACACTTGCGCCTCATATCCAGAGCCATCACGTAATGATTGACCAAGCTGGAATTTGTCTTGCCTGATATTCGAAAGTCACCCTCATAGCGCGGCACAAATGGATACAGCTCACCCAGCACACCTACCGCATCCACGTAATCCAGAGCAGCAAGATGATAGAAATGAAGGATATGCGACTGCAGATAGTTGGACCCAAAAATCAGGGCACGCATAAGCTTGGCATTATCCGGGATTTTATTATCCAGACCAAAGGCGTTATCGAGGCAAAATGAAGATGCCGTCGCGTGGGCAATCGGACAAACGCCGCATATCCGTTGAGTCAGGATATTGGCATCGCGAGGGTCCCTTCCCTGAAGAATTATCTCAATACCTCGAAACAGAGTCCCTATGCTTCTGGCATCTTTTACCACGCCGTTATCAACGACGGCCTCAATGGCCATATGGCCTTCTATCCTCGTTATCGGGTCAATCTTTATTGTTGTAGGCATTTTTTTCTTGATTCCTTTCACCGCTTAGCTCGCAGAGTCCACCGACTTTTGCCACAAATTTTCACGAATTCGCACCAATTCATAATTTGACTTTTTATCTGTGTCCATTCGTACTACGATCTTTCAACTTCTTGTTTTTCCTGCACGTTTTTGTATTGATTTACCATAACCTCTTTATATGCAATGTGCTGCCTTTTGTTTTTGTCCTTGAGTTTTTTGTATATCTTTTTATACACAGTGTTAATCAGTGTAAATCAGTGTCTAATTTTTTTTGGTTGCGGCTAAAGGCCGCGCCGGGTTAATTCGTGGTTAATTTTTTTCTCTGCGGTCTTTGCGCTCTCCGCGGTTAATCCTTTTTCCAAATATCCTCAAAAGTAATCCTCTGATAAATCGGCGATGTGCCGTCCGGAAATTCCGGCTCAACGCAGCCCTGACAGGGTGAGCCTGCCTTGACACACCAGTTCAGGCCGTTATTCCACTGCCTTAGTGCGCAATCCGCGTATGTATAATGACCCTTGCAACCTAACCTGTAAAGGCAGCCTGCATCCCCCAATCTTTGAGCGAATTTCCCTTTATCGAAATCCGCTCTTCTCGGACAATTTTCATGGATAAGCTGTCCATAAAAAAGCTTCGGGCGAGACAACCTGTCCAGCTCAAGGGCTTGCACACCGGAGAATAATATCAAGGACACCGTCCCTACAAACCAGTCCGGATGAGGCGGGCAGCCGGGAATATTGACCACAGGCGTTTCAATTTTCTTTTCACCAAAGACGGCCTTTACACCCTTGCAGCAGGTAGGATTCGGCTTGGCTGCCGGTATTCCGCCAAAGGTGGCACAGGTGCCGAGTGCAATCGTTAGCATCGCATTTCTTCCAAGCTCTTCGACGCTCTGTTGAACGGTCAAATGCTTGCCATTTTGTTCTCCGATGCTGCCATAAAGACCACCCTCAGCGGTAGGGATTGCACCCTCGACCACCAAGATATAACCGCCCTTGCTGTTTTTTTGGGTATTTTTCAAAACTTCGATGACCGGCTCACCCTGGCCGGACATTATTGTCGCGTGAAACAACAAATTAAGCCGCTGACCGGGAACCAATTCATCCAGCAGCAGATTCTGAATCCGCGGGCTGACCGCATTCAAAATAGACACAGAACATCCGGTGCAGCCAGCTCCCTGCAGCCAGATTACCGGATATTTTTTCGTGGCAATTTTTTGCCCTTGGGGCTTCTGGGTTTGACTAATCATCGTTTTTCCTTTTTCACAACTTTTCTTTGCCACTGGTTCGACAGGCTCACCATCCCGAGCGAAGTCGAGGGACAAGGCACCAAGACACGAAGTTTTTAAATTCATAAATTCTTTGTGACTTTGTGTCTTCGTGGCTAATTATTCTTCTTTATAAGCCGACTCCATCAAGGATTGCCGGCACTTTATCATCCCATCCTAACGGCATCAGATGAACGCCCTGACAATATGGCTTAATCTCCTTTATGATTCGCACAGCGATTTCAATGCCGGTTTGTCCGGATTTTGTTTTTTCCTTATCTTTTTTTAGCTCCTCAATCAGCTCCTCCGGCACATTTACTCCTGCAACATTCTCATTCATATATCGCGCCATACCGACAGATTTTAAGACCACAATCCCTGCCAGAATCGGCACATTAAAATGCGAGACCTGCTTAATAAATTCCTTAAATTTTCCTGGATTATAAACAGCCTGGGTCTGGAAAAATTCTGCCCCTGCTTCGATTTTCTTCTTCATCTTGATAATTTGCAGTTCCAGAGGCTCCGCTTCAGGAGTAACCACCGCTCCGAGGAAAAATTCCGGAGACGCCTCAAGCTGGTTTCCTGCCAGGTCTTTCCCCTGCTGCAGCTTAGTTGCAGCCGCAAGCAACTGCACCGAATCTAAATCAAATACCCCCTTTGCCTGGGGGTGGTCGCCTAATTTTTGATGGTCGCCGGTTAAGCACAGAATGTTCCTGATTCCCAGTCCGTATGCGCTTAAAAGGTCGGATTGTAGAGCGAGTCGATTGCGGTCTCGACAGGTCATCTGCAAAACCGGCTCCATACCTCGCTCAACCAGAAGCCGGCTTGTAGCAAGCGAGCCGAATCTCATCATAGCGCTTTGAAGGTCGGTAACATTAAAGGCAGTTACTCGGTGCCGCAAGGCATCCGCTTGTTCAATACATTTTTCAACATTCACTCCTTTAGGCGGGCCAACCTCGGTAGTTACAACAAACCTGCCCGATGCCAATGCCTCCTTGAGCTTTGTCATTTACTCTTTCCTTATTTGAACAGACTGTATATATCTTTAATAGTTTTACACATTTTTTTATACAGTTGCTTAGGCAACAGCAATACAGGCCATTTTTTTAGCCGACTCTACCGTATTATAAAGCAGCATAGTTATTGTCATCGGGCCCACCCCGCCCGGCACCGGCGTAATAAGCGAAGCCTTTTCCTTCACGGCCTCGAAGTCAACATCGCCAACAAGCCGAAAGCCCTGCTTTTTTGTCGCGTCCTCTATCCGGTTAACGCCAACGTCAATCACTACCACGCCCTCTTTTACCATATCAGCAGTAATAGTATTGGGCCTGCCGGCAGCAGCAATAACTATGTCCGCCTGCCTTGTGTGGGAAGCCAGATTTTTCGTGCGCGTATGGCAGACCGTAACCGTAGCGTTACCTATCGCACTTTTTTGAATAAGCATATTTGCCAGGGGCTTACCCACTATGTTGCTGCGCCCAACGATTACCACGTGAGAACCCTCAATGGTCACGCCGCTGCGAAGAAGCAACTGAATGACCCCGTGCGGCGTGCAGGGTAGAAACGCCTTTTCACCCACCACCATTTTGCCTACATTCATCGGATGAAAACCATCAACATCCTTATCGGGGTCAATCGTCATAAGAACATCAGTTTCATTGAGATGTTCCGGCAAAGGCAGCTGAACCAGAATACCGTGAATTTTCGGGTCTTTGTTCATTTTCTTTACAAGCGATATTAACTCTTCCTGTGTAGTCTGTGCAGGCAGCCGATTATCATCGGAGTAAATCCCTATCTCTTCGCAGGTGCGCGCTTTTGCCGTAACATACGATATCGAAGCAGGGTCTTCACCAACCAGGATAACCCCAAGACCCGGCACAATACCCTTTTCTTTTAGTTTAGCCACTTCGGCTTTTAGCTCTTCTCGCATATTAGCGGCTATTTGTTTACCGTCTATAATTTGTGCTGTCATCAGTATCCCCTAAAAATTCAACAAACTCTCTATTCTTACTTTGTCCCAAACACATATTTTTGCCGCCAAGACACAAAGACACGAAAATTTGATTGTATTCAAACTTTCTTTGTGACTTCGTGCCTTCGTGGTAAACTATTAGAATAGACCTTGAACCTTCCCTGTCTCGACATCGACATCAATCCGGCGAAAGGCAGGGTCCGAGCTGGTCCCGGGCATTAACTTAATCGCCCCTGCTACCGGCACAATAAAGCCGGCGCCCTTATAGACCAGAATATCACGAATAGGAAGCTCCCAATTCTTGGGTCTGCCCTTCACATCAGGGTCGTGCGACAAACTAAGGTGCGTCTTGACCATACAGGTTCCCAGAGTCTTGCTCGCAGGGTCTGCCTCCATCGCCTTGGCTTTTTCCAAAGCCACATCGGTGTAAGTTACTCCATTGGCCCCATAAACCTCCCTGGCAATCAGCTCGATGCGCTTTCTGAGGGGGGTTTGCAAATCATAAAGGAGCTTGAAGCTGTTCTTTTCGTTGCAGGCTTCAACGACCGCTTCTGCCAGCTCAATTGCACCTTCGCCGCCTTTGAGCCAGTGTTCGGATACCGCAGCCAGGGCTCCGTTCTGTTCCGCAATTTTCTTCACGAGCTTTATCTCCGACTCGGTGTCGGTGTGAAAACTGTTTACACAAACTACCGGCCGAACCCCGCTTTTCTTCACTGTCTCGATATGTGCAACAAGATTGTCACAACCCTTTTCAACCAGCTCAAGATTTTCGCTGGTATATTCCCCACTTAAAGGGATACCGGGCTTGACGGTAGGGCCGCCGCCGTGCATCTTAAGAGCGCGAATAGTGGCGACTATGACAACGGCATTTGGTTTCAAGCCGGACATACGACACTTTATATTCCAGAACTTCTCAAAACCAATATCGGCGCCGAAACCGCTCTCAGTTATATGATAATCGCCCGACCTTGTCCCAATCATATCGGCAATGATTGAGCTTTGACCGACAGCAATATTCGCAAATGGGCCTGCGTGCACAAATACAGGTTGACCTTCAATCGTCTGCAGCAGATTCGGATTTATCGCATCGACCATCCAGGCCGTCATAGCGCCATCGACATCAAGGTCGGCAGCAGTAACTTCTCCGCCCTTTTTATCATAAGCAACAACGATTCTGGCGATACGCTCTCGCAAATCCTTCAAATCCCTGGCAACCGCCAGTATTGCCATTATCTCACTGGAGACAGTGATTTGAAAACCCGAGTCCATCTCATAGCCGTCCATTTTGTCGCCCCGACCGATTCTGATGTCACGCAGCGACTGAGCACAGAAATCCATCGCCCATTTCATTTGGACCTGCTGCGGGTCAATATCAAGACGCTTCAGGCCGATTTTTGCCAGGCGCTGGTCGTCATAATTGCGCTCGTGCTGCAAACGAGAAGTCAGTGCAACCATAGCAAGATTGTGGGCGTTAGTAACACAATCTATGTCACCTGTCAGCCTGATGGAAAAAGGCGTCAGCGGAATACACTGCGCCAGCCCGCCGCCTGCCGCCGAACCTTTGATATTGAATGTAGGCCCGCCGCTGGGCTGCCGGATTGCCCCAACAGGATGCTTACCCAACTTTCCTAAACCTTCGACCAGACCGACTGTGGTGGTCGTTTTTCCCTCGCCCAATGGCGTCGGCGTAATGGCAGTAACATTAATGTACTTGGCTGTGGGAGGACCTTTCAGCCGCGAAAGAACTTTTTGATAATCGACCTTGGCCAGCCTTCGTCCCATTGGGATTAACTCGTCTTCTTGCAAGCCCATTTCCTTTGCCAGCTGGTTAACAGGCTTCATTTTTTCCTCGGCAGCTTCTGCAATCTGCCAATCTTTCAACTTTCTCGGGTCAAGTTTCATAAGTCTTCCTTTAATTCACAGTCCTTTCATTTTCAAAACCGCCACTACCTGTTCATTGAGGCATATACTTTTAAGAAGGAATCCGAATATATCTGTTTATTCATCAGCATCTCAGCCGTTGCCAGCTCATTCATTAAATTTTCATCCAGCACATCGAGAATTGCTGAATCCAGACCGTGCGAAACCGCCATTGCTAAAAACACGCGGTTTATCAAGCTTCTTTCCGTCGCCCCCTGTGAAATGTTCGACAGGCCCAATGTGATATGAGGCGAAGGGTCGGAAAGATATTTTATCTGGTCTATCGCTGATAAGATATTGCCGGGCTGAACCTGAGCGTTTGGCACCTTGACCGGCAGAACAATCGGGTCAATAAGCAGCCGTTGACTTCCAAAACCTTTTTCAATCGCCTTTGACACAATCTCTGCGGCTATAGCCACCCGGTTATCAATATCTTGAGGCACACCGTTTTTATCCATCGTAAGAGCAATGATACTCGCTTTCGGCCCTGCCTGCTGTGCCATTTCTATGAATTTATCCAATACCTCTTCATCGGTTTTCTTATTCAACGGCGTCGAATTCAGAATGACCCCATTTTCAGCATTGATGACCTTTAATCCTGCCTTGATAACGTTTGATTTTTGCGAATCGAGACACAATGGCGTAGAGCAATTTTGTTGAATGGTCTCAACCAGCCACTGTATTGCTCCTTCCTGGTCTGCCGCAGCCGTCCCTACATTTACGTCCAGATATGTAGCGCCTGCCTCAGTCTGCTTTTTGGCCAGGTCCCAAATAACCTTTTTATCTTTGTCCGCTATGGCTTGTTTAACATCGGTGAACATTCCATTGATTCGTTCTGCTATTATTATCATAACAACCACCTTCTTTTTCCAATCCCGCCAAACACATATTTTTGCCATCAAGACACAAAGACACCAAGTTTTTTTAATTTATAATTTCTTTGTGACTTCGTGACTTCGTGGCAATTTTTAACTTTTCCATACCTGATTGATGAAATTTTTAACCGTAGCTACTGCCCTCGGATGGCGCATACGAATTATATCGACACCGGCCTGCAACAGACATATAGCAGTTGCAGCTTCCCACATCGGCCCGCGGTCCCGAGCCTGTCCCCAGCCCGGTGCATTTACAAGTTTAGCCTCCTTGGCTCGCCAGGATTCGTATCCGACATCACAGATAACCGGCATCGCCATCATTTTGTCGCCGCCAAGCGCAGCAAGCCGCTGACGCTCCTGAATTGAATACGCATATTCTATGCCGTAACCCAGCGCCCCGGTCGCCTGAAATGTCACTATTCGTTCCAGTGGAAAGCCCATATCGGAAACCAGGATATTGACCTGCTTGGCGATATTGATATCCAATGGCGCCTGGGTTATAAGATGATGGCCATCAGCTAATGCAACAGCAGTCAGCGATTTGTAATTATCCTCCGTAACCGTTCCGATAAGGCAGTTTTCGCCTTTTGCAGCCTGGCTTACCTTCGGCATAACCTGGTTATCTTTTTCATCATTCCCGCAGCCCCACAATATAAGCGGCACACTAACTGCCTTCAGCACCTCCTGGGTAACTTTAACGGCGTGTGCGGCATCCTTGTTTGCCTTATCCGGGTGAATACCATCGAACTTTATACAAATTAACTCGGCTCCAAATTCATTCACACATTTTTTGGCCCAATCGACCGGACTACCGAGCACATCTCTATATGGCTCGGCTAAAGCATCAGGCCAATCTTCCGGTTTGCTATCGAGAACATCCATAGCGATAACCGGTTTCTGGCCGACATCTCCAATAGAGCCGCCATAAACAACATTGCATGCTCCGCCTACAGTTACTGTTGAGCTTCGCGTGCCGCCTTTCTCTTTTGTCGCACCGAGTGTAACACGGTTCACACAGCCGGTAAAACCTTCAGCAATCTCAGGAACTGCCATCTCTAATTCTCCAATCTTCTAACTTTATCTACTCTGTATCTTGCCTTTTGAACATTTAAGGTTCAGTTTCTCCTCAAATATCTTCGAGACAGCCAACCAAGAAGGACTATTTTCGTCTATGTCAAAGACCGTTTTGCCCTGCATTGAAGCATCGAAAACCGCACGGTCCACAGGGACATAACCAAAAGTCTCTATCTCATCTAATCTCTCCTCGCAAGCAGAAATATCCTCAACCTTATTCCATATAACGCCAATTTCTTTTATAGATACAGGCAATCTTTTTGCAAGCTCAAAAATCCTCTCGGCTGTGTCCACACCCAGCGAAGTCGGCTCTGTTACGATACATAATATGTCAACATTATTTGTGGTCCTGCGGGACAGGTGCTCCATCCCCGCCTCGTTATCTATAATTACATACTCATATTGTGAACTTAATTTATCCAGAAACTGTCGCAGGATATTATTCACTGCACAATAGCAGCCCGGCCCTTCAGGCCTGCCCATAACAAGCAAATCAAACCCATCAGCCTCAGTTAATGCTTTTTGAATATCGTATTCAAGCGACCGAAGCCTATCGGTGCCCGTATTAGTAGGCGTTTTGGCCCGCGCATCCTCACGAATATCAGCGATAGTGCCGACCGGCTGAACTCCCAACATCGAGCCAAGACACGAATTAGGGTCGGCATCCACTGCAAGTATAGCCCCCCCACCTCCCCTTTTCAGCAGTCTTACAATCATCGCGGCTATGGTCGTTTTGCCTGACCCGCCCTTTCCGCCTATCGCAATTGTTTTCGCCATATCAAATTTTCTCCGGTGGCACGGCCATCCCTTCGACTACGCTCAGGACAAGCTTGGCCGTGTATTCACCCCGTTTAGAAATAAAATTTCTAACGGGGTTCACGGGCTGGAAGCCCCTCCCACCTTCACTGATGGAAACAGCGACAAATCCGTATGCGGCAGGAAACTGGCCCTGATAAATTCATCCATATACTTCGGATGGCTCATCAAATCAAAATATGTCATACTCTGGGCAATCTTTTCAGCGGTCTTGAGAGCCTTGCGACTCAACAAAACCGTCTTTGCTCCTGCAATGGATGTATTTCCCACAAAGTGAATCTTCTCCACCGGCACATCGGGCAGCATTCCGATAGCAACAGCGTGCCGAACATTCAGAAAATTTCCAAATCCGCCGGCTAAATAAATTCCTTCCAAATCTTCCGTTTTTGTCTGGGTGGACTCCATCAACACTCTTATTGCGGCAAAAACTCCCGCCTTGGAACGGACTAAATTATCGATATCCGGCTGGGTAATTACTATCTCCTGTCGGCCGTTCCCACCTTTCACCAGTTGAAACTGCAACCCATCCTCGCCTTCTGTTACCCGATACTTACCATTGGTCCCGAAACGCCCCGTCCGGTCTATGATTCCATTTCTAAATAATTCGGCAATTGTATCCAATAAGCCCGACCCGCATATTCCAACCGGGCGGCTGCCGCCTATCGTCTTAAACTCAACAGCCCCATTCCCCAGAATCGTCATCTTCTCAATTGCACCTGCCCCCGCTCTCATACCGTGTTTAACCCCGCTGCCCTCAAACGCAGGCCCTGCCGAGCTCGAAGCGCAAACCAGCCAGTCTCGATTACCCAGAACCACTTCGCCATTTGTCCCGATATCAGCAAAAAGTGAGATGCCCTTTCTGGTATAAATTCGCGTTGTCAATACGCCCGCTACTACGTCACTACCCACGTATGCAGCAACGCTCGGCAGGCAGTATAATAAACCTCGCTTATTGATTTGAATGCCTGCCTCCGCTGCACGGATTGGCGGAATAAAACCGGCTGAAGCAACGTATGGTTCTCTGCGAATTCGCGTCGGGTCTAAATTCAATAAAAAATGCAGCATCGCTGTATTGCCGGCACAAACAATCGTGGTAATATCCTGCAAATCAATTCTCTGTCTTTCTGCCAGTGTTACTATCAGATTATTGACATCTCCGACAAGGCGGTTCTGCATCTCGTCAAACGCATTATTTTCCTCGGCGTAGATAATCCGGCGTATATAATCATCTCCGAAATTTATCTGGCTGTTATATGTAGCCTCCGTGTCTATCGTAGTAGCTTTTGTTAAGTCAACAAGATGGACAACCACAGTGGTTGTCCCCAGGTCAACAGCCACAGCAAAATTCTTTTCAGAATGGTTGCCTGCCTCAACCTCGATAACTTCGGTGGTCTCTCCTCGGCGGCCTATCGTTACCGTAACCTTGTAGCCGCAGCTTGTCAGCACTCCGGAAAGTTTTTGAAGGATTCTGTAACCGGTCTGCATTATTGGAGCATCAATCCGCTCACGTATTGCCAGGTATAAACGCTCGTGGTCAGCGGTATGGTCCCGAACGCTCGGCGGAGTAATTTCAAGATATAACTTTTGCACCAGCGGGTCAAACTTAAACACCCCTGCTTCCACCTCACCGGCAAGCTCACTGAACCTGTGGGCATCGGAATCCATCAGTATTTGACTTGTCTCCAGAGTGTGAAACTTTGGGATAGTTACAGTCATATCAGAAAGGACCGTGGTCTGGCAGGCCAAAACAATATTCTCCCTCACTTCATTTGGAGTAAGTAACGCGGTGGGCTTACCTTGAAATTGCCCTTCATCAATTACTATTTTGCACTTACCGCAATAGCCATCCCCTCCGCAGATACTGCTTACGTAAATCCCCGCTTTATTAGCTGCCTCAAGTAGGACTGTCCCCGCCGGAACCTCTACCCTCAGCCCGCTCGGCTCAAATCGCACCAGACACTTTTTTTTCTTAGCATCATCCATACATTAAGAAAATTCTAAATACTAATATCTAAACCCTAAACAAATTCAAATGACCGAAATACTAAACCCTAAACGTTTTGCACATTTGAATTTCGATATTGTTTAGTATTTAGGATTCAGGATTTAGGATTTACTTCCAGACCTCTTGCAGATACTTAGGCAGCATTGAAGATTCTCTCGGACCGACCATAATCTCCCAGTTGGTAACCTCTTCGAGCTTACCGCTCATTACCGCAACGTAACCAGGAATTATAAGTTTCCTGTGCTTGACCAGCTCTTCTACGCGGTGTTTGGCCATAGCGTCCGCCACCGTTTTTTCATTGAGTTTATCTCCCGAATAAGCCGTCAATACGCTTGTCCCTTCCGTATCGACCACAAGAATATAGCTCGGCACGCGGCTCGCCTCAACATCCGACTCCACAGTATAATAAGTCAGTGAAAAGTTAGTTGTGAACATAAGCGGCGAATCCTTATCAGGCTCGCCGACCGTATAAACCTTCGGCTCAACCTGCACAGGTTTCTGCGGGTCGGTAAAGATATTCATCACCGCAGTCAGCATAGGCAAAATAGCAGACGGCTCAACGGTATCGACCACGATAATACTGGAATATTTGCAAATCAAGCTAATAGCAACAGCAAGCTGTTTGTCCGCGTCACCATCGGTCATAAACGATATTGCAGGATAACCTAACGGTCGAAATACCTTTTTCAGGGCTAATGCCCGCATCCTTGAAAGGCCATACAACTGGTCCCGAAGACTCATCCCCGCAAGATTTAATACAATGTCCTCAACACCCATCGCTTTAATTTTTTCAGTAAGCTCGCAAAGACTTTCGATTGATTCGGCTTTTGCCACAAGGGGACAACCGTTTTCTTTGGCGATTTTTGCCATTGCATCAGCGGTATCCAATTTAGCCGAGGCAAGTAGAGGAACCACTCCCTCCCTCGACTTTGCTCGGGATGGTGAGCTTGTCGAACCATTTACTTTCGCCGCCGCTGCTGCCATCGCCTCTGCCGATTCAGTTACCAGAATAAGCGCAAGCGGGCTTGCGCTTTTAACCGCGGCGCAAGTCTCGGCAAAATTCTTCGATGAGCCACTGTCATTAACAACCGCTATGGCCCTGACCCCAATTTTGGTCCCCACACGCTCAAACTGCAGGGCACTTATGGACTCAACACGTCGCTTTAAGTCCTCGCCGGCCAGCTTATCCGAAACGGTTACAGCCAGAACCGTAGGATTATGAAACTTCTCTTCGTGTCGGAAAACAACGGTCTCCTGGCCTATCTGCACCTGATTATCCGAGCTGCCGAATACAACTTTGCGCATCGGCGGAGCCGCAGCAGCCGCAAGCTTCTCCTTCGCCTCCTCCGAAACGAAAGGACAATCCTCTAACTTTGCCCGCTTCTGCGCAAGCGCCATAGCAAAGGCAAGGCAGGTAGGCATACCACACTTCTTACAGTTTGTTTTCGGTAACAGCTTAAAAATATCTAATCCCGTCAGCGCCATAATACCCTTCTATCTGTGGCACGGCCATCTGGTTCGACTTCACTCACCATCCTGAGTGGAATCGAAGGACTGGCCGTGTCTTCACGGGCTGGAAGCCCGTGCCACTATCCCATTAGAACATTGGCTCCAAAGTTATTACAGGATGGCCGGCTTTGGTTATAAACTCTAAAACTTGTTCTTCCGTCGTAGCTGTCTTCTCATCGGCAATCTTGGCAAGAAATTCTTCTCCGCCAAGTTCGAGCTCGTTTGCCCTCTTGACAAAGGCATCTTTAATCTCTTCCTTCAGCATAGTCGGCATCCAGACAATCCGCCGGATTCCGCCTTCAGCAGCTATAAATTTCCGCGAGTTAATATAATGCTTTGAGTGCCCGATGAAACCCGGCGTCTGCTGCCCGCCGCCGACTGTCCCGGCAAGAGTCGAAAACTTCATCCCGCAGGGCGTCATCTCAGGATACTCTCTGTTGACAATCATTATCCCACCCGTTGAAGGCAGCACCGCAGCAATGCATTCAAAGCAGCCGCAGCTTGTCATCGGGTCGGTAATCATACTATACTGGCTCATCCGTTCCACTTTACCGCCGCTGGTCTTTTGAACAAAGGCGTTTATCTTGTCCCACTGACCAATTTTTGTCTCAATGCAATTGCCTTTTGAGATGGGCTGATTTGGCCCCGACGGAGTAATCTCATACGCTGCCCGGCAGTCCAGCCAGCTATAAGCCCCGCACAAACCAGGCCGCTCCGGCGAAATCACACACAAATGATTCGGAGCAAAACTCTGACACAATGTGCAGGAGTAAAATGTTTCTATGTCTTCGTCCGCCATACCTGCAAGTCTCGCGTCACGCTCGACATAAACACTATGAGCGAGCTGTCGCAGCGGGCGCACCTTCGCCTCATCCGTAAATATCTTGACCTGCACTTTGTCTATAATACTTGAAAACTGGTCATGAAACTTCGCGTGCAACAGCTTTCCAAAATGTTCGAGTTTGAATCCTGCTTTTGCGGCTTCCCTGCTGATGCGAAGCCAGTTTATGTCACGCTGGCCCATATGCCAGATGCCGTGTGCTTCATTTATAAACGTATGTATCTGTCTCTCCAGCACAGGTTCAAAATCGGTCTGCATTTTTCTGCCGGCTACTTCAACTATAATGCCCAGCGGCAGCTTTCCGCCGGCCTCAACCGAATCGACATCCGGCCCCTGCACCTCGACCTTGCCATCTTCAACCTCATCGATGTCCCGCATCCGAAGCCACTCAAACGACGGCGTTCTTTGCCCGCCAAACTCACAGTGCATATCTTCCTTGCGAATGCGCTCGCCTTCAAAGGCCGGACTGACCGCCACCGGAATCGGTATCTGTGCAATCTTTATCTTAAGCCCTCGAACCTCAATGGCCTTTTCCACAATTTTATCGTGAGAGATATTGGAGACCACGTGCTCGTATGTGCACACTCCCGTAGGAAGAATCTGCGGAATATCCGAGTCAGCTATGACCGGGAAACCGTAGTTAATCGCCCCTGCAGCCGTCGCATACCATTCATCGCTAACCTCACCCAGCGGCATAACAAAGGCAAAGATTCTATTTTTATTATAAAGCAGGTTTCGCCGAAAATCGCCCGGCTGGACTCCTCCAAAGCTAAGTGCCGCCCGGCTGGCAAAACCAAGCGCATATATCGCCGATGTAATTTCCCTCCCGAAAGGCACTAATCGCGTTTCCCACCCTAACTGCACACCACCTTCAACAAGCTGCTCGGCAAAGGTGGTGCCGTTATTGTGCGCCGACATAAACACATACAGCCATCGCTCCTGAAGTTTACGGGCAATGTTGACCGCTGTCTGGACATCCGGCGCAGCTCCAACCACCGCCGCAAACCCAGGCGCTGTTCCATCAACAAACTGAATGCCGCGCTCCCGCAGTATCACGTCGTCCGCTGCTCCCAGCCAGATACCATTAACTGGGTTAGGCCCGATTAGATACTTACAGGCCTCGATAATCTCTTCTGCGAAAAGCGTTGCCATACCAGCATCCAGAGCCTGGCCAAGATAGGGCAGCCACAGGTCATCATCAACAGGCGGCGGCAGGAGTGCTTTTATCTCCTTCATAACTTCTTCAAAATCAGCCAGCCTCTCTACCGCCCTTCCGGTCATCGAATAAATAATCGGAATGTAATAGCCGGTGTTAGGAAACTCCACACGGCAATCTCTGCCCTTTTCCTTGATAGCTCGCGTTAGAATATCTTCCGCCTGCCTGGCTATTTTATGAGCGCCGCGAATTGCTGCTGATGCAATGATTTTTGACATATTCTTGATCCTCGATTCTCGTTTCTCGATTCTCGATGCTTGACGAGCATCCAGCATCTAGTATCGAGCATCCTGTTTTCACTCTACTGCCAATGCACGCCGGTCCGCCATATCGTAAAGCTTGCGCTCTTTGACCTTGTTGATTCCCAGAGCATCGCGTTTACTCTCGATATGTTCCCGTATCATCTCGGCAGCTTTAAGCGGGTCTGACTCCACCGCCCAACGACCGCCAAGGTCTTTTTCAATCCCGCTAAATAAATACTTACTAACATTTTCGCTGCCCGATACCGGCAGAAATTCCTCACCGAAAACCACCAGCACGCCGCTTGCCACAAAATACTGCCCAATCGAGATTGCTTTTTCCGTAATCGATTCCAGACACGCCCCCGCCACCGGTATCTCGGATATATCCTCGCCCAGCCCGCCTTCCCTGACAATTTCCGCACAGGCTACCAGCAATCGACTGTTATCCACACAACTGCCGCACGTCAACACCGGTGGCATACCCACCGCCTCACACACCTCCCTTAGACCCGGCCCTGCCAGTTTTAGAGCTTCTTTCGGATTTGTCAAGCCGCGCTTACCGCACGCAATACTGGCACAGCCGGTCGTTACTACCAGAACATCCTGTTTGATTAGCTCCTCTGCCAGCGTAGTATGTGTCCAATCCTGCGGCACCTTAGGATTGGTGCAGCCGACAATGGCTGCAATCCCGCGAATCCGCCCATTGATGATATTGTCGTTTAGTGGCCGATAGCTGGCACGAAACCTCCCGCCTAACATATAGTTAATAGACTCATGGCTGAAACCTACTACAGCTTTTTGCTTTTCGCTGGGAATAGTGACCTGGCCACGATTTTTATAGTTTTCTATGGCCATTTTGATTATCTCTTTAGCTGTATTGAGGGCAGTCTTGTGCTCCATCTCAATATGCTCAACGCCCAGTATTTTGGCCTTATCAGAGGTTGTAATTAGCTTTGTGTGGAAACATTTTGCGACTTCAGCCAGACCTTGCATCACGCACTGAACATCAACGGCCATCAATTCAATTGCTCCGGTGGCAATAGCCAATTCCTGATTCAGGAAATTACCCGCAATCGGCACTCCGTGCCTCATTAACAGTTCATTTGCCGTGCAGCAAATCCCTGCTATATTGATGCCTTTGGCCCCAACTTTTTGTGCCTCGGCCAGCAGTCCCTTATCTCTTGAGGCAGCGACTATCATTTCCGACAGAATTGGCTCGTGTCCATGCACGATGATATTTACCTCGTCCTCCTTTAGCACCCCCAGATTCACCTCGCCGCGCCCCGGATAAGGAGTCCCGAAAAGAATATCTTGCAGCTCCGTAGCGAGCATCGAACCTCCCCAGCCATCGGCAAGGGCCGTCCGGCTGGCATGCATAATAATATTTTTATAATCCTGGTCCACACCCATCGTAGTTCTGTGCAGAGCCTCGACCACCTCTCGGTCAACAGCCCGAGGCGTTATGCCAAGTTTTTTCCAGATTTCCTGTCGCGGCTTAGGCGCACGCCGGGCCATAAGCTGTGTCCCCTGCGCTTTACCGAATTCGCCCAACGCAATTTCACCGATATCCTTAGCAATCTCATTGACCGGCCGGTCTTTGGCCTCCACTCCCAGCTCCGCAGCTATTCTTTTTAATTTAATGCTGTCTTTAATCTGGTAGTCCGGCGCTTCGCCCTGAGCGGCGGCAAGAAACACCTCCGCAACGCCGCGCCCATGGTCGCTATGGGCACTGGTGCCGGCTGCAATAGCCCGCAGAAAATTACGCGCCACAATGGTATCTGCACCGGCGCCGCAAACCCCAACTTGTGGCCCATCTCCAAATGGGTCAATTCGGCACGGCCCCATACTGCAAATACGGCAGCACACCCCCAGCTTCCCAAATCCGCACTGCGGCGATTGGTCATCGAGTCTGTCCCACGCATTTTTTTGGCCCGATGCGGCCATTTGACCTATCATTATCTGCGCTGCTTTGTCTGAACTACGTGTCTCTGGTTTCATTAAGTCCTTCCTGTATATTCAATTACCTCTAAATGCTTTAACAGCTACAAATGCCATACTTTTGCCTATTACTTCAAACGGAACTGTCAATCTCATAAGTTAAATGCGAGCCGACAAGATTTACATTATTTTCTTTGGCAGCCGTGGCACGTTCGAGCCGCACAATAGTTTGTTTCCGCCGGCATACCGGGCACACTTGTTCCAATGATATTTCTTTACCCAATTTATTCTTGATATACTCAAATTCCTTTACCGGCATATAAGCTTTGCCGCATACATCGCACGTAAGCATATCAAGCTTAGTATTCCAGGTTTCAATATATCGCACAGAGTCTCTGTCTGCGCTCACAATATGACCGGTCGGACAAACTTCAACACACGCATTGCAGCCAATGCAGCTATCCGAAGCCTTACCGAAAGGCGTCTCTACTCTCCGTTCAACGCCGCGCCTGCTAAAGCTCAAGGCCGAGACTCCTATCATCTGGTCACAAATGCGAACGCATAATCCACAAAGAATACATTTGCCGAGGTCGTCTCGGACAGCAAAACGAGGTCTCTCTACCCCCAGCTTTTTAGCAAGTGCCTGAATACATTCCGCCTGCGGCGCACGAGCCCAGAGAAGCTCAAGTGCCATTTTTCTGCTTTTAATCACCTCAGGCGTATCGGTTCTTATGCTCAGCCCTTCTCGTATCGGAAGGTCACAAGAGGTAGTAAGCCACCTCCATTTGCCTTTGCTAACCTCGACCACGCACAATCGACAGGCGCCGTATGGCTGCAGCGCCGGATGATGGCAAAACGTGGGAATAGATATACCCATCTCGCGCGCCACGTCCAATGCCCAGCGGTCACGCTCCACTTCAATTTCTTTACCGTCAATAATCGTCTTAATCAAAGCTATCTTCTAACTCCATCCGTTTGGAAACTTCTTACAAAGTAATTACCGCATTAAATGGACAAGCTTCTCTGCACATACCACACTTAATACACTTATCCTGACTAATCGAATGAGGTGCCTTTTTCTCGCCGGTAATTGCTTCTACCGGACAGGACTTAACGCACTTGCCGCAACCTGTGCACATCTTGACGTCTATATCAAAGGTCGTCAGCTCCTTACACACACCTGCGGGACACTTTTTATCGACAACGTGTGCTTTATACTCATCTCTGAAATACTTCAGGGTGCTTAAGGTCGGATTCGCTGCGGTTTTGCCTAAACCACACAGGCTGTTATCCCTGACATATAAGCCCACCTCTTCAAGAAGCTCAACCTGTTCAATGGTACCTCGTCCGGATGTAATGCCATCCAGCATCTCATACATTCGCAGCAATCCTTCTCTGCAGGCTGTGCATTTGCCGCACGACTCTTTACTTAGAAAATGCGTAAAATATCTTGCCACTTCCACCATACAGGTTCGGTCATCCATAACAATCATTCCACCGGACCCCATCATCGAACCTGCTTCAGTCAGCCGGTCGAAATCCACCGGCAAGTCAAGCTGGTCCTCCGGCAGACATCCACCGGAAGGACCGCCGGTCTGGACGGCTTTGAAGCTCCGGTTAGCTGCAACCCCGCCGCCAATATCGAAAATAATGTGTCGAAGTGTTATCCCCATCGGGACCTCAACAAGGCCGGTATTTTTAACCTTACCTACCAGCGAAAATACCTTTGTCCCTGTGCTGGTTTTGGTGCCCATATTTGCAAACCATTCCCAGCCTTTGTCAATAATCAGCGGCACGTTGGCCCAGGTCTCAACATTATTAAGAGTTGTAGGTTTACCAAAAACCCCTTTTTCGGAAGTATGGATGTGTTTGGCCCGCGGCTCACCGGAGAAACCCTCGATAGAGGCCATCAAAGCCGTTGACTCACCGCAGACAAACGCTCCGGCACCTCGACTAATTCGAACGCTGAAGCTAAAGTCCGTCCCAAGTATATTGTTCCCAAGAAGCCCGTATTCCTCCGCCTGCCTGATTGCTATCACCAGGTTCTCCACCGCTAAAGGATACTCGTGTCGCACGTAAATATAACCCCGGTCCGACCCGATAGCATAAGCACCGATGGCCATACCTTCGAGCACCGAATGAGGATTGCCCTCCATAATACTGCGGTCCATAAAAGCTCCCGGGTCGCCTTCGTCGCCGTTACATAGAACATACTTCGGATAACCCGCAGCCTCACGACAGGCCCGCCATTTACGGCCTGTTGGAAAACCGCCGCCACCGCGACCTCGCAATCCTGACTTTCCCACCAGCTCAACTATTTCGTCAGACTGCATTCGGGTAAGGACTTTTGCCAACGAGGCATATCCACCTACAGCAATATAATCATCAATGTTAGTCGGGTCGAGCTTGCCATTATTAGCCAGGACGATACGCTGCTGGTTAGCATAAAAAGGTATTTCCATCTCATGGAAAATCCTTTTCTTTGTCCCTGTGTCCTTGTAAGTCAATCTCTCTACAACTTCATCGTGCTCGATTGATGCATCAACAATCTCCTGGACGTCATCAGGCGTAACTGAAACATAGAGTATGCCCTTTGGTTGAATGACCACCAATGGACCCCGCTCGCAAAAACCATGGCAGCCGGTTATCTGTATATCTACCTTCCTGTCGAGCTGTTTTTTCTTGAGTATATCCCGGAACACCCTTGCCACATCCAATCCCCGGCCAGCCCGGCAGCCGGTTCCTCCGCATATTGTAATACAAGGTTTGTCCTGTCTCCTCGCCGCCTGCAGCTCACTACGGCAGGATTCCAATTGCTCAGGTGATGTTAATTTTGCTAAATTTTTTTCCCTGACCTGCAGTCTCATATTCCTAAAAACCTATTTTAGTCCCATTACAGTTTGATGAAAATAAAGCTATCGGAACTATCATTTATTTGTATTGGTCGAGCTTCGTCTTAACCTTGTCCATAGTCATACTACCGTGATACTCGGAGTCTATAGTCATAACCGGTGCTAATGCACAAGCACCAAGGCAGGCTACCTCCTCTAATGTAAACTCCTTATCTGAAGTTGTCTGCCCTGCCCCGATACCAAGTTGACGCTTGAGCTCACCACGGATATTAACAGACCCTCTTAAGTGACAGGCCGTGCCGTCACAAATTTTTATTAAATGTCTGCCGCGCTCCGTCAAACTAAACGAGCTGTAAAATGTCGCCACATTATATACTTGACTTGGCGAAATCCCGAGCTTGCTTGCCGCTCTTTCCAGAGCAAAAGGCGGAAGGTAACCAAACTCCTGCTGGATATCCTGCAGAATCATTATCAGCCAGGATTTTTCACCGCCATACTTATCAATTATTTGGTCAACCTTTTTTAGATTCACCTTTTGTCCTCGAAATGTTTTTACCGGATTCCATCAATCCAACGGCTTTTTTAACCGCTTCTCCTCTACGCCGCCCCATCCATTCCTGAACTTCACAAAATTCCAAAGCACCGGTGGGACAGGATTCTACGCACGCCGGCTCCCGGCCAGCCTCGGTCCGAATAATACAAAGGTCGCATTTTGTTATCGCTTTGCCATCGCGAGAGATATAGATAACCCCAAACGGGCAAACCATAAGGCAGAACTTGCAGCCAATGCACAAATCACGGTCAATCAACACAGGACTTTCAACCGTCCTGCGGTAAATCGCCTTACTCGGACAAACCGTGATACAAGGAGCATCCTCACAGTGCCTGCACTGCATAGGAATCCCAAATCTACCTGCCGATTCCACAGAAACTCTCGTTTGCGGTTTTGGCTGCTCTGTTATCGCCTTTTCAAGAACACCCGACCTGGAATGTACCACCGCACAGGCTATTTCACAGCTTTTACAAGCCAGACATTTTTCGATATTTATCATTATGGCTTTACCCATCTGTATCTCCGAAACTATACAAATTACCTTTTGTTGAGTTCGGCCTTGGAGGAAAAAACTAATTCTGCTAATGCGCCTTTTGCTTTTCGCAACTGGTCTGTAAATTCTGCATCGGCTTCAATCACAGAAGCACATTTCAGGTCCGCCTCCTGCACAGCCCGGCTGTACCGAAGACTTCCGAGCCAAACTATATCTTTTATTTGAGATTTTATAAAGTCTATTTGAGAAGATTCAGTGATTTTGTTAGCAATCGCCGCCACGCATCCGACACCCAATTCTCTGGCCATCCTCGCCATATTATTAGCCGTCTCAATGCTTCTTCCGCCCGGTTCAACAACCACCACAAGCGTAGTTACACCTTGAACACTCGCCCTTCCCAGACACTCGACTCCGGCAGCCAGGTCAACCAATACAAGCTCCTCCCGTTCCAGCACAGTATGTGAAAGTAGCGCCTTTAGGAACGCTCCTTCAGAACAGGCACAACCGGCCCCCGCCTGGGTAATAGCACCTAAAACTAATAGCTTCACCTTCCCCACCCTAAGCCAGTATTTCTGTGGCAGGTCGCTTACTTTGGGATTTAATCTAAAGTATGCTCCAACTGCTTCCTTTCCGGTGCCGGTCCGCTCGGCAATCAACTGTTTCATATTGATAAGCGGCTCCGGAGTTTGCTCGAAAGGTATGCCGAAAGCTAAAGCAAGATTGGTATTCGAGTCAGCATCGATGGCCAAAACGTCAAATCCATCATCAGCAAATAATTGAGCCCAGACTGCACAAACCGTGGTCTTTCCTACGCCCCCTTTGCCGCCGATTGCTATCTTTGCACCCAACATCACAAATACAGGAATGTCCTTTCATCTCAGTCCTGTGTGCTCTAATATAATTCAGAATCAAGCTGCGCAACGAAAAGTATATATTATTACTCTTTCCTCATATTGTCAATCGATATTAGATAATCTAATACTTTCTATTTACGCAATGCACTGCGGCGGCGAGTTCTTAATGTCATTCTATATTTGAAACCTCCTCCGAGATGCGTAGGCATTTAATCGCTCACTCCCATTGCACCAACTAACGCATCTACCGTCAAATTCACCGCCGCTAACAACGCATCCAATGGCAGTTGAATTGCCGCGGTCTGGTCAAACAGTATTGATGCTCGGGCGGCAAATTCCTCATCACGCTTCCAAATCACTATCGTTAAAGGTATCCGAGGCAGCACATCTAACTCAATTGAGGCGTCGCCGAATTCTCGCCGTTTAGCGTTCAACCGGGTCGAAAGCCGGTGTAATTTCTGAGGACAATCACCAAAAGCCTCTTCTAATTTCCTTGTAGGAAGACTGTGCAGCCCCCTAAAAAAGAACTGCCCGCCCGGCAGAGCTTCGGCACCGACGAGCTTATTAGCCAGAGGCAAATCCTGGGCGTTTATCAGATACGTGAGAATGCAAAGCTGCTCAAGAAATCCCGCCGGCCCTGCCGATAAGGCAGGACTAAGTGAAAAAATCTCCCGCTGTGAAAGATTAACCACATATTCAGTGTTCAATAGCAAAATAACATAACGCTCCGGGTCGCTCATATATTGACACTTTACCCTTTGTGCGGTTCTGTGCCTGTCAAGCTTATCGAGCTGTTCCCAGAGACCTTCATAAATCATCGTATTTCTATCCTTCAGCGACACAGCGTTTCAAAAATTATCATTAAACTCGACCGCTGCATTTTTTCTGAAACTCTTCGTATTCGGCCATAGTATTTAGGTTTATAAACTGGTCCCTGTCACCAATTTCAATATACTTGACTTTGCATAGAGCGAACACATCGCTAATCCTGCGCCCTCCGGATGAGAGCACCTTGTTTATAGCCTCAAGTGCACTCTTACGATACACCGCAAAGAGCGGCTCATATTTCCCATCACCGCTTGTCGGCACAACTATGTCCGCCTTGCTTCGAACTATTTCTCTAATCAACTTCCTGACAAAACCCATTTCTATATGTGGAATGTCACAAGCTACAACAAAATTAACTTCGTTGGCCGATGCTGCAAGAGCCGATGCTATACCCATCAAAGGCCCCTGGTCGGGAATCTTGTCTGGAACAATCTCAAGTCCAAGAAATGCAAATTTTTTCTTATTGTTGGCGCTTATAAGTATCTGGTCGAAATATCCATCGAGTTGCTCACAGATTCTCTCTATTATATGCCGACCCTTAACCAGCAACAGGCTCTTGTCGGTTCCCATTCGCCGGCTGCTTCCACCAGCAACAATTATCGCTGTTGCCTTTATCGGCACACCTTGTCGTTTTTGCTCGCGTTTAGCGACATCCTCAACAGTCCATTTTCCATCTATGAGTTTTATTCGGTCGAGGTCAATATCAAAATCTCTATGGTTGGAAAAAACAATTCTATCGACATATTTCCTTACATCACACGCAGAACTTTTCCACCTTCTCAAGCCGGGTTTATCAACCATAAGAAATAATCCAGGCTCAACTACCTGACGCAGCGAGTTCGACTCACAAATTGAAACTGCATTACGCCCGATTATCTCTAATAGAGCATCTGAACCTTCTTTCAAATGTGTGCGTAAAACACGCAGCCAGAAGACCCGCCTTGCGCCAGCGGATAGAAGTCGAGCAGTATCTTTGTATGAATTGCTGTTAGTCTCTTCCGTAATGCAATATTCCCCTTCCAGCGAAGAGCAAACCCCACAACCCCTGCCACCCAGAGGACATCGCCCGTCTTTGGCCTTTATAGTCGTGACCTTTATCCCAATTATGTTCCTATTCCTGCCAAACTTCCCAAGCAACGCACAGGCTAACTTGGTCTTTCCCACATTAGCTCCCGTAGAACCAATCATCAGCATTCCACCGAGCTTAATCATTTTAGCCCCCACCCCTGTTCGCCGGCTCTTGAGAATGCTGATAACTTTATCAATTGATTCTGGTCTGGTCGCAAAAAGCCTCTGACACGGAATATCCGGATATAACTGCCGGACCCGCCTGGCTAATTCCTGCCGGACAACAAGCAGTATGACTGGCCGGCTTTTTGGCGAGCCGGCAGCTAATAATAAATCTACTTTCTTTCGCCACCCATCGTATCGTATCTCCAGCGGCCCGAATTCATCGACAATGATAAGGTCAGCAAACTTTATCTGGGTGATACTTAAAGCAGCTCTGCCAAGATTCAATCCATCGGCGATAAAACTAAAAGGCCCGATTTTGTCTCCATTTATTTTGCGCCTTGCCAGAGGCGCTCGTTTCCCATTTCGCAGGTCAACCGCATCAAATCCGACCAATTTACCGTCACGATATAAAGACGCTGCAAGCAGGCCGGCGACATCAAATCCCTCCTTGCGAGCCACCCTCACAAGCTTAGCGACACCTGTGCTTTTGCCACAGTGTCTGGGGCCTGTCCACAAAATGAGTTTGTTTTGTAGCGATGCCATCGGTGCACTCTTTTTCATATTAACGAGCAGAAAACAAACCGTAACTCTCAGCGATTCAGAAAATACACTGCTATACTAAAAGCCCACAATCCAATGGCAACCACCGATACCCCGCCCGCAGCCAGCCGCAATCGCAGCTTAAAGGGCGTAGCAAAACTTGTCTTAACTTTCTGGGCGAGCTGAAAACTTACCGGCACTAAAACCGCACTCCCTAAGGCTGCTATACTGCCCCCAACCACAACGTGTTGCAGCACCCTGCCAAAGCCGCCTTGCACCCAAAACTGGTATCTGAAAACGTATGTAATCATCAAAGCAAACAAAGTATAACTTAGATAAGTAGCTACCGCCGCTGAAAGCGACCGATTCTTTACGGTAAGCACGCTGAAAAATAAGTCATAGCAAACACCTTCCAGAAGAATGCCCAGAAGGTGACAGGCAAAAAATGGGGCGTTTAGAAATTTATACAACATTGCAAAAAAAGCTATCAGCGTCGCTGTGCCCTTCTGCGGAAAATACACCTTCGCAAAAGTCATTACGACAAAACCTATAATAGTCAAAGGCACCGATGCATAAGGCACACCTATTTGATACAAAGCACCCCCCAGAACCGCCTCGCAAATTCCCCACAGCCCGCTAAAAAATAGCACTACCAAAATATATCCCTTCTTCATCTCTGCACTTCCCTTAAAAGAATATTTTTATTCTCTTCAGATTCTCCTCATAGACTCTACTTGCCTTCGAGCCAATGTTGAGCGAATTTTGACAAGTCAAAAATATCTACCGTGCCGTTTGGATTGTCCCTGGTAAGGTCTGCTCCGCTGCACCAATCCGGCTCGTTGCACTCCTCTTCTAACCAATGCTGCGCGAAAATACTAAAATCTACAAAGTCAACATCACAGTCACCCTCCAAATCAGCCGCTTGCTGAACAACAAAATCCTCACTTCTGGTTGTGAGCAATTGGTAGTAATCCCAGCCATCAGAAACCTTAGTATATTGTTCAAGAATCCCCTCGACACCACAAAAATGCTGACCAACATATACATAAGGATGGTAATTGTCACTCCTGTCCTCATTCATATAATCGGATGCCCAGCAGCTAAAGTTTGGGTCACCCGGCTTGTCGGTATCCCAGAGCACGTAGTTGTCTTTTGCCTTTCCAAGGTCCATTGCCGTAACAGTAACGTTTCTCACTCTAATCCACGTATGCTCATATTTCTCGGCATTGTGGTTTATAACATACCAATCGCCATACAAATCCTGCACAGGCGAAGCAATTTCATCAAGTCTCACAACTATTGCTTCCGGCAGCCGATTGCCGCCGCTGACCACGGCGATATTGGGGTCATTATCTGCCAGGCATTGCAGGGTCGTGTTGCCGCGGAACTCTTCGACATACATATTTGAAAGTGTCACCCGGTCGCCGACCGCTACTTTATTAAATAACGGCGCTCCGGCAAGCCCATCTTTTACCTGAATTGCGCCCCACCCGGATGGAAAATTTGGGTCCTGGATTGTAAGTTTTGGCTTAGAGCCTCCATACTTGTGCGTTACTATTCCGCCCGTGCAATCTATAACCTGCCCCTCCAGCGGACTATTGCCGTTTGGGTCGGTTGTCCATTGGATTTCATAAATTGAATATGGCCCCGCCCCAGCCAAAACACCCTTACACAAACTCACTATCAACACCGCAAAGATATACAGCAAAAATTTCTTTTCTACTGTTATCATCAATACCTGCCTCATATACGTTCTCCTCCATCTACGAATAACACTCATATTTTATGAGTCTTGCGATAATACGACTTTGTCCGTAATAACGTGTCGGAATCAAGTATTCATTCACCAATCCACCACTCACCAATTAACCAATTAACCACTCATCAATTCACCACTTACTAATTTACAATTTTTCTCTGTGTTCTCTGTGGCCTCTGTGGCTTTTAAAAATCTGGACTCTTTCTATGGATAAGGATACCAATCCGCATCTTCGCGCGGAGGCACCTCTAAATCATCAGGCCAATCCGGCTTCCACACCGAGGCCTTCCATTCAGTATGATAATCACAATACAAAATAAATCCACCAAGTAATCCGCCCGGCTTGGCGTGACGGGAGCTAAAACTCTTTGGATAGCTGCCGCAATGTTTGCCGGCATCTCCATAAACTTTATTGCCATCGTAACCAAATCGAGGGTCGAGAAGCTGGTCGAACAAAAGAACTACGCGAGATGGTGTCTTTATCAGGCTTGTTTTTAGAAAACTCGGCATAGGCCATTTTGCGTCCTGCGGATGATGCCAGCAATTCTCATCCAGCTCCAGGCAGGAGTTCATTGCGTATGAGAAAAAGCCATTCCTTCTCGGCCTGTAAGTATAGATGTCATCCGGGCCGAGCCGGGCCATAGGACACTGAAACATCGTCCCTTCGCCGGGGTATCCCCACGGCTTATGGTCACGCCACCTCTTCTCGCCCATCAAAGGCGGCAGCAAATCAATCCACCCGAAATAATCCGCCCAATCCTTCGGCAAAACCGGCTTATTGTCACCCTGCCTGTCCAGGCCGTCAATATGCGGATAGAAACCGTCATTTTCTCCTGCATAGATTTCAAAGGCCAATCCCCACTGCCGCAGTTGACTCTGGCAAACCGTCTGCCTCGCTGCCGATTTGGCCCTGCTCAACGCCGGCAATAATATCCCCATCAGCAGCGCCATCACCGAAATAACAATCAGCAGCTCAACAAGACTAAAACCGCAGCGTAAAGCACACCTAAATTTAACACCTACCTGCTTATTCATTTCACAAGTCCCTTAATTCTCATATGTCATTATCCTTGCGAAAAATCCAACCTTGTCCGCCTTTGGCGAACTCCGGGTTGTTTAGCCCCCGGACCTGTGCCGGGGGTTTGTCATTGCGAGGAGGCCCGATTCATCAGGCCAACGCGGCAATCTCATATTTAGCCCGCCAATTTATTGGCGGGTCTGCTTAGCCCCGTCGCTTGCGACGGGGGCTTTTTTATCCCAGAAGAAACGTAGGGTGGGGCTCGCCCCACCAACTTGTCCGCCGCTTACCCGCCATTCTTTCGGCGGGGTCGCCAATGACCCTTTGCGTATCCTATGCCAGTTTGTATGCGATTTGCTCTTCCAGAATGTCTTTAACGGTAAGGGCGATTATGCTCTTGCCGGTCTTCTTGAAGAACGATTGTATTTCGCTGATGGCGTCGGATGAGAAATCGAAGGAAACAAAGAACCCTTTTGTGCGGTCTTCGCGCATCATCACCGCCCCAAACGCCTCACCGTTCTATTTTTCAACTTTCACCAACCCACCTGCAACAAGATTAAACCCAACAGAAACAGCTCTTTTTCGCTCAAGTTCATCTATCTTCTGCTCCATATAGCTTTCAAAGTTTCGGATTCTTCCTCTGTAAAGTCTCATTATGGGATCCTCTTCGGTTTTGCCTTGCTCTTGGAGCTTTCTGATAGTTTCTTTCGTCTTATTGACTTTAATTATGGTTGCCTGTTTAACACTCTCAATTTGGTTATTTACTAACGTATCATTAGTTCTCTTTAGTTTATCTTCTTCATCCGCTCGAATCACTTCCAGATATTCCGCAGCTTCATTAACAGCCTTTTCGAAATCTTCGTCTTCATAAGTCGCTGAGCTTGCGTCAACGGCCTCAGCCCTCACAATTTCGCTTAAGAACCAATCGCAAATTTCATCGCCTGGTATGTGAACCTTATTATCCAGCAAATTGACGAGAATCGGTATCAAAATGAGGTCCCTTTTCAAAGCCGTCTTTTCCAATAAATATATGAAAAACAAGTATTCCCCCTCATATCCAGCTTTTCCTCTTAATCGGAATCGTCCTGTACTGCAGATTTGTTGTTTATTCCCGTCGTAATACCGCTTTATTGCCTTCATGATTGGGTGATGGATGGTAATAAATTCTAAAGATGCGTCGCGGCAAGCTTCTTGGTCATTAAAAGTGACAAAGACACCGTTCTCAAAAGACATTTTCCTTTCTATTTCCCTTATATTCTCACTCGAAGTAGAATATTGCCTAACAAACCTGCGAAAATCCTCCTCGCATTTAAGGGCAAATACGTTTTCTCTGCCCGATTTGAGAGGAGCCAAAGTTGTTCTTGGAAAATTACTTTCAAGAAAGACTTTAAGAAAAAACATGACTTCATCGGAGGTTATAAAACGCTTCGTTTCTAAGATGCTTGTAATTTCCCGGTTGAAGTACTCATCTTGCCCGATGAATTTCTGGCACTGTTCTTCAAACTCTTGTAAGTCTTTTTGTTTCCTTGCGATATTTTCAGCGACCTTCTCAATTTTTTCTATCTTTTGCTCATAGGTCAACTCTGTGTTAAACATCTCCTTTGTCAATTCTGTTATCTGTTCTCCCAAAATAGCATCGAGATCTCCAATGTACCTCTCGAATATGTTTATTCTTCGGTACAAACGGGTTAAGATTTCGTCATCTATTGTTCCCACCATCGAGAAATTGTAGATGAGGATTTTCTCATGTCGTTGGCCGTAACGATCGAGACGGCCGATTCGTTGTTCCACTCTCATTGGGTTCCAAGGCAAATCATAGTTGAAAATTACAGTGCAAAATTCAAAGTCCAAACCCTCACCACCGACCTCAGAAGAAAGAAGGATTTTTATCTTGTCTGTCTCTCTAAATTTCTTGATGATTCTCTGCCTTTCCTTTACTTCTATGTCTCCATGAATCAAACTTACCTTTCTTCCATATTGAGTAGCTTCTAATTTATTTTTCAAGTATTCCAATGTTGGTTTGAAAAATGCAAAAACGAGAATCTTTGCGCTGGGATCTTCATCTTCAAGTCTGTTCAGTGCTTCTAAAAATTTACTAAATTTAGTATCGACAGAACCTATCTTGTCGGCACTTCTCTTGAGCCGTTGGAAACTTGCTATTTCCCCCGGCTCCAACTTCCAAGGAATATCTTCATCTGCAGATGCATCTATCACATCTCCATTATCCTTAGAAGGCGCCCTAATAATCCTTAACTTTTTACTTACTATTTTATCAAGATTTTCTTTCATTGCTTGGATACAACTCGCCACCTGCCTTTGAGGCATTATGACTGCGAAAGAAATTCCTTGTAAGGCCCTGTGTTTTGCTGTAAATCGTTCCGAAACAAAGTCGGTTACAGCATTGTAGAATTCTATTTCTTCAGGGGTGAACTGGACCCGAATTACCCTCGCTTCCCTAATAGGGAATTGAATTTCTACATCCCTCTTTTTTGTTCTTGTAAAAACGTAGGATAAGCAATTTAACTCCACAAGGAGCTTTTGCAGCCGAATTGCTTGATCGTGGGTCAGTGTCTTGCTCGAACTGACCAACTCTATTGCTTCCCGGTAAAAAGGATTCTGAATGAATCTTTCTCGTTGAGACGTGCTCTCGACTTTCTTAAGCAGGTCAAGTGCGGCACCCGGGTCGTATAATCTTCGCAAAGCTTTGTTTATGTATTCGTTCGGCTCGATAATATTATGAAACAAGGCAAAATATGAAAATTCTTCGGGAATCAGCAAGTGAAGGAGATTGAACAAATCTGCTGTCCCTAACTGTAAGGGCGTAGCAGTGAGAAAAAGCATCGCGTCCGACAATTCAGACAACACTTCTCCAAGTTCACTACTCAGTGTCTCAGGGTTTTTCATGTAGTGGGCTTCGTCTACGATTACAATGTCAAAATGGGGAAGAGTTTCCCGCAGATTTTTAATCATTCCCTTTGTCCTGATGGTCTGGAGGGAAACGATGCCTTTTATTTTCTCAGCCTCACCATATTCAGCATACTGGTCCAAAAACTTCTTAAGGTCAGCTCTTTTTAAAATACTAAAGTCCAAGGCGAATCGTTTCCTCATTTCGGTTTCCCACTTCGGAGTGAGCATCGAGGGGCATACAATCAAAACCCTAGGCAATCCCCCTAAACGGGCAGATAATTCCGTAATAATAATGCCTGCCTCAATTGTCTTTCCGAGCCCAACTTCGTCTGCTAACAGAAGTCTCTGCTTAAAAGTGTTGAGAAATTTAAGGACGGGTTTAAACTGGTGAACCTGAAACTCTGTCCGTGAGGCATAGAACGTATATAGGTTATCAGAGAGAGGTTTCTCAAGCTTCCTGTAAATTAGTGATTGAATGAAATTTTTAACATCAGCAAACTCTTTTGCCAATAGGAGCTGTTCCACTGATTTTGGAGGGACGTACTTCTCGAGTGACTCTTCAGGATAATAAGGACTTAGTTGGTTTGGATCGATACAGACAGGGTAAAATAATCTACCTTTTCTTTCCTGTGGTTGCCCATCAATAATACCTATTGTGCCCGACAAGGCCTTTATGACGACCCTATCTCCTTTAGATAGTCCCGATCCCATATTATTAGATCCCTTTTCACTCACTCCCTTTATTTTACCTCACGCCATAGAGACACAAAAGCAAAATCTCATTTACTTTCGCCGGTCCTCAAGTTTCAGGCATTTGAACTTCGGTCCTTTGAATTTGCCCCTCGACTTTGCTCGGGATGGTGAACCTGTCGAACCATTTCAGAGCTTGTCCGCCTTTTACCCGCCTTCGGCGGACCTTCAAGACCTAAAACTTGCCCCGCCTGCCCTGTTTACCCTGAGCTTGTCGAAGGGAGCGAAGTCGAAGGGCCTGCCCTCGGCGTAGCGTAGCGAAGCAGGGTCTTCCGTCTTGTGTCTGTAGTCTTTGGTCTTGAGTCTCTATCTATTTGCTCGGCTTCAAAGATGGGTGGCCTTTCTTTTGGTCACCCGGTGGACGATGATAAATACTGCGTCTAAGCTTGCTTAAAGAGCAGGATTTGTTAAGTACACCAAGCCAAGCAAAAAACAGCGTAAATCTGCGTTAATCTGCGTCAATCTGTGGTTGCTTTTGTGTCTTTTACCTTCGTGTCTTGGTGTTAAAAAACCGCTCAAAACAGCTCAAAAAGTGACTCCTTTTTGCAAAAAGTTGCAAAAAGTTGCTAATTTCTATTAAAAAAGTACAAAAAAGTGCTTGTTTTTACCCTCATTTTTACGCTAAAAACAAATATGTCCTATAACATCATTACTTTCTCCATCACCAACCGCCCCAATTTCAAAATTTTCGTCAAAAAACTCCCAAATTTCAATTTTTTTTATCTTTTTATTACCCTTTTTAATTTTACCTTAGACATTTATGCAGTTATTTCCTCTTGTATTTCCAACATTCAGCATTCGTTGTTCGATATTCGTTAGGTGTTTATTCACAATATATGGTTATGCACTACTCGACATATCGAAATCCAAAAATTTATAACCTTCAACAGCGTCACAATCGCAAATTACAAAATAGCCCAAAGCATACTCATAGAACAATTTCCTCTTTTGTTGTATCGAACCTGGCGGCCTTGCCCGCGCGAAAACCGAGCATACCCATCTGCAGCGCCGTCTGAACGTAATATGCCAGGTCCATCGGGCTTAGCGTCTCTTGCTTGTGCGACCGGCAGCACTCAAGAAACTTCTGCCAGTATCCCACAAAATCCTCGCCTTGTTCGATGGCAAATCGCTGCGCTTTTTTATTCGACCCTTCAGCAGGAATAAAAACGATTTCATTGCCTTGAACGGTCAGCGTCCCATCCCACCCACGGATTACAGGAATTCGCTGCGCCGAACCTCTGGCGCCGATGGCCGGATAGTCGTTCGCCTGTGTCCCCAGGACCGCCACAGTAAGCTTCTCCGGGTAATCAATAAGCATATTGAACGTATCAGGTATCTCCCGCTCCTGGTAGCGGAATTTACCGCCCGTCGCAACAACCATACTCGGCATAGCCACGCCAAGCATAAACACAACCGGCGTCAGCACGTGCGGAAACAGGTCCGTGCTCGGCCCGCCCGCATAGTCCTCATACATCCGCCACCTAAAAACACGGCTCACATCAAAAGGCCGCTTCGGTGCATCGCCCAAAAACTCCTCCCAGTTCAAATCCGGCCCAGGCTTTGCATTGGGGTCGTCTATCGGCATACCACGTTCACCCCAGTCGCCTACACGAAAATACCCGCACTCCGCATGGACCGGCTGACCTATCAGACCTTCCTGAATCAGCTTTCTTATCTGATGCCAGGCGCCGTCCGACATACCCTGCGTGCCGAGCTGAAAAACCCGGCCGCTTTTTTTCACCTCCGCTGCCAGCTTTTTGGTCAGCTCAAACTGCCGCCAGTGTGTTACCGGCTTCTCACAATAGACATCCTTGCCTGCCCGAACCGCATCAAGGGCCTGATAGCCGTGGTGATGGTCAGGCGTGGCAATGCACACAACGTCAACGTTCGCATCCGCCAATAATTCCCGATAATCCACATATCCTTTGGCCTTATATCCTTCCGCGACTTTTTGCATACGCGGCCGATACACATCAGACGCAGCAACAATCTCCACATTTGCGCCCTGCTGACTTTTCAAGTAATGCACCGTTTGCAGATGCGCCTGGCTTCGACCACCGCAGCCAATAAAGCCGATACCAATCCGCTCATTAGCGCCGAGCACCTTGCCGACAAAATGCCGCGATGATACCGTCGTCGCCGCAACCGCTGCTGCCACTCCTGTCCTGCGAATAAACTGCCGACGCGTCAGGTCACTTTTTCTGTTTGATAATTTCTTTTCAGACATGTCATTTCCCCTTAATTTTTTTTATTCTTCTATTTTAATTTATCATCAGCCTTGCTAAGCCAATTTATCCATCATTTGTAAATCTTATCCATACGTTCCGCCTGCACCTGCCCATCCAATACTGCCGGCGCCAGCATCGGCGTGCCGAGGCGGAATTCTACCGCCACGGGCGAGTCGGCCTCCCATAGCAGCCAGCGCTGGATATGGCCGGGATCAATGCTCAGCCGCGCCTCGTCCATCGGCACGCGCAGCAGCATGGGCACGTGTGGCGGAATATCTACAGAGCGCTGCCACCAGCCCTTGACGGTGTCCTCAAGAGAAATGAGGACCACGATGGTCTGCTCGCCAGGATTATAGATCGGCTGCTCGAGGGCGCCCACCTGCGACCAGTCCGTGGTTGTCAGGTCCCCCGCCGCGAACTGGGCAATCGGCCAGCGGTCGCTATTGGGGTCGGCCTGGTTCCAGGCCGGGAAGCTGACCTTGAGCGGGTAGGAGCGGCCCTCAACCGCGAAGGACTCGGCCCAGAGGCGGTCGGGACGGCCCTTCACCAGTGAGTCGAGCTTCGCCGGGTCGTCGAGGTCATAGGCGGGCTTGCCGCCCGGCGATGGCTTCGCCTCCGAACCGCTGAGAATGGTCAGCCACTCCAGCTTGCCCACCGGCGGCACCGTGCGCTTGAACTTGCCGGCGAGTATCTCCTGATACGTGCGCCCGATGATGTCGCGGACCTCGGGGACGGCATCCAGGCCCTTGTTCTTGCCCTCCCAATGGTAAATGAAGGCCATCACGCCATCCGCGCCCCAGTCGTAGAAACTGAGCATATCCTCGCGCACTTGCTCCGGCGTGGGCATGTTCTTCCAATGCGGCGACTCGTCATAGGCGAAGGCCTGATAGATGCCTATCAGACCGATGTCGGGCTGGAGCGAGCGGGCGCGTGTCATAATGAAGCGCATCTGGTTACGCGTCGTGGCGTCCAGCTTGCCGGAATGATAGGGATAGGGATAGACGCCGAGCGCGTCACAGATGCCGACGTCGAAGTTCGCCATTGCGGAGGAGCCGCCGATGCCCATCACGATGATGTGGCTGTTGGGACGGCCTTGTGAATCCCTGTCGGTGAGCCGGATGATGCGCGACATCTCGCGCAGAGAGTCTATTTCACGTGGGCGGCTGTCGTCCACGAGCCAGTAACCCCACAGACCGGGGGTGTCCTTGACGGCCACGATTTCCTTGCGAAGAGCCTCGGAATCGCACAGCAGCAGGCCGGCGCCGTGGGGGGCGGCTCGCGTGCCGCCGGCGCCGCGTCGGCAGCCGTCAAAGGCGTCGGCGGTGCAAGTGACGTACTCGATGCGCTCGCCCTCGATCATCAGATAGCCAGATTTCGGAAAAGAGAGTATGGAATCCGCCTTTTCGCCGACGACCGGGATCGTCGCGTCCGTCGGGCTTATCTCGCGGGCCAGGCGTACCTGAGTGAAGCGGCCACACAAGGGATACATGACCTGCATCCTGTGTTTCGAGACGGCCTTGCCCATGGGATCGTTGGGGTCCAGTTGCTTCCTGGCGCTTTCCGAACTGTAGCTGTAGAGGAGCGTCATACCGAGTTTGGCCGCACCCTCGACGTGCTCAAGGGTATCGACGCCGAACGCGCCTACGGGCGCCCGCCCGTACACCGTCATGTTCTTGGACGCGGCGGCGGCAAGGCAAATAGTACAGGCGTTCGCCAACACTAACCAGACTAATAGTAATCTTTTCATTAAGTTCCTTTCGCTTACATTTCTGCTTTGCTACTATCTTTCGAAGCCGTCTCTCCAACGCAGGTGTATTCGATATCGTCAAAAAAAACCGTCACGCTGTTGCCGTCTATCCAGGGCGTGCAGATGCCGAAGCGGTTGAACGAGGCGCCGATCGCCTTGGCGCCCGGCTCCAGGTCGAGCGTGCAGGTCTGGCCGTCAAGTCCGACGGTAATCCGGCCACGCCCGTCGGCCCCAGCGGGATTGTATTCCAGCAGCCAGTCGTGGACCTTACGGTCCGGGTAAATGCGCGGCGCTTTTCCCAATCTGCCCCCCAGGGAGCCGGCGACCTGGCCGTGGACTCGGTACACGGGATAAAAGAAGAAGCCTTCGGACGAAGGCCCCTCGATGTTGATGCCGATGTAATCCATCGGGATGCCCTGGTCTTGCGCGGGGCTGGAGTGCAGGCTCCAGGTCGAATGGTAGAAACCGATGGACGCTGTGCTGTCGGTCACGCCGCGGAGCATGCTGACCTTGCCGCGCGCGTAGAGCGGCGTGTCGAGTGTCAGCGTTGAGAGCCTGGCGCCGTAGGCGGCTAAGCGGCGCGGGTCGCGGCAGTCGCCCCGGAAGACCAGACCGCCCAACTCGCCCGCGGCCTTGCCGCCCGCCCAGTGCGTTCGGCTCCAGCCGAAGTCGAAACGTGGCCGGGTATCATTGGTTTCATAAGTGCGGCGGTTGCCGCGTTCATTCCACTTGGGATCTTCACTGAAATCGAAGCGCCTTCCATTGATTGTCACCTCGTCAATCCAGACCTCGCCGGCGTTGTCCCAGGTCTTGGGGAGCGGCAACAGGCCGAAGTGAGTAAACGTGGCGCCGTCCGCGAGGTGCTCCTTGAGGATGGGGCACGTCGCGGTCTTGCCGTCGAGGGTGAAGGTCAGCAGGCCACTGCCCTCGGCACCCTTGGGCTCGTAGGCAAGCTTCCACTCATAGACCTGCCCCCCTGGAATTTCCGCAGCCTCGATGCGCTGGCCGCGCACAATCGCGCCGATGACGCCGGCCTCGCATCGCCAACGGCTGGTGCAATACTCGACGTGGCAGTGGAAGCCGTCGCCTCGACCGTTGATGCGCGCCACCAACGTGTTTGGCGTGCGCCACTCGTTGAGCGTGTCGGCGTTGAAGAAGCCCAGCAAGAAGTGACCTGGGCCGCGCTCAACGAGTATTTTGCCCGAGGCGCTGCTGGGCGCATCCAAGGTGAGTGGGTCAGGCAGACGGTAGCCGTAGTAGGCCGCCTCGCCGGCGGGATTGATCTTGCCCCCTATCTCCCCCGGCTGACCACCAGCGTGATGGGTCGAGGCGCTGTAACCAAAGTTCTGCGTGACGGTCTTGGGAGCGAAGTGAGTGCTGCGGTTATTGCTCCCTTCCCAATTGGCCGGCTCCTGGTCAAAGTTCTCTGTGCACGTCTCGGCTTGAATGAGCCAGGCCGGCAGCACCCATAGGTCCGGCAGGCCGACCTTGTTACCGTGGCGGTGATACGACCACCCGTTGTCCCAAATAGTCCTGACTTTCTCCTGAGTCAAGACAGGCTCGAAAGCGAAGGTGCCAAGGTCCGGGATTTTATCCTTCGGGCGCGGGCGGCCCCAGAAATCCGTAGTAGGCGCATATTGCGAGGAACCCTTGCCAATCGCCGGACTGCCCTCCCGCAGCCAGAACACGCCTTTCGTCTGGTCTATGAAGCCGGGGTCGCCGGTCAGACCGTGCGGCCCCTGATGCTCGGACTTCGGAACACAGAAGTTGTAGTCCGCCTGAATGTTTTGCGTACCCTCATCGAAAGAGAACACGTCTTCTCCATCCGCGACCAGGATGTTGTTCACCACCACCTCGCCATTGCCGTTCCAGATGGTCAGCGGCGCGTTCTCGACGACCGTGTTATTGACGATGACATTCTTGCCGCCGCCCTGGGGACAGGCGACGATGATGCCACGCCGCCGCACCTGGCCATATACGAGGTTGTTGAAGATGCGTGAGTTCTTGATGGATGGATACAGGTGCAATCCATAACTGGCGTTGTGGCGGACGATGTTGCCGCTAACGGTCAATTCATTCCCATCGGCGTAAACGCCGTGGTCAAACTGGATATGACCGCCGTTGAACTCGATGAGGTTGTTCTCGATGACTCCGCCCTTCTGGTTATGCATGGCGATTCCCATCGCCTTATTGTTATGCACCCAGCAGTTCCGCACCACGTTGTAATCGCCATTCATCTTCACGCCGTCGTAGCGTCCTCCCATCACTTCGAAGCCGTCGATGACCAGCCAATCGCAGCCGTCTGCATTGCTGATGACGTGGTATTCGGCGCCGATGATTACCGCCTGCCATTTGACTTCGGACTGGATAACTGTGGGTCGCTCCCGCGTGCCTACGAACTGTTTGGCAATTTGAATCGGACCGCGGTAGATGCCCGGTTTAACGATAATGGTATGCCCAGCGCCAACTTTTGACAGGGCATATTCGACCGACGGCCACGGTTTTGCCAGAGACCCGTCGTTTTCCGGGCGTCCATCGGCCGCCACATAGAAGGAAGCCCCGCGAGTCGTCGAAGTCGCCAGAGCCAGAACAATCAACAATGCCCACCATCGACCCACGTTCCTATCCATTTTCGTGCCTCCTGTCTTAGCATCTTTGTCTTTTTTCGCACCGAACATAATCGCTGAGAATCGCTACCCAGTCGCAGCCATCTGCATTGCGGAGTATGTTTTCATTTTCTTTTCCTTTCCCGCGAGGAAGGGGGAATTCCTATGGCGTTTCCTGGAGCATATTGATAAGGACTTTCTCCGCAACCGGGTCATAGTCCGGCCTTGAACGGTCCACGCGGCGCTGCACATCCAGTTGCGAGAAGAGGACCGTACCTTTCCCGCCGGTCACGGGCACTTCGGCCGCCACGCAGATTTTGGGCTCGCGGACCCAGAGTATCTTTTTGGCCGTCGCCAATACCGGGCCATCCAGGTTGCCGATGACGACTGTTCCCGGAAGGCCGTTCCAGCGCGTCAGCCACTCCGATTGGAGGCCAGCGAGCATCGAATGTTTCGCGTCCGGGTAGGGGAAAGCCCGCGATCCGCGGGTATCGCCTATTTGGATGTCGCACAACTCGGTCCAGTCCCAGGAACGGGTGGCCAGAACGACGATGCGGCCTCCCGCGTCCGCGAACTTGCGGAGAACGGCAGCTTGTTGTTTTTCGGCCGCGATCAGGTGTGCGGCGTTCCAAATAACGACCACGCATTTTCCCGGCGCAAGACCTTCGAGAGCGTGGTCCGCCCGCAGTCCCCGCGAACGGAACCACCCATCGGCGGCCGTATCACCGCCAAGAACCACAAAGCGGCGACCCCGGATGGCCGCAGGCGCTTCCGGCGGCCGCACCGCCCGGACGAAGCGTTGACTTAGCACCGGCCTGCCGGAAAGTCCCGTCGTTCTGGCCGTCAACCAATAACTCCCTTCCCGCTCAGGTAGCTTCCAGGTGACAGTGGTGTCAGTAAGAGTATCAGCTTTCAGCTTAAAATCGTAGCTCCACTTCGAGACCGGCCTCTCAAAACAAGAGGCTTCCGGAATGAACTCAGGACACTCCTCAGTCAGAATAACATCCACGTGGATACTCGCATCGTGCCACGAATCATTGATAAGAAATAGTCCGGTAGTCACCTCCTGGCCTGTCCGATAGCTCGCATCAAATAGATCGAGACTCGCCAGAACAGGGGACAGCGAGCTGTGCCAGGCGGCCGACGCCGGCGCAGCGTAGTTGGCCTTCCAGACAACACTGCCCTTGCCTGTTTCTCTGACGCGAGCTGCCAGCCGCGTCCGGGTCCAGCCCGCATACATATAGGGCAGCAGCCCGTCCAGGCGGGCACGGCGCATCGCCTCGGTGTGTTCCATACCAAGCTGCGCGTATGCCAGCGCATCGGCGGTTTTGTCTTCGTTGCCCGTCCACTGGGTCAGCGGCCTATCAAAGATGTTCATATACTCGCTATTGGTGACGGGACGACCGTTGGCCTCGCGGAACCACGACGAGATTCCCCCAATCATTTCACCCTCCACCGGCTCGACTGTGTTACCGCAGGTGTGTACATCGTAGTTCTCCGCCGTGCCGGTATCTCCGGTGCGCATGGTCGGCCGCGTCGGATCCAGTGCCCGCACGAAATCGTGGTAGGGGCCCATCTCCCATTCCCGGTCACGGTTGGATTCGTTGGACAGAACCCACATTACCACCGCCGGGTGGTTCCAGAGCCGCCCCATCCATCCGGCGGCATCGCTAAGCACGTTGCGGTGCCAGATGGCGTATTCCTCGGGCGTGAACTTGTAGTCCACGTAGTTATAAAGGCAGGGGAACTCCGCCAGAATCATCGTTCCGTTCTCGTCGCAGATATCGGCCCAGAGAGGCGGCGGCGGCATAGTGTGGGTGCGGAAGGCGTTCATGCTCATCTCGCGGGCCTCGGTCACCAGGTAATCCACCTCATGGCCGGTGATGGTGTCGCCCCAGTCCCACTCGAAGACCAGTTCCGAACCGCGGAGCCGGAGGGTCTTGCCGTTCAGCAGGTAATGCCCGCCGGCTATGGTTATCTCACGCATGCCGAAGCGGATGGGGGCCGCGTCCAGAACCTTCGGGCCGCGCCGCAGCGTAACCTGGGCGGTGTAGAGGTTGGGCTGCTCGTATGTCCACGGTTTAAATCCGGGCATCGGGACCTCGATAAACGAATGTTCGCCGCCCAGAGGATTGGGGTCGGGTTTCAGCGCGGCGCGCGTTTCGCCGCGGCCGATCGGTTGGCCATCCGGCCACGACCGCACCTCAGCAATGAGCGTCAGCCCTTCGGCAGGTTTGACTCCGGTGAGGGTTACCCGTATCCGCACTTTGCTGCCGGCCAGATCCGGCAGGGCCAGTATCCACTTCATGTAGGCGGAATCCGCAAAATCGATCCACACATCGCCGGGAACCGCCGGCATTCCAGGGCCGAATCCCGCGGGAATCAGGGCCGAGCCGCTCCTGGCCCTCGGCACTGCAGCGGCGCCGGTGACTTTGAGGACAATTGTGTTCTCACCCGTCCTCAGCGCGCCGGCAGGTAGAAATACCTGGTAGGGCCCGGTGGGGGCATTTTCGCCGACCTTGCGGCCGTTAATAAAAGCAACGGCGCCGGAACTGATTTGGTTCCATCGCAGAACGGCCAGACAAACGGCCTGTGAGGCAGATACGGTGAACGTCCGTCGGGTCCAGACGAAACGGGTGTTTGCCGCCACCTCGTTGTTCCAGGGCATAAACTGGCCCGGGAGATTTACTGTCTGCCATTTCTGGCGGCTCGCACCCTCTGATGTCTCGGCATGCTCGCTGCCATCGCCCGTTGAGTATTCCCAATCGCCATTGAGAAGAACCGAGTTCGTTCGCATCCCCTCGCCTTCGGAGAATGCCCTGGGGGCGTTTGACCTATCGGCTGCCGCAATCGCCGCCGCCATCCCAATCCAAACCATTGCGGAAAAATATATCCCGATTCTACTTTTGGCCTGGTATTGCATATATCGGTGATTCATTTCAGCTTCTCCTATATTAAGTTCGTTCCAGCGGTCACTGACCCTTCTGGTATTGCGCCTTTGTCGAAATGGCTTTTCCGAGGGCCTCCACCGTTTCAGCGATTTCGTGCCGCAACGCGAGAAGCTTTGTTGGGTCGCTGATATATCCGTCGAAGTAGTATTCACCGCCCGCGCTGGTATAGTTGCCGCCGGCCTCTTCCGCCTGCTTGAGCAGCGCTTCCGTCCGGGCGAGCAGTTCCGCCTTCACAGTGCCCTTCGGGGCGGCCTTCAGCATGGCTGCCTGCTCGCGCAGCATCCACAGGTACTCGTGGTCCTCCAGTCCCTCTCGCATCATTTCAAACCGGATGGTGCTCATCGGCTCTCCGTATCGGCCTTTCATACTCGGAAACCACCAGTTGTTGGCGTAGTTCCGCGTGCGACCATACCACCGCAGGTCCGGCGTCATCGTCATCGCCCAGGAGCCAATCCAGAAGAAGTCGTATTTCCAGTAACTCCAGAATTGAACGCGAGGTGAGAGCGCTGGACTCCGCAGGTCGAAATACCCGTACATGTAATAATCGCCGTACCGTTTGCCCATCTTCCGCAGCTTTGCCAGCGTTTCTGTGGAACACCTGGCCGTCCATAGGTCAAACAGGTTCAGTATCTCCGGGTCGTCCGGCACGTCGCGGCCATTGACCACGAGAACCACTCGCGGGTCGGCGCTCTTGATCAACCGCGCCAGCTCCAGGGTCTTTTTCACGACCAAATGGCCTGAAGAGTAGTCGGGAATTTCGTCGGCCAGGAAAAACACAGGCCCGTTGCCGTTCTCATCTATGCTAATCCCCTTTGCACGACAATGCTCGGAAATGGTCTTGATATATCGGAGGAACTTCTCTTTGAACTCCGGCGTGAAGTCGTCGTTCAGGTCGTAGATTGAAGGGAGATACTTCTTCGGGTCTTTTTTAGGCAGGACCGGGTCCCAGTATCTCATATACCAGTATTCTTCCTCGTTCTTTCCGCCAAAGGTGTATTGGTTGATGAAGCCGACGTAGGGGACGAGCTCCGGGTCGTATGCGAACCGCGGCCAGTGCAGCTCATTGTAACAATACTCGCGCGCCTTGTCGAAGGCGGTAAAATCAATGCCGGTAAAGTCCCAAGGGCCGTCGGCTTTCTGCTGCCACTGCACCCGCATTGCGCCGGCGTAATTCGGGCGAGGACCAAAGTGCGTCTCGTAGAGGCGATGCTCGGCGAAGAATCTCATGCGGGTGTAGTATTGGGCTATCTCCTCTTCGTCCCCGGTGGATTTTTGGGCCTTGGCCTTGGCCTCGGTCTCGTTGTTCAGGTCAACTTCGCTGTCATAATAGTAAACGTAATCCGTGGCGAAGGCGCAGATGTGCGGCGTCTGCGCAAGCGTAAAGTCCCAGACCTTCAGCCGAATCCCCACGTCGCCGAGCTTCTCCCCTCCAGACGTAAGGCTCAACACACCACGGTATGTCCCCGCCGCCGTCGCAAGGGGCACCTTGACGGTAACCCAGAAAACCTGGTTCCGCCCCTTCTTGCACGTTATGCTCTCCTTCTGAAGCAACAGGTCTGGTATCTTTTCATTGTAAGAGGACAGGAGATTACCGACCGGGTTGCAGCGGAGGTTTTCCACTGCCAGGCGGTCCCCTTTCTCATCGGTCAGAGGAGCGAGCACCACCTTCACATCCTCGATATCCTTCTGCGGGGTAAGGACTATCTGGAACGGCTCATACTCGCCCTTGGCCGCCTCGATGACAACCTCTTCGCTCCGGGGCGCCGTTGCCGAAACCGCCTCTTCCGGGAAGACCTTGCGGGTGGAATGGTCTGACCACAGGACCCACTCCGGCGTCCTTTTCAGGACGACAGCCGATGAAGCATTCGAAAGGTCCGGCCTGGCGTCCTTTTTCGACTTAAGATAAGAGGCAAACACTTTTTCGTAATCGCCCTGGAATGGAACAACCATGAAGGCACATTTCTCCTTCATACCGACATCGAACCGCGGCGTGTGGCGTTCGCTGATGCCGCCGGCGCACTCCTCTTGAACGTGAGCAAAGACAATTCCTTCGCCGGTCTCGTTGTTGAAGTAGCACTCGGCCCGGGTGTAGGGCGAACCCGTCTGGAGCGTGGGCGACTTGGCTTCTTCGACTATGATGCGCCCCGGCACCTGCCCATTCCTCTCAATGAAACCAATGAAATTCGCTTTCCGGTTCAGCTTCGCCGACAGCGGTGCATACGGCAGGTAGAACACGAAGCTGTCACGCGTTTTGCACTCGAGCTCATAGACGAAATTTACCGCGGCTCCCGTGGCGGGAACGGTGACGCGGCGAGTCAGATGGAAGTGCGGCGTGTCGCCACTGAACTCGACGGTCGCTGCGCCGTCCTTCTTCTCCACCTTATATCGGCCATTGGAAATCTGTCCGCCGGGATAGCCCTCGTTCACCGAGCGTATCGCGCCGTTCTCAATGTACTGGTAATACAAACAGAAATTGTCAACGATGAGGTTCTGGCCGCTGCCGCGCTTGTAAGTTAGCTCGGCCGGCACATAGTTGACCGTGCCGTCAAAGACCAGCCGGACGCTCTCGTTTTCCACCGCCACGCGGCCGGGCGTCTCCGTAATGGTCACCTCCGCGCGACTCGTGAGCACGCTGGCCAGCGACAGGGCGAGCATCAACGGAAATGTGTGGACAAGCGTGCTCATCATAATTGCTCCTTTCATGTTTGAGTTCGATTCACGTCGTTCCTGGGTCACGGAGCCGCGGCGATGTTGCGGATCCGCCGCAACTGCTCCGTTCCCGCGAAGTAGACATCGTTGCCGACGAACGTCGGCCGGCCGAGGGGCTCGATCTTCCCCACGACGTGCACGCTGGCGTCTTTGGGATCGATGCGCACCAATACGTCCTTCAGATAGGTCCACACGAAGCCATCGGGGCCGCGCACGAGGTCAAGGTGTTCGTATGGCGGATCTACCCAGTGCGGCCAATAGCCGTCTGTCCCTACGGGCCAGGGCAGGGTCTTCCGGAACAGCACTTCACCGGTGGCCACGTCTAAGCCATAGAGGATGCCGTTGCCGGGGCGTTCCGGGTCAACCGTGTCCACCGTCAATCCCAGCAGCCGTCCCGGTGCGACCTCGGTGACCAAACCGGTGGTCCGGGCCTTCGGCACGGGCACGACCTCCCGCACAATCTTCCCTAAGTTCACATCGTAGAAGAACAGCTTCGCCTCCTCAGGAACGCGATTCTCATTCAGCTCGTCTTGCGTCGTGACGGTGGACATCACTATCAGGTGACCTCCCTGCAGGGGAGCGAGCCAGTGCACGCCATATCCGCTCAGTGGCTTCCAGAAGCCGCCCAGCTTCTCCGTCTTGGGGTCATACCACCCGAAGCCGCCGCCGGTGTAGCTGCGCTCCCCAAATCCGCCGAAGTATATCTTGCCGTCAACGCCGATCGCGGAGCTGTGGGCGATTGCAACACGCGTGTCTTTGCCCAGAGAACCCATTTCTCTGGGATTGCTGTCCGGAGCCCCTCGCCACGGTGGGGGATGAGTGGGCGGGCCACCCTTGTAAGGCGTCCACGGGCGCGCAGGGTCAAAGACATACACCGGTCCGGCTGGATAGCCGCTGGAATAGAGCTTGTCACCATAGACGATGCTTGTATAAGCCGCCAGGCCATGGTTGCGTCCGAGATGCGTGGTCTGGTTGGTCCTGGGATCGAAGATAAACGATCCGGCGTACCCGCCCGTGCCGTACAGGCGGCCGTCATAGAGAAGCGTCAGAGGAGAATTCGGCAGGGAATAAGACTCGACTCCCTCCAAACGAACGGATTGCCAGCCCAAGTCCTCCGCCTTGGCATCCGGCGCCGGCTCTTTCGGCGCCTTTGCCGCATCCTCCGGCAACCGATACCACAGCGTCGCCTTGCCTTCGGCATCCGGGTCAATCTGGTCCAGGTAGAGTTCCGGCTTCGGTGCTGCCTTATCCCAGGGCGAAGCCTGCTTGGGCCATGGCGGCGTGTCATTCACTTTGGGAATCGCCTCCCCGTGATACAGCCAGTAGTCCTTCCGTGCATCTCCCTCCTGCGGCACGATCGCCCACGCACCCGGAAAGCTTTCTACGATATCCATTCTGCGCTCTGTCGGCGACTCCAGAAGCACCTTCTCTTCGCCCGTCTCAAGGTTCACTGCTACAAGATACCAGGCGGGGACCATCCCGCTGGCGATATATGCGTGCGTGTCATCCACGCCGATGCTGTAGCGGCTCCAGGCGCCGTTGGGATGGCTGGGGCCCACGCCGCCGAAATTCTTGACTACCTTGCCCAGTTTCGGGTCGTAGATGTAAAGGCCCACCTTGCCGCCGTAGGACCCCGTGCCGTAGATGCGCCCATCAGGTCCGACCGCAAGCGGGCGCACTTCGCCACTCAGGTCGTGAACTATCTCGCCTCGCTCCTCGAAGGTGTTCGTCGCCGGATTATATACGTGCATGAACATGCTCCACCCGTAGCCCCTTCCGTTTGGCCCCGGGGTAGCGATATAGTACTTGCCGTCGAATCCGAGCGCTCTGCCTGACAGGTAGAACTGTCGCTTGTCCGGCAAGCGCTGTTTTTTCACCTGGCCTGTGCCCAGGTCAATGGCATGGAGCCACGTCGGCCCATAATACTCCTTGAAGTACAACTGAAGCGCGTCCCATGTCTTGCCGTCGGGGTTCGGCACCAGCCAGTGCTCCCAGGTGTTCACCCCACGCGATGGCTCGCCCAGCGACTCGGTCTGCAGAACAGGGGCCTGTTCCAGCACCTGTTTTAGGTCCGGCTGTTCGGCGGCCCGCCAAACCTCATCGGCAGCACGGCACTGGCTCACCATCAGCATCGCGGCTGCACACAATCTAATCCACCAAACGGCGTTTGTGCTCATGCTCTTTCCTTTCTTGCTTAGTTGTGTCCTCGCTCGGCTACCAAGTCCGCCTCCCCTTCACCGCGGGCTGCCGCCCGCGGCCCCTTTTCCAGCCCCCGGACGATCCACTCCTTGGCCTCCTTCCACATAGCCTCGGTGACTCCGTGTCCCGCCTCGGGGAAGGGCAGGAATCGAAGTCGGTCTTTGTCTTTTCCATAGAGGGGCTCAAGGTCTGCCACGAAGCAGCGCACCGACTCGATGTCGATGAACTCGTCGCGACCGCCGCTTGCGATAAACAGCGCCTTCGGGGGAATTCGGCCAAAGCGGGGCTTCGGGTCAATCGAGGCCACCATCTCGCGGAGGCGAGGGCCGTATGAAGCTTTCCGCGCTTCCTGCTCAGGGCCGGGCGGGGTCTTTGTTACATCCCACCAAAAGTCCACCGCGCCGACAATACTCGCCACGACGCAGACGCGGGGCTCTCGCCAGGCGAGGACCATTGCCGCACTGGCCCCCATAGACACCCCTGTCGCCGCGACCCGGGAAGCATCGATATCCGGGCGCCGGGCGAGTGCGTCAAGGATAACCGGGATGTCCTTTACTGTGCGGGCAATAGATGTTTGATGGACCCAGATGCTGTACTCTCCGCCGAGGGAGGCGATGTTGTCGCCGTGAAAGATGCCGGCAATGGTGCGCTCACCGTGGAGATGTGCATCAATGGTGATGGCGAAGATGCCCCGCGCGGCGAGGTCACGACACCAGCCCTCGAGGTTCTCCTTCGCACCCCGGAAGGAATGCAGACATATCGCTACCGGAAACGGGCCGCCCGAAGCCGGATGAATGGCGATTGCCGGCACGGCTTCGTCAGGGTCAAAACCCGGCAGACGGAGTTTCTCGCGGACCAGTCCGCCGGGCAGGTCCTTCCGCTCGAGTATCTGCATTTCAGGGGGAGAACCAGCGTCTGCCGCGGAAAGAGCCGCAGGAAGACAGGTCACCAGAAAGGTCAAAAGAACTGTCGTGCTCCACGATATCACTTGCATGGTATTTCCTCCATTATTTCGTATTGTCTGGCAGCACCCATAGGTCGATAAATCCGAATTAGCCATCGGCGCAGCGAGAAACCGCAGCCGCACCTGCACTCTAAATAAGTTGCCTCCGGCTCAAACTGCTCCCTTTATTAGATTGTTGTCTTCCAGACAAGGTCTTTTCCCTCAATTTCATTTGTTCATTTTCTTTAACTGTTGCTGCCCATCTTCCCATCGCTTGTAAAGTTTATCAATCTGTTCCGGCTGCACCTGCCCATCCAATACTGCCGGCACCAGTGCCATAAGAATGACCGCACATTCAGACACCTTCCACGTTCTATTCATCTCTCTTCTTTTCCTGAACGAATTCCCACGCGCCTATGTCAATGCGTCCTCTGCGAGGCCGCTGGCGTATGTCGTCGGCCACCTCCGGCACGGATGTAGCCTGGTCAATGGCCCCTATCGCTGCCGAGGTGAGCGCCAGATTCCCGGATGCCGCGTCCACAAAGTAGCCGTCCAACCGGCCCGTCAGATTCTGGCGAAGCTGTGCTTCTCCGCCGTCGAATTGTATCTCACCGTGCACCAGGTTGTTCACGATGTCCGTGTGAGATGTCCCGGTCCCGATGCGGATGCCGCGACTCCAGTTCCGGTCGGGCCGCCAGATGGAGTTGTTATAGACCTTGATGCTATCGGCGTACCAGAGCTCTATCCCGCAGTCCGGCCCGCCGACAATGAAGTTGTTGCGGATGACACCGTCAGAGACATAGATGAGCCGGTCTCCGGCAACATTGGCCGTGGACTGGCCGGGATTGCCGAAAGCTACGCCCCGATCGCAGTCCACGATGAGATTTCGTTCCACCACCACCCGGCGGGAGCGCACCCAAATGAAGATGGCAGCGCGCCCGCCGCCGTTGCGCCCCTTGATGTTTCGGAAGATATTATCGCTGAAGGTCCAATCCTCCAGAGCCATCATGTCAATGGCAGCGATGTAGTCGCCCCCGAACAGCCAGTCAGCCGGCGGGAGCTTGGTGTTCTCGAAATGGCAGTAGCGGACAGAGCCTTTCATCGCGCGGACGTTCGGGTCCTGCCCCGCCGAACCCTTGATGGCACGTACGCCAATGTCCCGAAACCGGCAGTTGTAGATGCGGATGTCCTTTGGCGCATTTTCAGCCTCCACCTTGATCCCGTAGGAGCGGCAATCGGTAAAGGTCAGGTCGGCGATGGTGACCCCTTCGCAACGTGCGATATGAAGGATATCGTCCCCTTTGGCTTCGCTGTCCCACCCCCTGCCGCTGAGCGAGACCCTGGCCGGATCGCCGGCGGCGCTGCGGATGGTGAAGTCCTTCTTTCCCTCGAGGATGATGACTCGGGGCAGCCTGTAGTGACCGTCGGCCAAGAGAATCGTGCCACCCGGCCGGAGGTGCTCAACGGCCGTGAACAGATCATCCACAGTCGCAGCGAGAATCACCTCTCCCTGAGGCGGCGGAAGCGGCACGGCCTTCGGAAACCACAGCGGGAAGGGCCGGCTCACCGGCGCCGCCGACTGCAGCTCCCCGGCTGCTAAAATGCTCAGAAACCACGCCGCAATCTCAAGACCGACTTTTGTGCAATTCATTTTATTTCGGTACTTACTTTCGAATTATTTATTAGTTAGTTCTGCAGTATTAAGATGTCCTGGCGGCGTGCTCACATCCAGGAAGCTGCCCTTGAGAATCCAGGCGCCCGGCCCCTGCGGCAGCGTGACCTGGCTTGCGACATTCAGCGTAAGATTTTCGACGACCTCGCCGGTCAACGGATTGAAAACCTGGAAGCGCACGGGTCGCCGCGCCTGGAGCGTGACGCCGCCGCCAAGTATTCCCATCGGAAAACACACGAACTGGCGACCCTTGATGCTGCCGATGTTGCGGTCGCAGCCGTTGGTCGGGCTGCTCACGTCGGGCCAGTATCGGTTGGCCTGGCCGTTGCAGAACACAGTGAAAGGCGCGCTCGATTCGAGGCCGTCGTTGCGCACCCAACTGGCCAGATCGGGCGGAAGCATTTGGCGGAGGTGTTGATAGGCATTGATGCCGGAGGTGCTCTCAAAGCGCACTTCGCCGCCCGAAGGCGGACAGCAATTCACGCAACCATACACGCCCGCGCGCGAGTGATATACGTAGGCCGGCAGATTGGCGATGTAAGCAAAGACCGCGGCGGCGCAGAGCTTGATGGGGTCGCTCTCCGAGCTCACCGATGAACCCGGTCCAATCGGCTCGTTGCTGCTCACCGGCGGCACACCCGGCAGGTTTCCCGCGCGGTAACAATCTCGCACGGATAGCCAGCCGCCTTCAATCGTGCGAGTATCACGGCTGAAGTGCACTGTGGCCAGGTCCGCCGCACTGCCGCTGTAAAGCGCAGCGATGCCAGCGTCGCTTGAGTCATCGTTGGACGTGATGGCCACGGGAACGCTCGTGCGGTCCGCCAGATATCGCGCAAACTCGCGCAGGTCCGCAACGCCTTGTGCGCCAGGGAACCCGTTTTGCCAGGCCTCGTTCGCCACTTCGAGATGGATAATTTTATGCTCGCGGCCTGCGATGTTCGCCAGTATGCCGTCCAGGTGCGCCTTCCGCACAGACTTGCTTGGCATAATATACTGGGCGTCCGCGAAAACAGTTACCTCGGTGCGCAAGCCATATTGCGAGACGAGGTCGAGCAAGTCGCTAAACTGCTGCCAGTAATCGGGCCAACCCTGAACAGGATGGCCGGCGCTGTTGGTGAAACTCACCGGCGCAATCTCCAGTCCATCCCAGCTCACCATCGAAAGGATACGCACGTAGTTAAATCCCTTCTCCGCCAGCAGGGCCAGGTCGCTATTTAACCGCTCGCGGTCGTACTTCACCCGGCGCAGGGCCTGGAAATACGATGCGCCCAGGCCGAGGAAAGCCCCGTTATTGTCGCGTAATGATTTTCCGGCCAGGCGAACCAGATTTGCTCCGCCGGGAACGAAACTCGTATCGACCCTGAACGTGCGCCCGGTCGCGCTCCATTGCCCCCACTTGCTCGTATCACCAAGCCGGACAAAAACATTGTAAGTGGCAAGATTCGGCAGCGGCCCGGTCCACGCAAAGTTGCGGTCGGAACCGACTTCGCCTGAGTCCCACGCAATGGCGGAGTCCGGGTCATTTGCGCCCGTCACTCGCACCTGATAGCGCGTGTGGCTGCCACCGTTCCAACTGACAAAGACCACGGGGCTGTTCACTGTCTCGCCATTGGCAGGTTGTGTTACCGTTGGCACACTTGGCGTCTTGCTCGACAGGTCCCACACCTTGACGTTGCTGAAGATGGCCCCGATGGGTGCGCCCGCATCAGCCGCTCGACGGGGACTCGCCGCGATGCGCACGCTATGCCCCGCAGGATTCCAGGTGCCCGCCACAGACGTGGTGAGCAGGAGAGCACCGTCACGATAGACCTTCAGCACGGTGTTCCCAGCTCCATCGGGACACCATTCTTCGCGGAAATGATACGTCGTGTTCGAGTTCCATGAGAGCTTCGCCGTGTCCGGCTCGACGTAGTCAGGCTGGATTTGCCAGACGATTTCCATCGCATTGACCTTGGCTGTGTCGAGACCCCCGATTTTGCGAATGAAATGCTTGAACGGATTTTCGCGATAGCCGCCGTTGTAGTTGATGTCCGAGCTGCCGAACGTGTAGTCGTACATGTGGAACAATTCGGTCTTGTCCTCCATTCCGGCGCGTAACTCGTTGGGATTTAGCCCTCGCACGTCGAACTGGGCTGCGCCGTTTGTGATGGTCGGCACGTGCCAGTAAATCGTGTCGTCTTTGGTTGTAACCTGCCATCCCCCCGCGACAAACGCTCCCCCCGAGCGCGTGCCGAGCGTGGCGCCTTGCAGGGGGTCATCGAGGACCAGAGCGGCCTGGCTCATCGGCGGGGAGCACAAGAATAGCCCGGCCACCAACAACACAGACACAACTGGGCTGTTGAATTTCTTGGACATCAGCGAGAATTCTACGCCGGTAAGCGCAGGATTGCAAGTGATGATTCAAGTATCTCACAGGAGACGGGACGTCATGGATTCGATGGGGCTGGTTGGCTTTCGTCAACTTTTTTGGTACCGCCGTCGCCGAACTGGATGTCCAGCAGCCGATGCGTGGGGATGACCCGAGGCCCCAAATCCTTCTTCTGTGGATAAGTGATTATCAAAAAGTCGCGAGTCAGGACGCCATAGGCATCAACATTCCAACTGCCGTTGCCTCCGGGGACTGCCTTTGCGATGTTTAGACGGGTAAAGCCGCCGGTCTTTCCATCCTCTAAACTGTACTCGACTGAAAAAATTATGCCCTTTGCGATTGGCTGTGTTTTGGCCGGTCGCCGACAGCAACCAGCACTGATAAAGATGGCAGCGATGAGAACAAGTAGAATTAGTGACTGTGTTCTTTTCATTGTAATGTTCCTTTCATATATTCAGAAATTCTCATTTTACAATATGACGCAAAATAAACTACTTTTATATTGCCTGCGATGGAGCGATACTCTCGTGACTTCATTATCTGAGGTATGCTTCACTCGCCACCTCTGGGGCGAGTTTCTATTCACCGACGGGCACAGCCTGTGGAACTCTGCCCTTCGGGCTATCAAACATGGTTTTCCATCAATTTAATTTTTCACTTTTTCTGATTGCAGCCGCCAACTTGCCCACCGCTTGTAAAGTTTATCAATCTGCTCCGGCTGCACCTGTCCATCCCACAAGGCCACACCATATCGAACCACAAGGGGCTTACTCGCTGTTATCTTCAGCGGCTCTTTATGCAGACCTAATGTCGCCGAAAGATAAGCAAAAGGATTATCCATCGTGAACCACGTCGCTGGATGCCGCTCGTTGCCCGGAAAGTCAAACATCGCAATCGTAACCGGTTTGCCATCAGCGCCGGCGATATATGCGCACCATGTTGCCTGCTTATCATTGGTCTCCTGCACACCCGTCTTGCCCTCTGCATTGCGGAACTGTCCCCCTGTATCCATCGACTGCAAAAACCGCATCCCAAGACCAAAATAAGGACTGCCGGTAAGCGTAACAAATTCCTTACCTGACGGAACTTCAAACTTACCCTCCCAGGTTAGTATTGTTACCGCCGGCTGGAGCCATCGGCAAACCTCTATCGTGCGGCTCTCGTTAAGCAGCAATTCTTTGCTGCGCGGATTGACCCAGTTAATTTGCTCAGTGAAAACCGCAACCGGCAGACCATCATGCCTGTCAATTTTTGTATCCGCAAGCGCTCTGTGCTCCTGTCGGCCCGGCGCCTGCTGCTCTTCCCAGAAATTCACGCCGTCAACAGCGACCGCAAACATAAGAGCGTGATGATGCAAATGGTCAGCCGGCGCATCCCGCAAAACATTCACACCAGAAGGCGTAAACAACTGCTGTAAGTATGGCTTAAAAGGAACATTCTTATAGCAATAGCGAAGAAGTGTTTCCTTCCCTACTTGAACAGATACCGCATTTTCTTCGGTTATTATCCGAATATCGTTTTGGGCAACCGCCGGGACCACCACCACAGCAAGCAAGCTCACAGCAAATAAAAAAATGATTTTCATATTCAACCTTTCCGTAAAATCACCTTCGGGAACTCCTGCACCGTCCCGCAGGAACCGGACAAAAATTTTCTCAATTCAATATGGCAAGCGACTATCAGACCAGCTTTTTGAGGTATTTAATACTTCGCTCTGCTTGTTCGATAGTGCCGCACTCGACACTCAGAACAATGTCACGCGGTGCAGTTCTGCATACCTCGATAACCTTTTTCCAGTCTATAACTCCTTCGCCGCACGCACAGCCGGCCGGTGTCCCTGTAACCTTGCCCCGCTCATCCTTCGACTGCTCCATTGAAATATCTTTGGCGTGCACGTGGACTAATCTATCCTTGACGCGTTTAAGCCAGGCAATCGGGTCGTGGCCGCAAAGATAGCTATTGCCTGTATCGAAGTTTATCCCAATCGCCGGCGAATCAACGAGCTTGTAAATCCTGTCCAGACCGTCCGGGTGCTTGCTGTATTGCTGGTGCGGCTCCAGGCCAATCATAATGCCACGAGGCTCCGCAACCTTAGATGCTTCCTTGAGCACATAGCGCATCAAAACGTGGTCTTCTTCTTCCGTAGTCCAGGCCGGCTTCGGCCCTTCATCAGTGTTCACCACCGGAGCACCGCATTCCGCCGCAAAACGTATCGCCTGCTTCAGATACTCCGTGCTGATTTCCGGCTTGCAAAGCGTCGTATGCGACGATAGGCCCGAAAGTTTCACACCCGCCTTTTCGCACGCCCGTTTAATCCGAAACGGGTCATCCAGCATCGAAACATTCATATAGTAGCCGGCTTCGCTCATCAGCTCTCGACCCCAGAAAACCCACGGCTCAATATATTCATAGCCCAACTGCGCTGCCTTTTCCACGCCCCACTCAAACGACTTGTCGGCGTGCCTCATAAACTCTAAATTCGCCCCAACATATACCTTTGCCATTCTGTAACCTCCCGACTGTTTTTAACGTTCACTTGTTCCTTGACCTTACGATTATAAAAGCTGCTTCAAATACTCAACGACCTTTGGCAGCCTGTCCATCGTTAAAAATACCAAAGACAAAATCGCAATCACCCACATTGTCGGCTTGACCTCCTTCACGTTACCTGACACCGTCTTTATAAGAACAAACGAAATAAAACCAAACGCTAATCCTGTGCTGATACTGTAACTTAAAGCGGTCATCACGATTATGATAAATGCAGGAAGCGCTTCACCTAAATTGTCAAAGTCTATTCGCCTGATTTCCTTCATCATAAATAGGCCCACCATCACAAGAGCCGGCGCCGTTGCATACTTGGGTACTATCCCAACAATCGGCACAAAAAGTAACGCCACTAAAAAGCAAACCCCTGTAACCAATGAAGTCAGGCCCGTTCGCCCTCCCTCCTCAATACCGGCAGCCGACTCAATATACGATGTGATTGTCGATGTCCCCAGCGCAGCACCCAGCATACTTGCCGCACCATCAATCGCCAGCAGACGGTCAAGCCCCTTTATTTTCCCATCCTGGTCAACCATTTTCGCCTCGTGACAGCAGGCTACTAATGTCCCGATACTATCGAACATATCCATAAACATCAAAGTAAAAATACTTCCGAACAAGCTCCACTTAAATGCCCCCAGAATATCCAATTGAAATGCCACAGCACTGATATCAGAACTATAGGTAAGAAGTCTCTCCGGCCTTTTAACATAACCGAAAATAGCCCCCAGAGCAGTCGCAAACATTATGCCGATAAGCAGTGCCCCTTTTATTTTTCTTATCTCTAAGAAAGCCATTACCAATAAACTACAAAGCCCTATTACTACTGTTGCCGTCAACGGACCTGCCGACACCAAAGTCGCTTCGTTATTGATAACTATCCCCATATCCACCAGGCCGATAAACGTAATAAACAGACCTATTCCAACCGATATGGCAGAAACAAGACTGGCCGGAATTGCCTCAACCAGACGCTTTCTCAAACCTAATAGGGTCAGCAAAAAACACAACAATCCCGAAAGAAACACTACCCCAAGAGCCGTCTGCCAGGTGATTTGGCCGGCTTTCACTAAACTATAGGAAAGAAATGCGTTAAGTCCCATCCCGGGAGCCATTGCTATCGGGGCATTCGTAAATAGACCCGTGATAATCGTCATAACGGCGCTTACTATGCAGGTAACAATTATAAGTGCCTGCTTGTCCATACCTGCGTCACTGAGAATAGTAGGATTGACAAAAATGATATACGCCATTGTAAGAAATGTCGTCGCCCCCGCTACAAATTCGGTCCTGATGTTTGTCCGCTTTTCCTTAAGCCTGAAAAATCCGCCTTCCATATTGGCTCCGTAACCTTGAATTTTGATTTGTTATTTCAAGTCTTGATTTTTGACTTTTACATTTTCAGTTTGGCTCTGCTGCGAGCCAAGAAGTCCGACCATTTCAGCAACCAAACTTGAGGAATTTTCTGCTGCCATCACATAAAATGTCGCCAGGTCTTCTTTTGCCGCCTCATCGGCTTTGTCGCTGATACAGCGTATCACAACAAACGGAATCTGTCGCTGATAGCAAAGCTGGGCTACCGCCGCCCCCTCCATCTCCACCGCATCGGCCTTGAGCTTATTACGCAGCTCCTCGCACTTTTCCTTCGATGCGATAAAAGTATCTCCCGTAACAATCACGCCCTTTACAACCTTTGGCGTCCTTTCCCCTTCACTTGTCATCAGTATCCCCAGCTTGACCCGGCCGGCGGCCTGTTCAGCCAATTTCAAAAGCTGCTCATCCGCTGGAAAAAAGACAGGATTCTCGATATTATCAAGCCGGCTCTTTACTCCTTGATACAAAAGTCCCTCAGATGTCAGCAATCCCATATCGTGATAGGCGATTTTTTCAGCCACCACGATATCGCCGGGTGAGAGCTGCGGATTTATCCCCCCTGCCACGCCCGTAAAGATTACCCGGCTGGGCTGAAAATGCTCTATCATAAGCGTTGTTGTCATAGCAGCGTTGACTTTGCCGATGCCCGTCCAGGCCAGAGCCACCTTTTTGCCGCCCAGCTTGCCGCTGACAAATCTTATTCCTTCAATCTTATGCACTTTTCCTTCTGTGAGCTTATCCTCAAGGATTACGATTTCCTGCTCAAACGCCCCCAATATCCCCGTAACAGGTTCGGGCTTTGTTCCCTGCAGACCCGAACTACATGAACCACATAAGAGGGAAACTACTACGCAAACAACTGTAACGAACTTACTGTGATTCATTCCTTTTTTCCTAATTCACATCCTTGCTTTAGCAACTGCGAGCGAGAGGAGTCGAACCTCCACTCCCTAATGGGAACCAGGTCCTAAGCCTGGCGCGTCTGCCAGTTCCGCCACGCTCGCATATTATAAATCCGAAATTCGAATATCGAAATCCGAAACAATATTGAAATTCAAATTTCAAAATCTCAAAAACTTAAGTTTTGGATTTGGTATTTTGGTCATTCGTATTTGTTTCGTGCTTCGGATTTCGTATTTCGTGCTTATCTTTCGTATTTATGATATGTGCTATTCGATATCCTTTTGTTCTTGTGATTTTTCCTCAAGCTCCGATATTTTTTCTATCCGTTTCTCGGCTTTTTGAAGTATCGTTCGACAGTGCTTAATCAAAGCCATCCCACGCTCATATTGTTCGAGGCTATCCTGCAGAGGAATCTGCCCCTGCTCAATCTTACCCACGATACTGGTAAGCTCCTTAATCGCCTCCTCAAAACTCATTTTGCTTATATCGTTTTTTTGCTTCTTATCCGCCATTTCTTTTCCTTTTATTCTTGCCACAAAGTCACCAAGACACCAAGATTATCATATATTTATTTTTCAATTTCGTGACTTTGTGTCTTTGTGGCTGGTTTTATTTTTACTTTTTTGTTACCTTACTTTCAATCAAATTCTCACTGGCAAGCTCAGTAACTAATAAATCTCCAATCTTCACGTCGCCCAAATCCTTTATTACAACGCCGGTTTTTTTGTTAGTGGTAATACTGTAGCCACGCTCTAAAACCGATTTCGGGTTCAGCGCTGCCAGCCGGTTCGCCGACGCCGTCAACTGCATCCGGCAGCTATTTATAATACCCTTTATCGCAGAATTTGCCAGATTCTGCCAATTATTTAATTCAACCGTTTTTCTCCCTAAAAGCCGGTGCGGCTCAATCCTCACAATCTGCTCATAAGAAGCTGCAATCTTTTCACGTGCCCTCGCTGCTACATCACTTATCGCCTCTAACAACTGAACCCCCTGCTCATCCAATTGCTGCTGTGCATCAAAAACAAGTGAAAGCGGATTTTGAAACACCCAACTGGCTAAAACCGTCTCTAACCGTCCCCGACAAAGCTCAACATTCGACCGTAGCTGGGAAGCCAGCCTCTTTTCAAAATGGCCCAGCCGTCTTAATACCTCCTGCATATCCGGAACCGCCACAACTCCGGCCTTTGTCGGCGTTGATGCCCTCGCATCCGCAACTAAATCCGCAATCGTAGTGTCAATCTCGTGACCAACCGCGCTTATAACCGGTATCGTCGAGTCATAAATCGCACGCGCTAAGATTTCTTCATTAAACGCCCACAAATCTTCCGGCGACCCGCCGCCCCTGCCGACAATCAACACATCAAGCGATAGTTTTTTATTTCGTCTGTTCAAATCCAGCAGCGCCTCCGCGATTTTCTGGGCCGCCCCTTCGCCCTGCACCGGCACAGGATACAAAAACAGCCCCGCGCAAGGCCAGCGATTCCAGATACTATCCTTAATATCCTCTATCGCAGCCCCGGACTCACTGGTCAATATCCCTATCCTCATCGGATATTCGGGCAGCCGCTTTTTATGCGCCTCATCGAAAAGTCCTTCCGCCGCGAGCTTCTTAACCACTTGCTCAAAGGCCAACTGCAGCGCCCCAACGCCTACCGGCTCTATTCTTTCAACATACAGTTGATATTTGCCTCCGACCGTATAAACATCGATATGCCCGGTCGCAAGGACCTCCATTCCATCTTCCAGCGCGAACTTGACATTGCGGAAGTTGCTCGCCCACATAACGCAGGGTAGCACACCGCCTTCGTCCTTCAGCAAAAAATAGCAGTGCCCGCTCTCTCTATGAGGCTTCCAATCGCTAATCTGGCCCCTGACAACCATCCGTGAGGGCAGTCGCTCTTCGAGCGCCACCTTGACTAAAAGATTAACCTGGCTGACCGTATATATTCTTATCTTCTGGTTTACCATAATGCCCAATTATATCCCAGGCCGCGCCCGGCGCAAAATAAAAGCTGCGAGCACTTTCAGCCACCCACAGCTTTTAATTACCTAACAAAATGTCATTGCGCGCCCCGCACCATACGGTGCGGGGCGCGGCAATCTCTAACCACGATAAATACTGTTTTTTATATGTTCTTAATAACTCTAAACTTATCTTGAACTTCAGGACGTTAGATAGCAGCTTCGCTTATCTCACGTCCTAAACTGCCTTTTACAATATCACCTTCAGTCAGGTCGCGGACAGTGGCCATTTCCAATTTAAGTCTAATTTTTTACGCCGTGTACAAGTTTTTTGAAAACGCTTTTTTGGCTGAAAATGGGATGTTTTTAACAACAAAAACCCATCAATTTCAGAAACCTTTATTTTTACAGTGAAAAACAAAGTTTTGATCAAGAAACCTGTACCTCGAGTTAAAAGATTAGTTAAATAGTTAATTAGTGGTTGGTTAATTTGCAACTGGTTTATTGTTTATCTATAATACTCCTGAACATTACTCGCTTTAATTTGCATCAAAAACAGGTCAAATACTTTAGCTTCTTTGACGACAAACATTTTTATCTCCGCGTTCTCTGTGCCCTCTGCGGCTGTAAAGAAGCCGTCTATCTGTTTTTGAGGATGACAAAGGCTGCGAACTCGCCTTTCATTGGCACTTCAATTGTGTCCCCCCGGCAGACGCCCTCAAGGACAGGCTTGCCGAAAAAGTCATCAGGATTTACCAGACAAAATGGGTAGCCATTCTGTAAAAAAGTCTTAACCGGAAATTCAACTTTTTCTTTCTTTTCCCAGTTGAAAATCGCCAAGTGCGCGCGATTGCGGTCAAAGCGATTTGGCAAAAAGATAGTCTTGACTCCTTTTGGGCGATGCTCGTTCTCTTTTACGATAAAGTTATCTTTCTGGATAGCCTGTTTGTATTTGAAGATGCTTAGCTCGCCATTAACTATTATGTTGTCGCGGACCTCGCAGTTTTCATTGTAAGGGGCATCGTAGCCGATTCTCATACCAACGTTATAAAGGTAATTTCTAAAGACCTTAATATTCTGACTTGGCCTGCCGCCGCCAATCAGAAACGGCCCTTTGTTATAAAAGATATTATCCTCGACAAGGTAGTTATTTACGTATGCCCGCTCTGAGCCGTATGCGTGCAAAGTATAAGTGCCATCGAATCGACAGCTCGTAATGCAATTCGAGATTACTTTAACGCCCTGGTCATTTTGCGTGTAAATGCAGTGCCCGTGGCCGCGGTCGGTGCCGAGCCAGCCATTATTATAGATTATGCAGCCATAAATTTCTGCGTTGATTGCATCCTTCCAGCAACTTATGCCCTGATTACAGTTATGAATAACAAGGTTTATATATTTACAGTTCACCCCGCCGTGCATATTTACCCCACCCCAAGGTCGCTTGAGGTCCTCTGGGCTTGAACCCGGGCTGACCGGCTTTTCCGGCAGCGGCTCCGAAACAAAGATTTCCAGGTCACGCACCCACACATACGCAGATGGATTTTGCACCGATAAGCCGCCATCTATCCTTGCCCCCGTTCCAGCTAAAGGCCGAATTTGAATCGGATTATTCTCACTTCCTACAAGGCGAATCTCAAAAAGCTCCTGCGGCCGACGCCTGTATGTGCCTGCGAACAGATATATCGTGTCCCCTGCTGCAACCTTCTGACTGCCATCCAGAGCCGATGCAATATCCCACGGCGCATCTTTGGTGCCGGAATTTGTCGCCTTGCCATCAGGACTTACATACCATTCCGTTGCCGGACTTACTTGAACGCATAGCAATAGTAACAGAACAAACCAAATGCTACGATATATCATAGACGAGACCTCCAGCTTTTCATTCGATGCGCTTTCTATAAAGCCGGGTTTGCAGTGCGCTTTTCCACTGCGTCCAGTCCGAATCGCCCGGCTCATTATCAATCGCCGATGTCACCTGGTTTATCTTCGCGTCTAAATCATCAATGTAATAAACCATAAACGCCTCCGCGGTCGCCGGCAGCTTCGGCGAGCCAAATTCGTATTCGCCGTGGTGCGACAAAATGATATGGCTGAGCGCATCCAGAACCGTCTGGTCAATTTGTATCCCCTTAGCTCGAAGCGCATCTACCTTCTGGTTCACCATAAGAAGGCTTTTAACGATGTGGCCGATTAACTGGCCGGAATCTGTATATGAAAAGGCCATCTCGTATGAAAGCTCCTCGGTCTTGCCGATGTCGTGCAAAAAAACTCCTGCCAGAACCAAATCTGCCTGCACATCCGGATACAACGGCAATACAGCAACCGCCACTCGCAGCATATTGTGGGTATGCTCCAGTAACCCCCCGATATAATCATGATGCAGCTTCACGCCGCCCGGCGCTGTGCAAAACTTTTTCATCAGCTCATTATCTTCCAGAAACTCATCCACCAGCGCTTTCAACTGGGGATTTTTTATCCGGCTCACAATCTTTTTTATCTCCTCGAACATAAGGCCCACATCTTTGGTCGTTCGCGCAAGGAAATCATCAATGCGGACCTTGCTGGGGTCGATGACACTGATACTATTTACAACAATCTGGAGGATATTTTGGTAAAGCTCGCTTCTTCCCTGCACCCGCACAAAGCCCGGCTTGGGCAGAGCATTATAAACCGTTTCGGTCGCCTGCCACATTCGGCTATTTATCTGCCCGGTCTTATCGCAAAGAAACATTGCGATGTATAAATCCCCTCGCGTTGTGCTTCTCAGAACCGGCTCTTTGACCAGATAAATATCATCTATTGTCTCTCCCGGCCCTATCTCATTGATAAATTTATGTGCCATTGTCTGCTCCTAATTCGATATTCGTCATTCAATATTCTTCATTCGATATTGGTTATTATGAGAAATCATATCCTTCCACATCTCTTTCCGCAAGAAGCGATTCCCTAAATTAACCAATCCTTCGATTTTACTCAGGATGGTGAGCAGAGTCGAACCAATTAACCACTCACCAATCACAATTCACAAACTACGAATTATCCTTGCAACCCTCCTTATTTTCAGCTATAAACTTGTGTGACTGGTAAAAGTTTATTTTACTAAATACGAACTACGAGGCACAAGAAATGCGATACAGCCAGATGTTTTTACCGACTGTTAAGGAAGTCCCTTCCGATGCTGAGACGGTCAGCCACAAATTGATGATTCGAGCAGGTCTTATGCGCAAAGTTGCCAGCGGCACATATACTTATCTGCCGCTCGGCTGGCGAAGCCTGCTCAAAATCATCGCAATCGTCCGTGAAGAAATGAATCGGGCCGGCGCACAGGAAATCCTGGTGCCGTGCCTTCAGCCGATAGAGCTGTGGCAGCAAACCGGCCGCGATGTTGATTATGGCCCGACAATTTTCCGCCTCGAAGACCGCCACGGCAGAAAAAACGTCCTCGGCCCCACCGCCGAAGAGGTTGTTACTCACCTGGCCGCCGCCGAAATAAAATCCTATAAGCAACTGCCTGTTAATCTCTACCAGATAAGTCCGAAATTCCGCGATGAGTTTCGCCCGCGGTTCGGCCCTGTTCGCTCCCGCGAATTTATAATGAAGGATGCCTACAGCTTTCACGACACACCCGAAAGTCTCGACCAAACTTACAGGGCAATGTATGACGCTTACTGCCGGGTCTTCACACGCTGCGGCCTTCAATACGTAATCGTAGAAGCCGAGTCCGGCGAAATGGGCGGCTCCGGCTCACACCAGTTCACCATCCCCTGCGAATCCGGCGAAGACACAATCGTATATACCGAAGATGGCTCATACGCCGCCAACCTCGAAAAGGCCGCTGTTGACCCGCTTCCGAAGAACGAAGGACGAAGGACGAGGGACGAGGGACGAGGAGTTCCACCGATGCAGGAAGTCCACACTCCAAACATCGGCTCTATCGAAACCGTCTGCGCCTTTCTGAAAACTCAGCCGAAGGACATGATAAAAACTCTCATCTACGCTTCATCGGATGGACCTATTGCTGCCTTAATCCGCGGCGACCACGACCTCAATCCTGAAAAACTCACACAAGCCCTCGGCGGCAAACACGCAGAACTGGCTGACCAGCCAACTATCGAAAAAGTTACCGCCGCCAAAGTCGGCTTTGCAGGACCGATAGGAATTGCCAACAATGTCTCGAAATTGATTATCGACTACGCTGTCGCTGCAATGGCTATCAGCGTAACCGGCGCAAATAAGACCGACTACCATATTAAAAACGTTGTCCCCGGCAGAGACTTCCCGCTCGAAGGTAACAACATTATCGTTACAGACATTCGCTACGCCGCTGATGGCGATACGCACAAAGGCAAAAAACTGCTTTTCAAAAAAGGCATCGAGGTCGGCCAGGTCTTCAAACTCGGCACCAAATACAGCGAAAAACTCGGCGCAAAATTCCTTGATGAAACCGGCGCCGAAAAGCCCTGCCTTATGGGCTGTTACGGCATCGGCATCAATCGAATCCTTGCCTCCGCCATCGAGCTCGGCAACGACCAAAACGGCATTATATGGCCCATCAGCATCGCGCCTTTTGAGGTCCTTGTAACCTGCGTAAACCAGGAAGACCCAAAAGTCGCCGGTGCCGCCGAGAAAATCTATCAGCAACTGCTTTCAAAAGGCATCGATGTCTTACTCGACGACCGTCTCGAACGCGGCGGAATAAAGTTCAAAGATGCCGACCTTATTGGCATTCCCGTTCAGGTTATCATTGGTAAAAAATCTGTCGCCGAAGGAAATGTTGAAATTAAACTGCGCTCTGAACCAAAAAGCCAAAAAGTTACTATTGAAAAAGCACAAGAGAAGGTAATTGAGCTGCTCAACTCACTAAAACAACAACTTAAAAAGTAATCGTAAATCGCCACAAAATTGTAAAGGAGAAAAAGATGAACAACAATAAACTTTCACGTAGAACTTTTATCCGCAATACTTCTCTCGCAGCCGCCGGCGTATTGGCTGCTATGTCGCAAAAGGCCGGCGCAGCCGTTGAACTCGAAAAAATCGAACGACTCGTCAAAATCGGCCGCATCAACCAATCAGTCAGCAGATGGTGTTATGGCAAGTGGTCCCTCGATGAGCTCTGTGCCGTTTCCGTAAAGCTCGGCATAAAAGCCATTGACCTGCTCGGCCCCTCCGATTTTCCAACCCTCAAAAAACACGGCCTGGTCTGTTCAATGATAGGCACCCATAGCTTGACAGATGGTCTGAACAACAAGAAAAACCACGCCGAGTGCATCGCCAAAATTCGCTCCTCTATTGACGCCGCCGCTGAGTATGGCTTCCCCAACGTCATCACTTTCCCGGGAAACCGCGCAGGGACGCCGGACGATGTTGGAATAGAAAATACCGTCGAAGCCCTCAAGCAAATCGCCTCCTACGCAGAAGAAAAGAAAGTTACTATAAACCTCGAATACCTCAACAGCAAGGTCAACCACAAGGATTATATGTTCGACAAAACATCCTGGGGTGTCGAGGTCTGCAAAAAAGTCGGCTCCGAGCGTGTAAAAATTCTCTACGACATATATCACGCCCAGATTATGGAAGGCGACATCATTCGCACCATTCGTGACAACAAAGACTACATCGGCCACTACCACACGGGCGGCAATCCGGGCAGAAACGAAATCGACGAAACACAGGAACTCTATTACCCGGCCATTATGCGAGCCATCGCCGAGACCGGCTTCAAAGGCTACGTCGCTCACGAGTTTGTCCCAAAGGGCGACCCGCTCGCAGCTTTATCATACGCAGTGCGAATCTGCGACGTCTGAAAAACGAACAAAAAATAAAAACTTAATCCGCCGTAATCTTGGCGGATAAAAACTTAAAACTACTGATGTGGGAACTAAAAGACCCTAATCCGGTAAAATTGATAGTCGGCATTCTGGCCGCCAACCACCAGTGTCTACATGCTGCGATAGAGGCATTAACAGATAAGTTTGGCAAGGCTGATTTTGTGAGCGATGTATGGCCGTTTGATAAAACCGACTATTACAAAGACCAGACAGGCCCACGTATCTTCAGACAATTTGTCAGTATTGAAAGACTTATCGACCCGGGGAAATTAGCTAAAGTCAAACACATAACAAACAAGCTCGAACGGAAACTGGCTAAAACTTTGGCCTTGCCTTTGCCCAGGCCGGTAAATCTGGACCCGGGTATCATCGAATCCTCAAAGCTGGTCCTGGCAACAACAAAAAACTATTCGCATCGTATATATATCGGCAAAAAAATATATGCCGAGGTAACGTTGGTTTTCGATAAGGGCCGCTGGCAGCCGTTCGATTATACCTATCCGGATTACAGGCAGCAGTGCTACTTCGATTTTTTCGACAAGGTCAGAACCCGATTGGTCGAGCAGTTAAGAAAAACCAAACAAAAATAAACTTTTTTGAAACACAAAAGGAGTGTCCACAATTCAAACACTAACTATATCAGCAATAGCTCTTCTGACTGGTTCATTTTTGATGTCACTGATGCTAACCGGCCTGGTAAAAACTATCGCCCTGCGAGCAGGATTTGTTTCGCATCCCGCCAAAGACCGATTCTCCACCAGAACTGTCCCTCTGGGCGGAGGCATCGCAATTTTTGTAACGCTATTAGTTTTCATTCTTGGCGCAACGGCTGCAATACGATTTGTGCCTGGCCGGTTTGATTCACTTGCTCGGATGGCCAATATCTACCTTGCTGATTTCACAGGCAAAATCAGCGAGCTTTTGATTATATTATTAAGCGCTCTTATCCTGTTTTTGCTCGGCTTATGGGATGACAAAAAACCTCTTGGCCCATTTATCAAACTGTCCGTTCAGTTCGCCGTGGCAATAACCGCCGTTTACTTAGGAGACGTAAGGGTTGAGTTTTTTATTGAAAACAAAATAATTACAAGTGTCCTTTCAGCGATATGGATAGTCTTGATTATTAACGCCTTTAACTTTCTCGACAATATGGACGGCCTTTCTGCCGGTGTCGCTGTTATTGCAAGCTCCATTCTTTTCACCGCCGCTGCGATAAGCGGCCAGGTCTTTGTCGGCGGCC
>CAYWXK010000009.1:0-102666 GCA_964462515.1 uncultured Pirellulales bacterium
GCCTTATTGAAAAAGCTCTGACCAATGGTTTCAGTACATAAGAGAAGCCCTCGACCCTTCGACTTGGCTCAGGGCGACCTGCCGGTCGATGGGTTTTGACCGGAGTTTATGCCGTCTGTATAAGCCGGGATGTGGCAAGCCGGGTGGCCGATTAGAAAAAAGCGTGTATTATGAATCTTAAATGCTTATTTGGTTTGTTCGTTAGGGTTATAATCTCTGTCGCTTTTGCCGGTATTTTTTATGTAGGCTGGATGGCAGTTGCCATTCCGGTACTTAAGTCAGGCCCTTTGTTTGCAAAAGCTCTTTGTTGGCTGTCGGCCCCTGTAGTAACCGGCGCCGGCTTTACATCCGGGGTTGCAATATTTGAATTGCTGCCTGGCACAAGAAAAAGCAAACTCCGCGATATTGTGCTGTGGCCTTTAGCCGGTTGTGCAATTGGTGCTGCCGTTGTTTTCTTCTTCGGCCCGATGCTGATAGCCTTTGCGATGTTTGCCTTCGGCGCAGCAAGCATCCTGGCTAAAGAAATTGTTGGCATAAAAAACCAGTCCAAACAAACTTCCGGCGCAGCCGGAAGGGGCGAAAGGACGTAATTTGTCCAAACGCAAGAGATTTGATGAAAGACGAAAGTTGGGATTTATTGTTTACTAAATACGACATACTACCTACGATGGACGAGCGACGGATATTGTTTCCCGTTTTATATAGACTGTATAACCATTGTTCGGTGCAAAAGGAGTCTTAATATGCTTTTAATGAGCACTTTGAGGTGGATACTTATTGTTGGTGCGGTTGTTGTGATTTTGGTTGTGGTTATTGGAGTGAAAATAAAAGATAGATATTTTTAGAAAGGATGGGGGTTTTCACCGGGTTTTTAGTTTGAAAGTGTAAGGCAGGGTGCCTGCTTGTTTGGGCTTGGCAGGCAGATTTATACGCCTTTGGCGTAAACCGTCTGTTCCCCGCCAGAGGCATGCGGGGACAAGGTTGCCAGTTTTATACAGTATGACAGTCCGCCAGTCCGCCAGAGGCGGGTAAAAGACAGGTAAAAGGCGTATAAAACTGTATAATCATTGTTAGCTTAAGGAAAAAAATGGAAACAGATTCGTCTGTCGGCAAGCGTTAAAATGGTACGGTGAATATGGGATGGATTTTAATTATCTTAGGTCATTTAGTATTATTCTTTGGTTTATGTGGTGGTTGCGGTCTATTGGTTGTAGTTATTATTCAATATCTTTTTGAACAGCTATCAGGCTACGTGCGGACAAGAGCCGAACCAAATCAAGCACAACTCAAAAGAGAAATTAAAAAAATAGAAGACCGAGAATTGGCATACGAACTTGAGTTGTTATTAGCGGAAAGGCGAATGTCTCGGTGGTGGATAATTGTGGTTTGGCTCATAGTAACGGTCGCATTGTATCTGTATCTATTCGTTTTGGCTCGTTAGCCAGATAGGGAGATTGTGATTATGAACAGGAAACAGAATACAGTTTTGTGGATTGCATCAATACTGTCATGGCGGTACTGTAAACGGGTTTATGCAGTCTGTATAATCATTGTTAGAGGGTTGCTAAAAAATGACCTCTCCGTATGAAAGTGGCTTCGCAAAGAATGTGTTTCAACAGTTGGATACTGAATGCTCGCTGTGTGTCCTTGGTCTCTGCTTGGCCTCACATGACATAGCGTGGCATCGCACGCTTATCGACAACAGCGAAGTTGAGGAAGCAAGCTACCACTTTCCAGCCTCGCTATCCATTTTGCGTGAAGTTGCCAAAATCTTCATGAAGATTGATAACCTTCCGTTCAGAAAGCATTTCTCTCAAACGACGGAAGACTTACTTCAACATCTCAAAGGAGACCTGATGCCTTTTCAGGACGATTCTTTGACAAGAGGAACGCTTAAGCCTATCCGTGACGTCATATTTCATTATGATTTTGCCAAGGCCGATCAAAACAGAATAGGTTCGTTACTTGCCGAGATCAAAAATGAACATGAATTGACAGTGAGAGCAAGTAGTGGCGACAATTCCATTCTTCGTTACAGATATACATTTGCGGACGCATTTAGAAGCAAGTTAGTGGCGAGCTATCTTACGAAAGTTGTCGTGGATCAGATTGCTGTAGCCACAGTGAATGTCATTGCTTTCACGGATTCGCTATTGGCTGACTTGTCGCGATAAAACTATAACATCCGGCTCGAGTGGGACGCCGCTGACGCGTCGCTCCTGAAACGGTGTGTTCCGGTGAATTCCGCCACGGCGGATAAATCTGAGCAAGAGAATCCTTCGGCTCTTTCGACTTGGTTCGACCTTGCTCACCACAGGCCGCTCAAGACAGGTTCTGTGGTTGTTTTTTGAACTTTGTCCGCCTCTGGCGGATTTGTTTAGGGTTTAGTGCTTATGGCGTCAGCCATCCATTACGGGAGAATTTAGGATTTTACGCTCTTTTCCGTGTAATCAGCGCAAGCTGTGGTTAAAAATTTAAGAACTCTGCGCTCTCTCCGTAAGGAGTCCCGATGACTGTGGTCTCTGTGGCCAAATTAAAGTTCGTGAAGCATCTTGACCGCCTTTTTCACAATCATATCAGCCGCCTCTGGTGCGAATGGACTGCTTCTAATCTCATACCCGCCCTCAACATAAAGATGTGCTGGCGGAAGATAGCCGGCCGCCCCGTTGCAATGTGTAATCACAAACGTCCGCTTATATGGCGAACCCGCCTTAATCTTCATCCCGATTTCAGTCAGCACCTCACAGCCGATTCCTACAAAACCAATCTCTCCAATCTTCGCAACTGTAAGATTTAGGTGAACAGGGGGACTATCCTTCTTTGCAGCAACTTCATTCAACGGCTTACCCGGGAGCTCAAGTGTCATAAAAGCCGTTTTGATTTCTCCGCCAGCCGACATATTTGAGATACCTCGAAAAGTATGAACCACTTCCTCGCCTAAAATCGTGCCCAACAGCACCGGCTCAGGAACCCATCCATCTTCAGTATTAAATCCCGGCAGCACCCGAAACCACGGGTCGATGTCACCTGATGTCCCCGCAAAACCGGGAGCAATTATGTTTTCACCCAGAATCTTCTCTACAAATTGTTCTGCCAGCCCCATCACATCCCCGCTAATTGTATAATTTCTTGGACCCAGACAGGTCGAATGTGTCGCATAATCAAACAGCGCTGCTATCGCCTTGCCATCAGGTTTTGCGACTTTTGCAATCAGAACTTCTTTATCTGTTGTCCCGTATGGATTGCGTCCAAGTTGTATTGAGCTGCCTCCGGAACCATCAAATTTCAGCTCCCGCCTATTTGCGCCAACCGGGCAGTAACCTGTCCCCACGCCTATCTGAACAGGACTTGTATTGCCGGATGCCTGGCGAATCGCCTCTATCAGCTTATTCTTTAGAGTTTCCGTATATTCGAGATTATTAGGGTCGCCTTTCTCCTTATCTATCGCTAAAGTTGGGGCGCTATGTGTATGCGTCCCGCAAAGAAATAACTCAGATGGCTCTAATTTGAGTTCCTCTAAAATGGCTTTCCGCAGGTAATCAGCCGTCCCATCGTAGAAGCCGATAATGTCTGTTGAAACCAGCACAACCCGCTTACCATTATTTTCAAATACAATTACTCTCGCAGATAACGGGTCGTGAACGCCTTCGGAATATCCTGTCCTGCTGGCATAACCTGATAGCTTAACGTGCTTCTGTGGTGTTATATCCACTTTTGCAATCCCGGCACGCAAAATCCCTCTTTCTTCTCTCGATTGTGCAGCCAACGTTGTATGCAAAAAGCAAATAATAATTAAGGCAGCCGCAAAAGTTTTTTTTAAGCGGGATGGTAACATTGCTTCAATATCGCACTCCTTCATCTTTTATTCTTCGGGTTGCATTCCACGTATGCAGCTAAACGTTCTGCTGTATATATCTGACCGCGTTATTAAATATCGTCATCCCATCGCCATCCTGCCTCTTTTTCAGGCGAGGCCAGTGCGGATGCTGTGTCAGCCGAACGAACCTTTCCGGATGCGGCATCAGTCCCAAGACCCGCCCTGTTGCGTCCGTCAATCCTGCTATCGAATCCACCGACCCATTTGGATTGACAGGATAGTCGCCTTCTTTGCCGTTTTCGTCAACATAATTAAATGCAACGTATCCTTCGGCTTTTAGTTTCTCCAGCACATTTGCATTTTTAGTAACGACCTTACCTTCGCCGTGCGCAACTGGCAGATATATTTGTCTGCCTTTTTCGATAAAAATACACCTGTCTGTCTGCGGAGCCAGATACACCCACCTGTCCTCAAACTTGCCGCTATCGTTATAAGTTATTGTTACTGTCTGCCCCGTAATCTTTGACGCTTTATTTTTCTCTTTTACCTCTGTGCTCTCTGTGCCTGCAAAGATTTTGGATTTCTCTGTGTTTTCTGTGTCCTCTGTGGCTATTCTTTCTTCAAAACCAGGCAGAATTCCCGCTTTAACCAGCGCCTGGAACCCGTTACAAATCCCGAGAACCAATTTGCCGTCCTCGATGAATTTCTGCACCGGCTCATAAAGATGATGCACAACTTGATTTGCCAGAATCTTCCCCGCAGCGACGTCATCGCCGTAGCTGAATCCGCCGGGAAAAACAATTATCTGGTATTGGTCAAGTGCGTTTTTATTTTCAATCAATCTGTTTATATGCACTCGTTCCGCCTTCGCCCCCGCCAACTGGAGCGCATACTCGGTCTCCATATCGCAATTTATCCCCGCCGCCCGCAATACTACCGCCCTAACCTGTGCCATTTCTTACCTTTTCACTCTTCACTTATTCATACTTATTAAGTTTGGAATTTCGTGCTTTTATCATTTGAATTTGTTTCGTATTTCGTGCTTCGTATTTCGTTCTTTTCCCGACTACCAGTCAAGCGCCTTCTGCCAGGCCTGTTTTAACGAAGCTATGTTTGTTTCGATAGCTGTTTTGCCATTTTCTGCTTTTATGATAAGCGTTTTCTCCTCTGTTACCTTTCCGATTTGTCCAAATGGCAAGTTGAGCATCAGCTTTACAAACGCACCGTATTTCTCCGGCTCTACCTCCACAATATAGCGCGAATTGGATTCGCTAAATAGTTGTGTATCCACCCGCCAGCAGTCTTTGCTTTTTGGCAGCCCTCGCAGGTCTGCTTCTATACCCAGCCCTCCCGCAAACGCCATCTCCGCAAGTGCAACAGCCAAGCCGCCCTCGGAGCAATCATGGCAGCTGACAACAAGACCTTCTGCTATCGCCGTAGAAATCCTTTGAGCAATTTTCGGGGCCGTTTTGACGTCAACCTTCGGAACATTGACCCCGAGGAAACTGTTAGTTTTGTAATAGTGCGAGCCGCCTAATTCATTTTTCGTTTCACCCACAATAAACAGTAGATTAGATGCCCTCTTGGCATCCATCGTTACGCACTTATTGACATCATCAACTGTCGATATCGCACTTATCAAAAGTGTTGGTGGAATACAAATTGTTGTCCCATCCTCGCACGCAAATTCGTTATTCAATGAATCCTTGCCCGAAATAAATGGTGCCTCGAAAGCAATCGACCCATCATAGCACGCCTGAGCCGCTCGCACTAATGCGCCAAATGTTTCGGGCTTTGTGCAGTTACCCCAGCTAAAATTATCCAGTAGGGCAATCCTATCGAATCGCCCACCCACGCACACTATATTCCTGACCGCTTCATCAATCCCTGATAGCGCCATCCAGTATGGGTCAATGTCACCATATAGCGGATTCATCCCGCAGCTAATCGCAAGGCCTTTGTCCGAGTTATACTTTGGCCTTATCACAGCCCCATCGCTCGGCCCATCGTTGGTGATACCCGTCAGAGGTTTAATTACCGATGTGCCCTGAACCTCATGGTCGTATTGACGGATGACCCATTCTTTGCTGGCGACATTGTAAGATGAAAGAATCCGCAAAAGCTCGTCATTATAATTATCTTTTTCAGCTATGCTCGGCTCACTGATTTTAGGCGCATCCCAGACCGCTTTGCGAGAATATTTAGGCACGCCTTCATGCAGAAACTCCATATCCAGCTCGCCTACTAATTGTCCATTGTATCGCAGCCGCAGCTTTCTATCGCTGGTGAATTTGCCTATCACCGTCGATTCAACGTTTTCGCTATCGAAGATTCTTTTTATCGCTGTGAGGTTTTCGGGTTTGACCGCTAAAACCATCCTCTCCTGCGCTTCACTAATCCAGATTTCAGCATAGTTAAGTCCGGCATATTTTAAGGGGACATTCTCTAATTCGACCTCTGCGCCTAAGTTTTTGCCCATCTCTCCCACAGCGCTGCTCAGACCGCCGGCCCCGCAGTCTGTAAGCGCCTCATATAAACCGGCCTGGTTTGCCGCAAGCAATACATCGAGCATCTTCTTTTCTGTTATTGCATTGCCAATCTGGACGGCGTGCGAAAAGATTGTTTCGTATTCGTGAGTTATCTCGCCGCTCGAAAATGTCGCTCCGTGTATCCCATCTCTACCTGTTTTGCCTCCAACGACAACAATCAAATTGTCGCTCTGTGGATTTTTGAAACATTTCTTTCTGTCGATGATGCCGATGTTGCCGCAATAAACTATTGGATTGCCTAAATATCTTTCATCAAAGTAAATTGCCCCATTGACCGTTGGTATTCCCATCCTGTTGCCGTAATCACGCACTCCCGCCACTACGCCTTTCATAATCCTTCGCGGGTGTAAAACTCCTTTGGGAAGCTCATCGTGTTTCTTATCGGGCGGCCCAAAACAGAATATATCCGTGTTGGCGATGGGTCTTGCACCCAGCCCTGTCCCCATCGGGTCTCGAATTACTCCGCCAATGCCGGTAGTTGCACCGCCGTAAGGGTCCAGTGCAGATGGCCGGTTGTGTGTCTCGACCTTAAAACAAACCGCTGAATCCGCGTCAAATTCCACTACGCCGGCATTATCGGAAAAGACGGATATACACCATTTTTTATTAAGTTCTTTGGTTGCCTTGAAAACCGTATCTTTTAGTAAATTGTCAAAATGTATATGTTTGCCATCAACCGACATATCTACGGAGCTTTTAAGCGTTTTGTGCACACAGTGCTCACTCCAGGTCTGAGCTAATGTCTCCAGCTCGACATCGGTAGGCTCTCTATCAAGCTCTCTGTAGTATTTTTGAATCGTCTGCATCTCGACCAGATTCAAAAATAAATCTCGCTTCTTGCTCAAAGCTACCAGCCCCTCATCATCAAGCTCGCGTATGGGCCAGTGGGTTATCTTTAATTCGTATGGTTTCAGATGCGGATTCGGCGGCTCAGTTTCGTTGCCGACTAAAAATACTTCGATACAGTCGTTTGCTAAAATTTTCCTTGCTATTAAATCTGTTTGTCTGGGTGTAATGTCCCCCAGCAGCACATACTTCCGTGCCGTTCTGACATTATTGGCCTTGCCGCCCATATCTGCAATTGCTGTCATAACTGATTCGGCCACCGGGTCGGTAACGCCGCTTTTAAGGTGCACCTCGATTAGCGTTGCTTTTGCCAGCCCCGCCGGCGCACCGCTCCTGCCTGTATAATACTCCTCGCATACAGGGTCGCTCAGAAGCTCTTTTGCCACATGCTCGGCAAAATCTTTGTCGAAGTCCGCCTCAATCAGAAAGACCTTAGCTGACTGAACTGCTTCGACCGTGCGGATACCAAGTTCTCTTATGTCTTCCAGAACGCTCTTGCCCTGCACGTCGGAAAATCCCCGGCGATTAAATACCTCAAACCTCCACTGCTTCACTCTATTGCCTCCATTTCCTGGATGGTGCTATTTGGCAAATAACTAACACTATATGTTATTCAATCCTTTAGCATCAAGGATGTATAGCGCATACAATTAGAAATGCAGATATCGCTCATCCTTGAAAATCGTTAGGTTTGTTTCTCCATTATTCAAACACCTTTGAAAATCTTTTACATCGTTTGAAATTGTAGTGATGATAGCTCATATTCGCTGGCTCGCGACGTAATTCCAAGAAACTCAACTCCCACAACGCGCCCTTTTTTATCAAAGTCGAGTATAACACCGGGACGAACTTCTTCGGATTCGACAATTTTACTTTCATCAAGCCGGAAATAAAGAGCATCGTTTTGCTTGTCAACTTTTAGTCTCATTTATTCACCTCTCAATCTTCGATCGAAAAACGCGGTAACTGCCCTGTTGGGTGTTGCTTTAATATTAATAATTACTCGCAGCCATCGGTTACCACGTTGTGGTATTCGCCGCAAATAATGTTTCGTTCCATCAGGATATTCTTCAACTTTTTTTGGGTTAGTCAATGCCAGCTTAATCACCGATACTGGTATTGCACGTTCTTTCAGCACTGTCCTGAAGTGTCGGGTATATTCTACCTCTGCGTTGAAAGTTCTTCTGTTTGTTTGTCTTCCTGATTTCATAATGTCATATCTGTGGAAATCCAATGATGTAAAATGGCAATTCTCTTAAACTACATTGCATATTACTTCACGGTATCAATTCCCTCCTTTTCATTTTGTAATCTATTAGTGCGGCCCGTTTTCTCCTTGCCGCCTTCAGGATAGCTTCGATTTGTTTCTTATCTTTACTTGTAATTGCCCTTCTTATGCCGGCCAATTCCTTTGTAATTCTATCAATTCCTCTGGCAACGTTACTTGCGTTTGTCATCAGAACGTCAGCCCATATATTTTCCGGTCCCGATGCAATTCTCGATGTATCTATAAAACCTTTGCCTGCAAATTTTAATTCCTCACTATTATTGGCATTTATCAGCGATGCTGCTGTTATATGCGGCAAGTGACTTACGTATGCAAAGATTCTATCATGTTCTGCCGGCCTCATCAATTTCACAAAGCAGCCAAGTTTGGCCCAGAACTTCTTGAGAACCTGCACTGCCTGGCGATTTGTTTTTTTTGTCGTTGTCAGGATGCAAAGCGCCCGGTCAAACAAGTCGTCTCTGGCAAATTCAACGCCCCTTTGTTCTGATCCGGCGATTGGGTGAGACCCAACATAATAGACATTCTTTGGCAATGTTCTCGTTGCACATTGGTGAGGCCAAACCTTTGTTGACCCAACATCTGTAACAATGCAGCCGCCTGGCAATGCACCAGCGGTCTCACTGAGGATTCTCTCAAATGTTGATATAGGAGTGGCCAGTATAACGATGTCGGCCCCGAAAACGCTCTTGGCTATATCATCAACGATTTCTGTTGCCACCCCAAGTTGCCTTGCTTTAGCTCGTGTCCTTGCGCGGTGTGTATGGCCAATTACCCTCATCCCGGGGAAACAGCGTAAGGCCGCTAAACCGATTGAGCCGCCTAAAAGCCCCAGTCCCAAAATTGTTATCTGTCTTAAGTCCTTCAAATTCAAGACCTTATGAAACTACAAACGCCTCCCATTAAAAACTACTCCATAGCAGTTATTATGTCAATTTTTTTCTTTGATTTATGCCGGCAAAATGTTAATATTTTATACTTGATAAGAGAGCTAACGGATATAGCAAACATAGTAGCGTGCCCACTGTTTGTGGGCAGCCCTTTTTATGAGCATTCCAGATAGCTCTGACCGATTAGGGTCTTTGTTCGTATGCCTGACCGAAATGTTCTGATGACTGATATGGCCAATATTAACACCACAATTAGTGGCGCAGAGTATCTTGAGTTTGAAGAGAAGGTAATTGGCCTCGACCGCCAGATAAACGAGCTTCGAAAGCTCAGTTCCATCAAAGGCATTGATTACTCCACCGAGATTCGCCAGCTTCAGAAACAGCAGGTCGCTGAGATGAAACGAATCTATTCAAATCTAACTGCCTGGCAGACAGTTCAGGTGGCTCGTCACCCTAATAGGCCCGTGCTTACCGACTATCTTAACTTAATGGTGAAGGACTTTTGCGAATTGCACGGCGATAGGTGCTTCGGCGATGACAGGGCAATCATAACAGGATTAGGCCAGATTGGCACAGAAAAAGTCCTGGTTATTGGCCAGAACAAGGGCAAAAACACAAAGGAAAGAATCGCTTGCAATTTCGGCTGTCCCAATCCGGAAGGCTACCGTAAGGCCTTAGCCAAAATGAAATTTGCCGAGAAGTTTGGCATTCCCGTCGTTACGCTTATCGACACGCCCGGGGCCTATCCTGGCGTAGGTGCCGAAGAACGTGGCCAGGCCCAGGCAATAGCCGTTAATCTTACCGAAATGTCACGCTTGAGAGTGCCGATAATTTGTATCGTCATCGCAGAAGGCGGCTCAGGTGGTGCCCTCGGTATAGGTGTCGGCGATAGACTGGCTATACTTGAATTCGCATATTATTCAGTAATATCGCCCGAAGGCTGTGCCGCAATCTTGTGGCGCGATGGCACGCAGGCACCCGAAGCTGCTGAGGCCCTCAAATTAACCAGCAAAGATTTGTTGAAGCTCGGCTTAGTTGATGTGGTAATCCCTGAGCCGCTTGGTGGTGCACACCGCAATGTCCACGACACTATTTTCAATGTCGAGCAATACATTGTAAGGACGCTGCGAGACCTGAAGCGGACAAATATCGATAACCTTCTGGAAGCCAGGTACGCAAAATTGCGTTCAATAGGAACCACCCCTACAGATAGGCTTCGCCGTAAAACCCAGGCCGCCGGAGAGAGAATAAAAGCAGCTATTCAGGCCATTCCCTCAAAAGCAAGGCGAATCACCGCCAAGATTTAATGGTTTGCCTTCTTTGACTGTATGAATATCTTCGTAACTTTCGCCCTCACCTTGATTTAGCACACACTTCTGTGAGCTAACAAACGCCTTAAACACTACACTACAGCGCAAATAAACCTTTTGGGCAATGATATGGTCAAAATACTAAACACTAAATTCTAAATCCTAAATAAATTCAAATTTCTAAATCCAAATGACCAAAACGGTCTATACAAGTTGCTCGGAACTGTTGTTTTGAATTTTGAGTTTTGGACATTTGAATTTGTTTAGAGTTTAGATATTAGGATTTAGAATTTAAGTCCATATAAAGAAATAAGTTACACTTATACTGAACTCGGTTAGTTGCGCTGTAGAACACTAATATTGCAAGAATTTGCTTGATATATATTGTGATTTCCTTTATAATATAATTGTTGCAGGTGCAACCAGGCGGTTTCGCCGTAAGACATAATTTATGTATTGCAAAGGCACTTAGCAACAGGGAGGCAGGGTGACGGTGATTGCTTTCTAAATCACCCGTGTCTCCTTTTTTATTGCCCACCCAAAATCACCCTGCCCGGTTTATCGAATCTGTCTTCAAATTTTGCGGCAGGATAAGAAACAGGCAAGGCCGAAAAACAAGGCCATATAAGCCCGCTTGCCCCAATTACTGTCACAATGATTATAGAACTTTTCTTAATGCCCCACTTCATCGAACTTTACTATCGAATGTGACTCAGTAGATTATGGGCAAAATTACGGTCATGCACTTTGTCGCAGATAACAAATGCTATGTAGCACATTTACTACTTATAGGCGTAATTCCACTGTCGCTTCTTTTTAGTTACCTCGGCTGTCGTAACATCAGGCAGGCGTTATTATTTTTCTTCAGAAATTGTTTGACAATCTTCTACGCTATATTAAAATTTCCCACGTAGTAACGCTCTGAGTATCGGCTATGGAAGCTTTCTCTTCCGCGGTGTCGAGACAAACGGGTGGAAGGTTAAATAATCAATCTAAATAATTTACAACCTTCACCTTTTGTTGTAGCTGTTAATTTTTCGTTTGTATATTTGTCGCCTGCAAAATTTGGCTCAGGGAAGCAGGCGGCTTATGTAACAAAGAGAAGGAGCAGAGGAGGAAAAACGCAGGATGCGAATGTTCGGGAGCTCAGCATTCCCACTGGTAAGCTCCCACCTCATTAATGAACAAGGGATTGTTTGCTGGCCTCGTATGGCATTGGGAGAAAAACATCGCACTTCAATGTCTTTTAGCGATTGTATCGCAAACAAACCATATTTAACGAGCTGTACGTAACTTTTTCGTACGGGGAGGATTGTGTTTATGCAGTTGGTAAGGAGAAAACCGTCAGGTCGAGAGAAGGATGAAGCAGCAGTAAAGCTTCTTGAGAGGCTGCGTGAGCAATTGCATTCGTCTAATCCATCAACTCGACGGCAGGCAGCTTTTTGCCTATCCTGGATGCAGGAGGATGGCTTAGAAATCTTACAGGAGGCCTTGTTTAGCCGCTTTCCTATAAAAATTAGAAACGCTGCTGCTTATGGCCTCAGAAAAATGCGAGGCAGGATGAAGAAAATGGCTCTGCAGCTTCTCAGGCAAGGCCTACGAGATGGTGACATTCATACCAAGCAAGTATGTAAAAACGCCTTATTACGGCTGGGACAGCAGATAGAGGAAAAACTTATTCCACAGAAGCCCCCGGCAGCAGCCTTACAAATCAAAGAGATTCCAGCAAAAACTAAACGTAAAACAAGAATTGGCATACGGCAAACCCGGCCGAAAAAAATTGTAAAAAAAAGAGGTTCTTTTTAATCCGCATATTTCATAGAATGTCAAAATGTGTAATTTTATCTGCACTTTTTCTAGCGGACAAATCTAAAGATGCCTCGAATTTGAAAATATGAAATTTCTCTTTTTTTCAATCTCACTTTTTGCAATTTTTGAGATGACTTCACCAATGAATTTCAACCCGCCCACTGCCGAAGAAAGACTCAAGGCCATCGGAAAAACCGAAGGTCTCGAAGAAATCCTGCGTAAGACGCTGGAGCCAGCCGATGATTTTGAGCCTATCCCTGCTCCTCATCCCGGCGACTGGCTGGCTGTGCACTATGAACCCGGCCAGACCTTTGATGAATTCGTAAAGTCAAAACCGAACCGCCCTGACAAAACCCGTAAAAAAATCTACCTGCAGCCGCTCGGCGAATTTCCAAAAGGCCAAATCCCCTTAACAGATGTCCTGAAAGAATACGCAGGCTCCTATTTTGCTATGCCGGTGGAGGTGCTTCCGACTTTGAGCCTCAGCGAAAAAAACATCACAACACGCATCAACAACTATACAAAGAACCGCCAAATCTTGACGACCGATGTGCTGACTATCCTCAAGGACAATCTCCCCGCAGATGCCTTCTGTCTTCTGGCAATTACTATGGAAGACCTTTATCCTGAGCCATCGTGGAATTTCGTTTTTGGCCAGGCCTCGCTTCGGGAGCGGGTCGGCGTCTATAGTTTCGCCCGCTACGACCCCGCCTTTTATGGCGATAAACGCGGAAAAGATTACGAAAAGCTCATCCTGCGGCGAAGCTGCAAAGTCCTTGTTCACGAGACCGGCCATATGTTCGGCCTGCAGCATTGCATATTCTTTAGATGTGTTATGAATGGCTCCAACCACCTCAAAGAAAGTGACTCTCGGCCTCTTTATCTTTGCCCGGTTTGCCTGCGCAAGCTGCACCATAGTGTCGGCTTCGATGTCACTATTCGCTATAAAAATCTTTATCGCTTTTACAAGAATTTTGGCTTTGATAACGATTCTCGCTGGCTTGCCCATCGCCTTGATTTTATCCTCGGCCCCACGGCTTCCCGAACAATCCTCGAAAAGAAAACCGAACAATAGGATTCTTCTTCTCTTGTGTTTAGCCCTGCCATTTATGGCAGGGTTTTTCTTTTTGTCATTCCCGCCCCCCATCGTAGTGCGGGGTAAACTCCGGCGGAAAAAAGAAAAAGGGGAAAAAAAGAGAAAAAAATTGAGAAATAAGAGGGTTTTGGGGGAAATTTTGAAAAATGGGGTGGTTGGTTTGCAATTGGGTTTGATTGGGTTTGTTTTTGCATTGTCAAAAGTCCTGATTTATTTTCATATTCCCTTATCATATAATGGGTTAAACTCATTTTTGACTCTTCGGAAATTGGGTTTGATTGGGTTTGTTTTGACCAAGTGTCCATTGTCCATTTTTCGCTGCAATTTGCTGTTACTACTAAGGTTACAAACATTTGACTTTTTCGGAAATTGGGTTTGTTTTGCATTTATTCGTCTTTCGTCGCTCGTCGCTCGTATTGCGCCTTGCGCATAGCGCAAATCTATAAGATTGGAAAGGATTTGTGTTTCGGTAGCCATAATTTAGTCAACAGTCATTAGTCGTTAGTCGCCGTATAATTGATAGTTAATAGTAATTAACGATTATTTTTGACTTAGGTTTGCTAACCCTGAAGACCTTGCCCCACGGGGCGGGTTGCGTTTACCTGCTGGTAAACTGTGGCGTATTATACCAAATTATGCCTTTTATTCAACAAAAATCTATAAAATATTTAACCACGAATTCACACGAATAGACACAAATTTTTTCAGACACGGATTTGCACAGATAAACACGGCGAATTTTGGCCACAAAAAAGCACTAAGATATTAACCACGGATTACACAGATTGACACGGATTTTAGCCACAAAAAGGCACAAAATTCACAAAGGGACTTCGCCTCAGGCGTTTGAAAAACGCCTTACAGGTCATAGCCGAATCTGTCCTCGATACGGGTATCTGCGGTCAGCTTTTCGGCTTTGCCCCTCGGCTGGATGTTACCAGCCGGCGGTGAAGTCATATTTCAAGCATAGGAGTACAGGAGTATAGGTTGGGTGGGGATTGTTGCGGTTTTTATGTTGGTTTTTGCGGTTTGTTTGATAGTCTATGGCGTGAAGTATTAGTGTAGGCCGGGATGCGGCCCGCCACAAAGACAGCGGGTAAACTTTTGTATTGTAATGAAAATAGGTACGGTATCCCCATTTTTTCAGATTTCCAATAATATATGATTACCAGAGCTGAAATAGAGGCAAAATCGCGTGAATTTGAAATTCATACCGCAAACGTAGAAAGAGACTATGTCTTCGGATGGTTAATATTTGGAATTTTTACCGTTAGCGATCTAAAGGAAATAATCTTTTTAAAAGGAGGCAATGCTCTCCGTAAAGGCTACTTTGAAAACACTCGTTTCTCAGCAGATTTGGATTTTGGAATTCCAGAAGATATAGATCAGAATGTTCTACTCAATGAAATCAATAGAGTGTGTGATTTCATTCAGGAAAAGGCTGGGGTTCTTTTCGTAAAAAAGGATAATAAAATCAAAGAGAAGTTCACGGCTACTGATGTGCCAATACCGGGATTGCGTGTTTACGAGGCTCTGATATATTTTAAAGATTTTTACGGTAATGCTGAACACATCAAAATTAAGATTTCTATGGATATTACTCGTTTTGACAAAGTTTTACTACCGATCCAGAAAGTTAATTTAATCCATCCATATTCTGATGCTGGCGATGTTATGTGCGTGATACGTTGTATGAAACTGGAGGAGATTATCGCAACTAAATTGAAATGTCTTCTTCAGAGACAACACGCACCAGATTTATTCGATTATGTTTACTCGATTAAGCTTTTGGGAGGAAGCTTGAATAAAGAAGAAATAGTTAGAACATTCGTGCAGAAAACTATTTTTGGAAGGAACCCTCATGTTTTAAAGAACATTTTACACAAGACACCTTTCGATTATTTCAGAGAATGTTGGGATAAGACAATTATATGTGCTAAGCAATTTATGTTTCGGATAGAAGATGCTATCGCGCTTTTTCTTTCAGATTTGGATAGTCTCTTCAAGATTTATTCCGACAATGGCTATGTGCGGTTTGCATACTTTGGACCAGAACTTAGAGTACCGATTATGAAAGCCGGTCGCACACAGACGCTCTTAAAAATTCGTTATAAAGGATATGATAGGATGGTCGAGCCCTACTCGCTTAAATATCTTCAAAGAAAAGACGGAACAGAACGGGAATATCTGTATGTCTACAACCGCATAGGGGGAGAAAGTCCACCTGGCATAAGATGTTTTATTGCGGAAAGGATTGAGTCTATAGAGAATACTGAGGAGAGTTACGAGCCCAGATATCCTATAGAATTATCTAAAGCGGGAGAAATGCCTGAAAATCCATATCTTTTTGACCCAAATAGGCCGGCACGCGCTCCAAGACCAAGAAGAAGGAGTATTGTTGGGATATCTAACAAAGCCTTCGGGAAATCTTCGTTAGGCCCTAAATATGTGTATCAATGCAGTTTTTGTGGAAAGAAATTTCCTAAAAGCACATACAACAGCAATCTCCGTCCACATAAAGACAAAAATGGATATCCATGTGGTGGAAGGTTTGGATATTATGTAGATACTAAGTATTGATGATTGGAAAACTGGGGACATAATACTAACTTTCTTGACGGTAATTGTATTTGACGGACAATTAGGATGAATTTTACGCAAGAACTAAAGAAACTCTGTTAGTCTTTGCAAATATGTATTGTTTCATCTCTCTTCAGTATTTATAAATGTCCGGATATCCTCTGATGTCTAACTGCGCACGAATCGGAATATGGGCATAGCATGCTTTTGCGAGTTCTATAAGTCCTTTTTTTTCAAGTTCATTTTCTAGCTTACTTATAAGGCGCAAAAGATATATTACGTCCGTTGCCGCATATAATAACTGTTCCCTCGTTAGGTCTTCAGAAAGCCAGTCTGACATTCTCACATGCTTGCTAATCTGAACTCCGAGATAACGCTTCAAGAGAGATTTTAGGCTATGGTTTCTTTTATTCTCTGGATCAAGCAGTTTGCTAGCAGTTTTTGTGCACTCAATATTTCGTGGTACAACATTCCAGTGATAGCTCATGAATCTAATATCAAATATTGCATAATGGAAGACCTTTTTAATTTTCTTGTCTTCCAATAAAAGACGCAATCGCTTGGGAACTTTTCTATGAACCTTAACTATCACTATTTCCTTTTGTCCAATATCGAGCTGGCAGGTGCCTATTGTATCCTTGCACCAATCAAGCCCCGAGGTTTCAATATCCCATGAGACCACACCCGTCTTAGAAGCTTGAAGAACTTGCTCTTCACTCAAGTCGTCATGTTGAACTATAACATTTTTTCCGTTAAGAGTGATACTCTGCATTCGAACGTCCTTTCCATCCAGTCACACACACTTCTTTCTTGCTAGGGCTTCTTTAGGGGAAGTCATAGCTTCGAACTCCTGCCTTATGTAATTATATAAGGAACCTCCTTGCTCACATATAAAAGTTGGTACAGCAGTTCGCTTTTTTCGGTGCGTATATAGCGCAAGCACTCCCACGTGGTCAAAACGGTAAAATGTGAAGGTTGGTGCCGCCGGTAAAAACCAGATTTCCAATGTAGCACCTTTAGAACCATTCTTTGGTTTCAAGTTTTCGAAATACTCTTCCGCTTCCTTAATGAGATTTATAAGATCACCTTGCTCATAACTGAACCGTCTCGCCAACTCTACAATAGTTTCCTTATTCTCAGGGTCAGGAAGAACAACCTTTATATGCGCATCATCTTTGTGAGCTACCGCCTCTAATTCTTGGGCGTAAGTGTTTCGCCATGTTTTACCGTACGCGAAGAAAATGTCGATGTTAGTTGCTTTTTTGATGTACGATGTCCAGTCAATACTCTTATCGTGAAACGAATCGGTAATTTGGAGAATACCGGCAGATTTAATATCTCTGGACAATTGGGCTTTTGCCAGTACCTCATCTAAAAAAGCTCTTTTTCCAACCAGTTCCCATCCGAACGTTAGCGCAACGGTAACCAAGGATATCGCGCCTAAGTTCTGAAAAATCGGCACCCAGATTCCTTGACCCGTCCACCACTTATTTTGTGCGGAAAAGACTAAACAAAAGAAGCCAAAGATAACAAACACAAGTGCTCCTAAGACCACGCGAAGATTTACCCTTTCGCTAAAGAGCTTGGATTCGTACTTTTGCATATTTCGCCCTTTCAAAAATCTTGTGCCTATATACTACGTATCTCCCAAACGCCATTCTCGCGAGTCGAACCCGGTGGAGCCGGAGCTATTTTAATAGTTTTGCCGCATCTTTTGCAAAATAAGTGATTATTATATCTGCACCGGCGAGTCTAATCGAGTACAAAACTTCCAGCAAAGAGGATTGTTTATCTAATAGTCCGGCGTTGGCGGCGGATGGAAAAGAGGCGAAGAAACAATCTTACGGGTTAATCAAAAACAAGTTTCGCGAACTAAAGAGCGGTGCAATATCGTGGTCGGAGATAACGCGGGAAGACAAACAATTTGTTGAGGCAGAGAAGCGGTGCATATATTGCGGGGCGGAAAGTAATTTGCACTGGGAACATATCGTGCCGAAGTCGCTGAGGATTCGGCAGGAGTGCGAGATTTGTGATACGATTCAGGGGATTCATAACCAGATATGGGCCTGCGGCATTTGCAATTCAGCAAAGGGAACGAAGGGACTGTATGAGTTCTACAGAGGGAAATATCCGGGTGAGAAGAAGTTTTACGATTTGATACCGCCTTTATTAGAGAAGAAATACCTTTCCGGCTACGGCTCGGTGCCTAAGCCGAGACGAGAAAACGATTATAAACTGTCATAAGTGTGCGCAGACACTGGATAAGGGGTGCCTGACCGGTGGCGGAGAAATAACGGTTCTTGACATTGATTATATTCTACATTGAAATAATTCAGGTAAAAAAAGCCCCCGTCGCAGCCATTCGACTTCGCTCACTTCGACAGGCTCAGTGCAAGCAGGACAGGCTTTTTGTGGTCAAATAAAATCTGTGTGAATCTGCGTCAATCCTTCGACTCGGATTCGCCTCGCTCACTTCGACAAGCTCAGTGCAAGCAGGACAGGTCTGTGTTAGTCAGTGTCTGTTTTGAATTTTGAATTTCGAGTATTTGGATTTGTTTAGGATTTAGAATTTAGTGCTTTGGATTTCAAATCTTGTTTGCCGTCTTTCCTCCTTCATCTGTCGTCCGTCATCTGTTATGAGCTTTCTACCTCTGCGTTCTCTAATGGCGAAACGGTGTATCTGTCCGCCGGTCGCAATGGCCAGGGCTTTTGTTGGCTTCCTGCGAGACAGGTTTTTATTTTAATACCGGCGGGATGCCCATCAAATCGGTTCGCGTCTTCCCGCCATCTGTAATTCTCGACAGGGCATAGACGGTCCCGTCCTTGCCAACGGCGATTGAGTTAACATATAACGGCCGTTGTCCATTCTGGAAAAAGACGGCCCCGTGGTCGGTGTATTTGCCGGTGGGGATATCGTAGGTAATCAGATGAAGGTTCTCCAGACCCTTGGATTCCCCCATAGCAGTAGCCGCTTTGCCCGCTAATCTTTTCCCTTCGACGTAAATCGGCCCGCCAGTGAGGTAATACAAGGTGCGCTGGTCAGGACCCAACGTGAAGCCGAGATATCCATAGCTGAACTGGTCGAACATACCACTTCGCTGCGAGGGCTCAGAGGTAATACGCTGTAATACCTCGACGCTGACCGCTCGGGGGTCGAAGCGGAACAGATACCCCGAATTGCCGTGGACGCCATATACCATTTTCTCCGCCGGATGCCAGACCACCTGTCGCCAGTTATAACCCATGTGGCCGGGAGAAGCGGGGTCGTAAAGCCCGAAGTAGTCCTTCTTCAGGTCATCCCCTTCCACTGTCTCGATGGCGTCTTTATCGCAGCGGCAGCGGAGGATATCGCCTGTGGAGACGGTGAAGTAAGCCGAGCCGTCGCCAGGGTCAACGGCAATTGCCCGGCAGATTGTGCGGTATGTAGTGCCTTTGCCGTTTTCGCCCTGTTCGCAGGTCGGGCCGAGGTTTTTCATTTCTCTGGTGGTGATGTCGTAACGGAAGAAGTAGCCGGTAGGCCAGGTCAGCCCGTAGATACGGCCGTGCTGCGTATCCATATTCATTGTCAGGATGCCCTCCCGATGTGGCGCTACACCCAAGTCCTCAAACTTGTCGCTGGCCATGTCGTATGCCAGCAGATGGCCACCCGGGTATGGTTTCCAGCCCGCCGGCGGCACGCCCATCTTCTCCATACCATCGATGATGCTGTAATAGCCGATGTGCGTGGCAAAATATAGTTTGCCGCCGCATTCCGCAAATTGCACATGGCTCTTGCCCTGGACGATTGTTTTCTGCCCTTTTTCGCCGCAGGCCTCGGTTATGTCACCCAGGTGCTTGATTAGCCGCGTGGCAGGGTCGAAAACAAACATCTGCGCTCCCACTTCGTAAGATTCCGTGCTCAGCACATAGTAAATCTTTCCATCGCTTGCACAGGAAAGACCGTTGTAAGTATCGTGGGCCGGCTCAAAGCCGGAGTTGTAGGCTTGTGCGACCAGCTTCGGTGACCCAGACCCGGATCCCGACTCAGCAGCTTCGATGCCCGAAGAGCCGACATATACAAGCAGCAAACTTATCAGGACACTGGACAGGTTCATTCTGCACGTGTTCATACTTTATACCTCACTATACTGAACAGCTTCGCTTCGCCCTGCACCAGACGGTGCAGGGCAAACCTGCACTACGACAGGTTATTTTTCAGTTTTTCATTTGAACTCGCCCAGCGGCTTGATATACGCCACGGACCGGGCTATGTAGCTTTTTGTCTGAGACTCGTCCATCTCTACGCCCTGGACTCCCTCCACTTCGATAGTGAGAGGACCCTGAAAACCATTTCGTTCGAGCAGCCGCAGGACACCGGGGAAATCCACCACTCCTTTGCCCAGCACAGGGAAATTCCAGCTCTTATATTGCCCATCGTGGTCCTTCAATTCCACGGTGGCCACATAGTCGATGACTTTCTTCAGCTCCTTGACCGCATCGGTCCCCTTGTTGTAAAAGGTGATGTTGCCGGTGTCGAAATTCACGCGGATGTTGGGATGATTGACGTGTTTCATCGTCTCACGATGCACATCTCCATTGGTCCCCAGGTCCGGATGGGTTTCCAGGGCAATCGTTACACCGAACTTGCCGGCAATTTCGCCCGCTTGGCGCAATCGCTCATACGCCGCCTCCTTCGGCACCCCAGTGTGTTTTGGTGAGAGGAACATATACTTAACACCCATCTTTTCGCAGATAGCCAGTTGGGCTGCCAGCTCGTCTATGCAGCGGGGCCGGCCAAGGTCGGTTTCGCCTCGCAATACCAGCGCCGCCAGGTTATGCCGGGCCAGCCGCTGTTTCAAGAGCGCCAATTCTTCGGGCCTGGGAACATCGATGAACACATAATTCAGCCCTATCAAAGGCAGATGTGTCCAGGCTGCCTCCTGGAACCGGCCGTAGTTGGACAGGCGAACCGCCAGCGGATTGGTCAAGCGAGTTGTTTTGACGGCTTTGCCCTCTTGCACCGGCCCGCTCCAGCACCCACCAAGAGCCAATATCAACAACACCGCCAAAATACCGCCTCGCTTAATGATGTCCCTGGTCCTCGTCCGTGTCCGCCTAAAACAATCGCACATCCCGTTACAAAGAAGCTTTGTAACAGGACACACTCTCGGCAGACACCCCAGCTTAATCATAGATAATCCCTGTTAATTATAAACGATACTTTTGGTTTAATGCCCGGGCATATCAGACAATTTGACGGGTTCACGGCCTGGGCCGGCAATACCCCGGCGTTCCAGCAGCGAGCCTTCGAGTCTGTAAAGGGAGACGAGGGCCTTTAGATAATTAGCGAGGGCTTCTATCTCGGCAATCTGACTGGCGACAAGGTCCCGCTGTGCCTGACCGACCAGCAGCGAGGTGGATTTTCCCACACGGAATTTTTCGGTCTCGGCACGGAGTTTTTCTTCCTGAAAATTGCGGGTTGCAGCGGTCGCTGCAATTTGCTCGCGGGTGCCGGTAACCTCAATGTATGCAGAGCGGACATCGACCTCCACAAGCTGGGAGAGGTTCTCCATCGCCTCCTGCAACTGCTTCCTGGTGATGACGGCGCGGGTGTGCTGCGCACGAGCTGCTCGATTTGGCAGGGACTCCTGGAATATCAGGCCGAAAGTAACGTCGTAACTATTACCACCGACGTTCTCTGAAGACCTGTTAAACGTCTCTGCGTATCCCGTCTTGCCGAATGAAATAAAAGCATCCATTTTAGGAAGAAGGCCGTTTTTAGTTTTAACCACCTCAAGCTCCCCCTGTTGTATTTGCAGGCGTGCCTGGTTCAAGTCCGGACGCATTTTTAGAGCAACATCGACATGCTTATCGACATCATCGAGTTTGATATTGGGCGGGGAAGTGTCGTATTCCAGGATAATGTCCCTGTTCCAATCTATGCTCCGCGATTGGTTTGCCCCGTTAGAGAAGGAAGCCGTCTTTCTAACGGGATTCAGCAACCGCAGCAGGTCCAAACGTTCCTTTGCGAGGGTGCTTCGAGCATTTATAAGGTTCTCTCGTCTGAGCGCGACCTCGGCCTGTGCGGCTGCCAGTTCGGATTCGGCAAGGTCTCCCAGATTGATTCGCTCCTGAATCTCAGCCATCTGCTTTTCAGCAAGGTCTAAGGAGTTAGTGTAGATTTCAATCTGTCGTTGGGCAACGGCGTAATCCCAGAAATTTGATTCGACTTCTTCGAGAAGAATCTCGGTAAAGCCTCGCAGCTCATACTGTGATATGAGCGTGTCAAGCCGGGCCTGATGCACGCGTGCGAGATTGGCGGCGATATCCAGCCCCTCCAGAAGGGCCTGAGTAACAGTAAGCCCGAGACGATTAGCAACGAGTGTGTCACTATATAAGGATGAATCGGTATAGCCTGAGCTTCCCTCAAGAGCAACAGTCGTGCCTGTGGGAAACAATTTGCTAAGAGAAATCAGGCCGGTGGCGGAATCCACCGTGGAGCTTTCGATACCGGAGCCGGCGCGGGAAAGCCGGTCGGAAATAGCTCTTCTGTTGGATGCCTCGGCGTCGAAAACAGGGTCAAAAACTGCCAGCTCCTCTTGCTCAAACGTGCGAATTATCTGAGGGTTCATTCTTTCAACAGTAAGCGACCGGTTATTCTCCATAGCCAAAAGAATCGCCTCCCTCATACCAATCTTCAAAGGGCCTTGGGGAGAAGCTGCGTTGTTTGCATCTGCGTTTTTTTGCCAGGTAGGTTCAAGCTTTGTGTCCGCTACGGCGGTTTTGGCATCGGGTCCTATGTAATTTGAGAATGGTTCCGGGCCCAAAGACACACACGAGGACAGCAAAAATACCTCAACAATCAATATTGCGCTCAAAAGTATGGAGCTTTCTTTACCGACCATAACCGCTTTGTCAACCGTTATTAACCTGAATTGTTTTACGCGACGTTTTTCCTGTCGGCGATTGTTCCCGGCCCAAGACGTTCAAATATCGAATAGACCACGGGCACAAACACTATTGTAATAAGCGTCGAGCTAAGCAAACCACCTATAACAACTCTGGCCATTGGCGCCTGGGCCTCACCGCCCTCGCCCAGCCCCAAAGCCAAAGGCACCAGGCCGATAATGGTGGTCAGCGCTGTCATTAGTATTGGACGAAGACGCCTTCGACCCGCCTCCTCTATGGCTTGACGAATCGGCATCCGGTCTCTGCGGCGCAGTAAGTTCGTATGGTCAACCAGAAGTATCGCATTGTTGACTACAATACCCTCCAGCATAATACATCCAATGAAGGATTGAATATTGAAAGTCGTCCGTGTTAAAAAGAGAATAAGGATAACGCCTATTGCGGCCAGCGGCACCGAAAACATTACAACGAATGGGTCTCGCAGCGATTCATACTGGCAGGCCATCACCATATAGACCAGTATCAGCGCCAGGATGCAGCTTAGAAAGAGTTCACGAAAAGACTTCTGCTGTTCTTCGTAATCGCCGCCGAAGCCGAGGGTAAAATCGGATGGCGTAGGGATGTCTTTGAGCTGCCGGCCTATATCTGAGAGAACCGACCCCATATCTCTTCCGCTTATGTCCGCCGTTACACTGACAAGACGCTCCTGGTTTTTTCGCTCAATCAGCACGGGGCCGCTTCGCGGTGCAACGTTTATGACGTTTCTAAGAATAACCGGCTCATTAAGTGAGTTGGTGATAGTCAGGTCAAGAATGTCTCTGAGGTCCATTTTCTCGGCGTCTCTGAGCTTAACAAGAATCACATATTCGTCGCCGCTCTGACGATAGTAGCCGGCCTCTGTCCCTGAAAGAATCGTCTGAAGTGCATTTGCTATTTTCGAGACGGTCAGATTCATATCAGCGGCTTTCTGGCGGTCTATGAGAATTAGCTCTTCCGGAGTGCCCGCCTCTCGACTGATTCTGGCATCTGTTACACCTTCCACAGATTCGACGATTCCTTTGACCTGCTTGGCCAGAGCATCGGCTGTCTGAAGGTCGTGGCCGCGAACTTCAACCTGTATCTTATCGCCTGAAGAAGTGCCCAGTCGTAATATGAACAGCCCCTCCCCGGCGCGAGTGCGGGCAATCACTCCAGGTGTATTGATGAGCTTGGCTCGCAGTTCGTCAGCTATCTGCTGGCTCGACCGTTCTCGCTGCGACTGGGGCTTTAGAGCAATCTGAATATCGCCCGTATGGCCGCCCTGTCCGTGCCATCTCGCTCCGCCAACATTGGTGACCATACTTTTGATTTCAGGGACGGACTCGTTGACTATCTGCTCGATAACCTTGAATTTCTCATCAAGCAGATTCAGCCGGGTGCCGACCTCCATCTCAGCTTCAATCCTTACCTCGCTCTCATCCGTGGTGGGCATCAGCTCGACGCCAATAAAAGGCGTCAGCATCAGGCATCCGGCCAGGAGCAGAGCTGCTGTTATGACAACAAAAGCACGGTTTTCCAGAGCCAAGTGCAGCAGTCCCTTGTAGCCGTCCTCTATGGCTTTCAGGAATCGCCCCACGATTTCAAAAACCCTGCCTCGAAAAGTATCCTTGAGCTTTTCGCCTCCCAGCTCCGGGTGAAGGATATGCGCAGAGAGCATAGGAACCAGCGTAAGGGCCACTGCAAGGGAGCACAAAAGTGAGAAACCGACCACGATTGAGAGCTGCTTAAACATCACACCCGACATTCCCCTGACAAAAATCAGAGGCAGAAAAACCGCAACCGTGGTGAGGGTGCTTGCAACGACTGCAGGGGTAACCTCTTCTGTGCCGCTGACAGCGGCATTTCCCAGCGAATCTCCTGATTCCCGGATGCGAAAGATGTTTTCGAGCACAACAATTGCGTTATCGACAAGCATACCTACTCCAAGCGCAAGGCCTCCCAGAGTCATCATGTTGAGCGTGAAATGGCCGAAATACAGCAGCGCGAAAGTCGCAATTATAGAAACCGGGATGGAAGTGGCGATAACCACCGTGCTTCGGATGTTCCTCAAAAATAAAAGCAGCACAAGGATGGCAAGCACCCCTCCGTAAATAGCAGAAGAGCCGACATTGGTGATGGAACGCTGGATGTAATCGGACGTGTCGATAATCGGAACTATTTTTATTTGTGGTATATCGCGGTTGATGCGTTCCAGCTCTGCAAGTGCGCCGCGTGCAACCTCAACCGTGTTTTTGCCCGACTGCTTATTGATAGATAGCCTCATTCCCGTCACGCCGTTCACTCGCACAATCCGTGTAATCTTCTGCCAGGAATCTTCAACAACGGCAATTTCTCTTAATTGTATCGGCACGCCCTGCCGAACGGCTATCACTGTGTCCTGGAGCTGCTTAAGGTCGGTGTATTCGCCCGGCGTTCTGACGGTAATTTCAAAATTGCCCTTCTCAATGTTACCGGCCGGGATGTTCACATTCCCCTCGCGGATTCGAGAAATAATGGCGTCAAGCGGAATGGCCAGCGCATTTATCTTGGCCGGGTCGAGATTAACGTGAATCTCACGTTCAAGACCTCCCCGGATGTCAACAGCAGCCACGCCGGGGACACGTTCAAGCCGATATTTTACCTGGTCTTCAATAATCTGTCGCGTCTGGACAGGGTCGAGATTGCTGGAGGCGCCAAGAATCAGTATCGGAAAGCTTGCGAGGTCAAATTTTCGGAGCATCGGTCTGTCTGCTTCCTCCGGAAGGCGCTGCATAACGCGGTCCATACGGTCGCGTATGTCATTAGCGGCAGTGTCCAGGTCTGTGCCCCAGGCAAACTCTACACGAACGGTGCCTTGACCCTCTGTGGAAACAGACGTTACATCCTCGACTCCCGGCACGGCGCTGACGGCTTCCTCAATGGGGCGGGTTATCAGCTCCTCGATTTCCTCCGGGCCGGCGTTTTCGTATGTACAAGAAATGCTGATGGTCGGGTATGAAATATCGGGCATTAAGTCGATGGGAAGACGCAGTAGTGAAATTGCACCCAGCAGTATTACTATTAACACCACCATTATCGTAAATATGGGGCGGTGAATGGCAAAGAGTGAGATTCTCATCGGAAATTCCCTGCTCCGATATTGACATCGGCTGCATTCGGTTCAATGTCTTTACCCGGAGGGGCCGGTGACGCCGTAACATCTTTGGGCAACGTAATATCAGAGCCATCTTCGAGAAGATGATTACCCATTGTTATCACAATCCCTGAAATCTGGGGCTTGCTGATTTCAGCCAGCTCGCCGTTTATTATACCCGTTGTTACCGGAACAAAACGTGCCTTGAGATTTGCCGTATCGGCAATAAAGACACCCTCTTTACCGTTCCTTCTTACTAGGGCGGTAAGCGGAACCAGCGTGACATTTTCATGCCTGGTGAACTCAACACTCGCCCTGATAAACATTCCCGGTTTAAGCGTATGTTCGGGATTCGGCACTTCAATTTCCACCCTGGCTTGGCGACTGCTTTCCTTCAGCAGAGGTGCTATGCGGACGATAGTGCCTGTAAAAGTTCTGTCAGGATAAGCATCGGTGGTAACGATGGCTTCCTGGCCCACCTTCATTTTCGGGTAGTCCCTTTCAATCACGTAAACTACGGCTGTTTGTGGGTCGTTTTCCAAAACCGAGACAATCGGCTGATTTATTTGCAGCAATGCCCCTTCGTCAACAAATCTTTCGCCGACAACCCTGTTTTGAACACCGTTTTCCCAGAAGGCCCGTACCTGTGTATAGGAAAGTCGTAAATCAGCAGCTTTTAGAGCCGCATCCTTTTGAGCTACCTGAGCAAGCGAGACCTTGAGCTTTGCCTGGGAGGCGTTAAATGCGCCTTCCGATACATCGAGTTCCGAAGCCGAAGCAATTTGCTTTTCGCGAAGCGCCTTTGCCCTATCGTATTCACGCTTGGCCATATCGAGGTCACTGGTGCAGTTCTCAGCATTTGCCTGAGCAACCTTTAATTCGGCCCTTGCCTGCTCAACCTGCTGGGTGAATTCCTCGTCATCGAGAATTGCTATTACCTGGTTTTGCTGAACTATATCGCCGATATTGACTAAAAGCTTTTTGAGCCAGCCGGTTACCTTTGGTGCAACTACAAACTGTGATTTTGCCTCTAAAGAGCCGCTAAGAACGCTGACATCACAGATGTTTCCCTTTTGAATTGGCTTGGTCTCGACAGGCACTTTGACGGCAGGACGACCCGTTTTTTTCTGAGCTGATAAGTTGAACACTCTCGTGTATAGCTGCCAGCCCGCCGCTGCAACAATTGCTACGACAAACAATAATAATAAGAACTTTTTCATTCTTTTTTCCGAATAACCTGGCACCAGCATAAGGTCATATTTCAGCCGGACATTATACCAGCACACACAATGCAGTCAAATCCATCCCATATCAGAATCCTTTATGGCTTGACAAACCCAGGATGTTTTCTGTAGATTTTAGTAGCAGCGTAAAAAGAACTCTTGACAAGATTCATCTGTCCTGTACCGACCGGTGATTTCGGGAAGATGTTTATGAGTCAAAATGACCTAAACCGCCGAGATTTCCTAAAGAGCGTAGGTCTAAGCTCCGCTGCTTTGGCTTTCTCCGGACAACAACTTGCGGGACAGGAAGTCAATACGAAAGCTAATACCTTCATATCCATTGACCCGAAGCCCAAGTTTGTGCTTTCTGGCTATCTCTACATGCAGTTTATGGAACCTCTGGGCACTACGGATAGCTCGGTGGATGCTGCCTGGGACTTCGGGGCCAATCGCTGGCGGGAGGATGTAGTTGAAATTACACAGGAACTGGCTCCTACGCTTATGCGCTGGGGAGGCTGCTTCTGTTCATACTACCGCTGGAAGGAAGGGGTGGGCCCCATGGCCCAGCGTAAACCTATGCTCAACCAGCTCTGGGGCGGAATCTACAACAACCAGGTGGGAACGCACGAATTTGTGGACTTCTGTCGGCGAGTTGGAGCCGACCCTCTCATCGTGGTCAACTTCGAATCAGACGGACGCAAGGGCTGGGCTGTCTCACCCAGGGGCGATATCCGTTCCGGCGATGCCAAAGAGGCCGGCGAATGGGTAGATTACTGCAACAACCCTTCCAATGCCCTGAGGCGCCAACACGGCGCGAAGAATCCCTATGGCGTGAAACTCTGGCAGATCGGAAACGAGACCTCCTACGGTGCCGAGATCGACGTGGACACCGCGGCAAAGAAGACCCTCGAATTCGCCAGGGCCATGCGAAAGGCAGACCCAACGATTGAAATCATCGGATGGGGAGACAGTCACTGGGCCGGGCGGATGGCGGAAATAGCAGGAGAAGAGCTTCAGTATCTGGCCTTCCACAACGGCTTTGGTCCGGGCGGGGAAGACTCGCCGCTCCAGGGTATCGAATACCGAAAAGACCCGGACAAAACCTGGAAGTATCTTATGAAGACCTGCAAAGCCCAGGAAGAGGCCATCGATGATATGCGGCAGCAGGTTGCAAAGTCCAACATCCCCATAGCCCTGACCGAATGTCATTTTATCCTGCCCGGCCGAAACCGGTGCGAGGTGCTGTCCACCTGGGCGGCGGGCGTGGCCAACGCTCGCATCCTGAATGTGCATGAAAGAAACGGCGATATTCTCAAAATCGCCACATTAGCTGATTTCTGCGGCACTCGCTGGCAGAACAACGCCATTATGGTTCCCGTTCCCACGGGTAAATCGTTTATGATGCCGGTCGGAATGGTTATGAGCCTTTATCGCAAGCACTCGGGAAAACAAGGCGTTGAGGTTATTGCGACCCCCGACGGCCTCGATGTGGCGGCCAGCCGAACAGACGACCGCATTTTCCTTCATATTGTCAACACTCATCGGGCTCAGTCTGTCAAATCCGCTTTCCAAATCCAGGGAAGAAGAATCGCAGGGGGGCGAGTATATTGGTTCGAACTGGACCCGGAGTTCGAGGTCTTTGAATACCGTCAGGAATGCACCTTTCCCAAGGAGCATAAGTTGGATTCAAATATAGTTTGGACCTTTCCGGCCGCCTCTGTTTCTGCTGTAGAACTGATTATGGAGCCCGCCCCATTAGAAGTTAATGGGCATCTGCCGGCCCGGCTCGGGATCCACCTGGAACTTCTAACGGGGCCCGTGTAGAATTTGAATTCACAATTGGACTGGAAGTCAGTTGATGATGAAAGCTATCAGGAACATTCTATCTGCTTTTATCCGCCAGACGTTCGGCGGATTAGCACTTTGTCCCACGGTTTTCTTTCTGGCGTTCCCCGTTGTCCTTGAAGCAAAAGAAGCTGCCGTCTCAAACAACACCCAGGACTCCGGCGATATTGACAAAAATACAATCGATAGAAAAACCCTGGTCAACAGGCGTTTTCAGTTTTCCTGGAGCTCAGACGAAGGAGGCGGCTTCAACGGTATCGCCACGCTAAAGGATGACGGCTCCATTGAGGGCATCGGCAGTCCCAACGAGACCGAATGGCTCGTGGATACATCAGGGCGGCTTCTTTTCAAACATGCAGACGGCAGAGTCTCCACAAGATATGACAAGGTCTGGCTGAAGGAGGGAATGCTGTGCTTTGAGGGGCCTTTCCTTTTCAAAGAAGGCATCACCCACCACCTCATTGAGGTCGAAGGTGCCGCATCTGAGCGGGAGCACGAGATTACGCCCGAGCAGGCGGCAGGAATCAAATACTCGACGCAGCGCTTTGTCTATCTTAATCCGGGGGAAAGTTACACCTTTCGACTCAGAGACGGCGCAGAAAAGCGGATATTTTTAGTATCGGTCAGGGAATACGAGGATTCTGTCATCCACCTCGCACGCCGGGCGGATGTGAAAATTGAGATTGATGGCAAGCCAATCGAGTTGACTTGCGCCCCCTATTGTTTTCCCACGGAAGCGCAAGGGCTTCGGCTCCAGGCGGACACAACCTCAGCATGGCTGAATATCCCCAAGCGCGTGCAGTTCTCCCTGTGGGATGCCTCAGAACCTATTGTGGACACGAACCTCTTTTGTTTCCCCTTGCCTGGATACCGCCTCTTTTCCCACGGCGTGCAGGCCTACAATGAGCCCGTTCACCTGGGCCATCAGGACGGAGACCCTGGAGGGCAGCGCTTCTATCATAACTACGGAGTTGACCTGGCTGGGTATGAAGGCCGGCAGAAGGTCGTAAGCTGCATCAATGGCACTGCGGTTCAGGTAGATTCCGAGGAAGGGGGTCTGTCCATCCGGGATGATAAAGGATTCATACTCAACTACGGCCATCTGGATTCGATTATCTCAGGAATCAAGGTAGGCTCTCCCATCAAGCAAGGCCAGTGGGTCGGCATGCTCGGAAGACGTGGTTCATCGGGCAACTTCTCTCATCTCCACATAGGGGCTTACTTGTCCGAGTCCGCAATGACTATGGACCGCCTCAGCCGCAATCTCAATCTGTATCCCTGGCTGGTCGCAGCCTACCAAAAGGAGAGCGGAACCGGTCTTTATGCTGTGGCCGGTCCCCATAAGACGGTGCTCACCGGAGAAAAGGTGCTTTTTGATGGTTCGAACTCTTTGGCTTTCAAATCGAATCTTGACTGTCGTCAGACAAGTATCACATCCTTCAAGTGGGAGTTCCACGATGTAATATCAGTGAATGGGCCAAGGGCGGAAAAGGTGTATGACAAGCCCGGCTGTTACATAGCTTGCCTGTGGGTCAAGGATAGTAATGGAGGTCTTGACGTGGATTTCTGCAAGGTGAAGGTCTTTTCTCGGGTCTCTCCTGAGGACGTCATTCCCACCCTCTTCGTGACCTACTATCCGTCAGCGGAAGTTTATATGGATGAACCCATCAGCTTCCGTATCTGGCCCCAGGGAATGGAAATCGAGGATATTCAGGTTGACTTTGGCGACGGCACGATTGTTCAGGATTATCGTCCCTACTCCGCGATTACCCATAAATTTAAGAGCCCCGGGATACACATCGTTACAGTCACAGGCACAGCGGCCAGATTACCCGTGACGCAAAAGGTCAAGGTCATTGTGCAAAAGTAGTGGACATTACCGCTGCATAGGCGAAGGAGCGCCAAAGACAGCCCCGAAAATTTTTCCATAATCTTTGGGATAGTTTATTCTGATATACTTTATTGCCAAGAGTTGTAAAGGCGTATACAATCAGTGCAGGTAAGCAATGGCGAATGAACGGGTTTGCTGAATTGTGTGTGATTTGTCGAGGTAAACTATGTGTCAGAACATACAAAAGCTCGGACTGAAATACCTTTTGCTATTGGCGTGCTCAACGACAATTCTGGCAGGTGAGCAGGTTGAGCGAGGGATTATTACGACAGGAACATTATTCAATGAGATGGTGGATATGGCGAATCTTGCGACTTTTCCGAAGCCGGCCTTTCGCACCATTCAGTTCTCCTCCTATGACCATCGAAGCCGTCTGGCCGGCGGGCCGGACTGGTTCGCCAATGCCGATGGATTTGGAGGAGAGCCGATTCCTAACTTCGAGAAGGTGTTGAAAGCCCCGGATGCAAATGGAGTCGGCGATTACTTGATTGCAGATGCCAGAGGACCCGGGGCCATTGTGCGTCTATGGACGGCGGCCATCTCCGGTTCCGTCCGGGTGTATATAGACGGTTCGCAGACGCCGCTCTATGACGGCAGTGCGGATGACTTCTTCCGCCGTCCTTATGATGGCTTTGCACAGACCAGTGACATCAACGGCGATATGTTACGTCGGACAATATACCAGCGTGATGCCTCATACGCGCCGATTCCGTTTGCCAGGAGCCTCCGCGTTGTATGGACCGGCAACATCAAGGATATTCATTTCTATCAGCTCCAGGTGCGTCTTTACGATGATGGAACGCCTGTAGCGTCTTTTTGCCCTGAAGACATCCGCACCTACCGTGAGACGATTGACAGAGTGACCCTGATACTCTCCGACCCGGATAAGAATCTTGTGCCGCGCTCGCAACGGCGTCCGGAACTCTTTGACCTGAGTCTGGGGCCATCTGATAAGAAAATCCTGACACGCCTGGATGGTCCGCTGGCCATTGAGCAGTTGAGCCTGCAACTGGCTGCAAAGGACTTGGATATGGCCCTGCGGCAGACAGTGCTGCATATCACCTTTGATGACTACCCCTTGAGCCAGGTGCAGGCGCCCGTTGGAGATTTCTTCGGCGCGGCCCCGGGTATCAATCCATACCAGTCACTCCCCTTTACAGTTCGTCCGGACGGCACAATGATTTGTCGGTTCGTGATGCCCTTCGAAAGAGTCTGCAGGCTCGAGCTGCATAACTGCGGCGAGCAGCCGGTCGGTGCAAAGGGCTTAGTGCTCTCTATGCCGTTTGTCTGGGATGAGCAGGCGATGCACTTTCGGGCCAGGTGGCGCGCGGACCATAATCTGATTGCGTCGAATCGGGAGGTGCAGGACTTGCCGTTTCTACTGGCGTATGGCAAGGGCGTCTATGTGGGAACGACTGTCTATCTGATGAATCCCTCCCCCGTGCCTACTTCGTATGGCAACTGGTGGGGCGAGGGTGATGAAAAAGTGTTTGTGGATGACGACCGTGTGCCGTCAATCTTTGGCACCGGCTCTGAGGACTACTTTAACTACTCCTGGTCTTCGCCGGATATTTTTGCCTTTCCCTGCTGTGGTCAGCCTCGAAACGATGGCCCAGGCAATAGGGGATTTGTTACAAATTACCGCTGGCATGTGCTTGACTCGATTCCTTTCAAGAGCAACATTCGCTTTTATATGGAGCTTTTCAGTCACGAACGGACACCCGGCCTGTCGTATGCCCGCATCGGGTATCACTATGCCAGGCCCGGCTTGACCGACGACCACCAGGCCCTAATGCCTGATGACCTTCAGCTTCCAGTGCTGCCGGAGAATTGGCAGCCTGCTGCGAGGATGGGAGCTGCAAACGCCGTATTTTTTGCAGCCGAAGACATTGTGGCCGACAGCGAAGCCACGCATCTTACAGATGGCCGCCTTTGGGCCGGCGGGAAGCTGCTCGTCTGGACTCCAGCGAAGGATAGTAATCAGAAGAGCTTTAAGATTCCAATCAGTTCCGCCGGCAAGCAGCAAATCCATATCGCTCTCGCTATGACAGTACAATCTGGCAAGATAGCCTTCCGCCTGGACGGTCAGCCACTTCTATTGGAAGACAGGGCTGAGGACGTCAATCTGTATTGCCCATATAGGACACTCCTTCGGAGTATTGCGTTGATGCCTGTGGAGCTGCAAACAGGCAGCCACACCCTTACGCTCGAATTGAAGGATGCCCCTGATGGGATTAAGAATCCAGAGGTCGGGATAGACTTCATCTGGGTGCAGCGCAAGTAGGACGCTCACCTGCGTGACACGGGCTTCCAGGACATTCGGCTGAGCTTCAGTCGAAGCCTTTGTCGAATCTGATGGTGAGCGGACCTGTCTTGAGCGGCCTGTGGTGAGCAAGGTCGAACCAAGTCGAAAGAGCCGAAGGAGAACACAGAGAGAACAGTATTTAGTTGAAAAAAATTGCGGGCCTGTTGAAAAAGTTGATTTTGTCTGCAAAAATAGGTGGGTGGGTGTTGTTTTTCGCTTCTTTAAGGAGAGTTTGGTATGTTTGAGAGATTCACAGATGAAGCACGTAAGGTTATGGCACTGGCTAACGAACAGGCGCAGCAATTCGGCTATGGATACATAGATACAGAGCACATCTTGTCAGGCCTGCTTTATGCAGGTGATAGTACCGGCGCAGCTATCTTAAAAGACCTCGGCGTTAATATTGACAAACTGCTGGCCGAGGTGAAGCAGCTCCCCAAAAGCCGGGCCGATAAGGCCGGGATAGGAAAGCCGCCACGAAGCGAAGGGTCCATTAATGTTATCAAGTTCGCCATCGAAGAGGCCAGAGCGCTTGAACATAATTACATTGGTTCGGAACATATCCTGCTGGGTCTGCTGCGAGAAACAGAAGGTATCGCAGCTAAGGTCCTTACAAATCTGGGAGTGAAGCTGGAGGACGTGCGGAAAAAGACGCGAGAGACGAGACACAAAACTTGAAAAAGTCGATTTCGTCTGCAAAAATAGGACGGTGAGATAGTTTACTGAATGTTGGCATACAGAACAGATTTGCACCGAAAAAACGCGGAAAACTGTTGTGCGGATGGCTGCAAAAAGGGTAAAATAATAATCAGACACAGAAGTCACAGAGAACACAAAAGAGGAAACAGTATTAGTGTGCGGTCGTTCATTTTTTCACCTATGTTATGAACTCCATAACCACTACAGACTTTATTTTACACTTTTTTTACTTGAGACTAAACAGACTAAACTTAATGATTAGTAATGTGCTGTGAAACGATGCCTAAATTCCCTGCGAGGAAAGCTTATGAGGAATATAGTACTTATTAGTATGATCGCCTTATGTGGCTGTAAAAAATCATCACCTGGGATATCTGACATTGCCCTGAATCAGGGTCTTGAGATAGGCTGTTCACTGATAATTGGTCAAATTCAAGGAGTTGATAAAACCAGAAATTCAACAGACGGGAGAACACCCTTTTACTCATACCGCGCAAAAGTACTGAAATGTATTATAGATGGTGATTTGAACCCATCGGAGATTGAAGGCCGAACTTTACCATTGTTTGCTGGTGCATCCTACGACGACTCGCTAGCGCAGGGAAGAAGTTATATAATGTTCATATGTAAAGACCTCACTTACGAATACTGCTGGTGTTGCAGAGACGACATTATCGATGTTTCAGGTCATACTGATAAAACGATAGTACGTAAGTTAGCTGGCAGAGCACAAGAGATATATAAACAAACAGCTATTTGCAGATTACGTAGCGAGGCAATTGATCCTAATGCTGCGCTATCAACGCTGCCCGCCTGGCTTAGCCAAACTTGCTTAAATTTCCAAGCACACCCAGAAAATCGAAATCAATTCTCAAAAGAAATAGCAAAGTCATTGCTTGGGTCACATATAGACAATAGTAAACCTTTTCTGTCCTACCGCACATATACACCCCCAGAGATACGATTAACGAAAAGTCAGGTGATTCGGTTACTGGGGCAACCATCCGTTAAGATAGGTTGGTCATATTACTACTCGTGTGGAAAGGATAACCAGTCTGAAGAGGGTGAATACCCATACGGTGTGCTGGTCGTGACATTCGACAAATCCTCAAACGTGACCAAATTAGTGTATGACCACATGAGAAATGCTTTAAAATGAGAGCGGTACTGATCCAATATCAGGTGCGGATTATGTCTGCGATTTTCATCCGCCTTTGCAAAAGAGAGTATGCTTCGGTGAGGTAAAAAAATTCGACTTACCAATTCAATCTAACTGATCTTTACAAGTCTGGATTCCCGCCTACGCGGGAATGACAGGGTGGTTATTTTTCTATCCGTGTTAATCCGCAAAATCAGTGGTTAATTTTTTATCTCAGTGTCTCTCGGTGTTCTCTGTGGCTTTGAAAAATCTGGATTATGCGCGGATTATGTCTGCGATTTTCATAAGGCGAGTGGTGTTGTCACGCTCTGCTTCGGCTAATTTGTCGTAAATGAATCTTATCGTTTCGTGTAATTCCGGAATAACAACGTGCTCCAAGACGTTGACACGCCTGCGGGTCATCTGAAGCTCGACAGCCAATAGATGTGCCTGCTTTTCCTTTTCGGCAAGCTCGACCAAGTCGTCAAAGGCCCGTTCGAGGGCCAATAACGCCACATCCAGCTCGGCAGAGGTGGTTGCAAAGCCATAGCAGATGATGTCGCCGGAGATTTCTTTAAGTAAATGCGGCACTTTTACGTTCATTACTTTTGCGAACTTGATTGCAAGAGAGAATTTTTTTGTGGGGACTTCGAGGGCGGCTTTTATGTCCTCCGGCTCCATTGTAGCGCGTGCAAGCATAAACCGCCGGCAGGTTTCGAGAAGCTCGGCCTCGACCTTTTGGCGGAGCGGCTGGATTTGCCTGGCGATTTTAATCAACTGGCGGCTAATCTCATCCCGCTTTTCTTTGAGCAGACGGTGGCCCCTTACAGCGAGAGTAACTCGCCTGCGTAATCGCAACAGCTCCATTCGTGTAGCATTAACAGTCGCAAGCATAATTTTTATAAATCCTAAACTCGAATATAGAAACCCGAAACAAATTCAAAATTCAAATACCAAATGCTTAAAACTTTATTCGCTCTTACGCAAAATTGAACCGAAAATGTTTGTAAGCTCCGCAGATTCCTTTTCCAAATCGCTGCGCTCACGCTCCAACTCCGCGTCCTCTTGAGTATCTATCAGTCTCAGCCAATATCGACTTTCCTTGGCCTCTTTGCGACATATTTTAATCCTCATCATGAAGTCTTTCTTGCTTATCGCCTCGTTCGCCTCAATATAGTTAGCACCGACAGAGCCGGACGCTTTGATAACCTGTTTCCCATCTTCGATATTTGCCGTGGTTTTAGGTAACTTCTTTACAAATGCCCTAACAGCTTTCGCAAATGCAAGCGTTCGGTCTTCCAAGTCATATTGTTTTGAATTTTGTGCTTTAGTCATTTGTATTTGTTTCGAATTTCGTGCTTCGGATTTCGAATTTTTGCACCTATGCTTTACACTTCGCGTTCTTTCCTGCGGAATTTCGGCATATACTTCTGTATCAATTTGACATCAATGCGCTTCAGCTCGGCATTTTCAAACATACTCAATAATTCCCAGCCAAGGTCAAGAGTCGTTTCGACGGAGCGGTTCTCATAATAATCCTGAGTTACATAGCGGGCCTCAAATTTCTCGGCAAACGACATATATTTTTTGTCATCATCCGATAGGGCGGCTTCGCCCATAATCGCTGCAAGCTCCTGTGCTTCCTTGCCGCGTGCATAAGCGGCATACAATTGATTGTAAAGGTCGGCGTGGTCTTCGCGGGTTTTGCCCTCGCCGATGCCTTTGTCTTTGAGCCGCGAAAGGCTCGGCAGGACATCGACAGGCGGCGATATCGCCTTTCGATGAAGCGGACGCGACAGAATTATCTGGCCTTCGGTAATGTATCCGGTCAGGTCCGGCACAGGATGCGTCTTGTCGTCTTCGGGCATCGTCAATACCGGCACCATCGTAATTGAGCCTTTTTTGTCCTTGATTCGCCCCGCCCTCTCATAAACGGTTGCAAGGTCGGTGTAGAGATACCCGGGGTAGCCTCGTCTGCCGGGCACCTCCTTTCTGGCAGCGCTGATTTCCCGAAGTGCCTCGCAGTAATTGGTCATATCATTCAGGATTACCAAAACGTGCATATCTAATTCAAACGCCAGGTACTCGGCGGCGGTGAGGGCGAACCGTGGGGTGGCGATTCGCTCTATCGCGGGGTCGTTGGCGAGATTAATAAACATAACCGCACGCTCAATGGCACCGGTCTGATAAAGGTCGTCGATAAAGAACTGTGCCGACTCAAACGTAATTCCCATCGCTGCAAAGACGACCGCAAACTCCTCGCCTTTGCCTAACACCGTTGCCTGTCGGGCAAGCTGGGCGGTCAACTGGTCGTGCGGAAGGCCGGCACCGGAGAATATCGGCAGCTTCTGGCCCCGCACAAGCGGATTGAGGCCATCGATTGTGGAGATTCCGGTCTGTATAAATTCGTTGGGGTAATCACGGGCATAAGGATTGATGGGTTGGCCGTTGATGTCAAGGCGTTTGACAGGGATGATTTCGGGGCCATCGTCCTTGGGGATTCCCAAGCCGGTGAAAACCCTGCCTAAAATCTCAGGCGTGACAGCTAATTCCAGAGGCCTTGCCAGAAAGCGGACGGTGCTGGTATTGACGTCGATGCCGCGTGTGCCTTCAAAGACCTGGACGAGTGCTTTATCGTTCTCGACCTGGAGGATTTGGCCGTGACGTATCGAGCCGTCGCCAAGCTCGATTTCGACAATATGGCCGTATTTGGCCCGGTCAACCATCTCCACCAGCATTAAAGGACCTGAGATATTTGTAACCGTTTGATACTCTTTTGTAGCTAACATTTAAGACTCCTACTTTAGTATCTGGTATCTTGTGGTTCGTATCTCGTAAAAATCCGAAATCCGAAACTCGAAATCCGAAACAAATTCAAATGGCAGAAATTCAAAACTCCAAACGGCCGTCTTTTTCGTCATTTTCGCTACACCTTATCAGCAACCCTCAATTGCTTCATTTGCTCATCAATTTTCTGCCGAATTGCGGCAAATTTGGCAATATCGGATTCCGGAATATACTTTGCTCTGGCGATTTCTTCTCGCACAGGCAGCTTGAATATATCAGCAGTCTCGACACCAGCCTCAATAGCAGCGGATGATTGCTTATGAAAATGCAAAATGGTCCTGAGCATTTCATACTGCTTTGCCATCGAGGTATAAGTATCGACATTATGAAAGGCGTTCTGATGCAAAAAGTCCTCGCGGATAGACCTTGCTGTCTCAATCGCCAGCCTGTCTGTCGGCGACAAGGCTTCTGCACCAACCAGCCGAACGATTTCAAGAAGCTCGGCCTCCTGCTCCAACAGCCCCATCGCCACAGTAGCCAATTGCTCCATCTGCTGTCCCTGGTCTTTATCTGTGAAGCATTCCTTGAGATATTGCTTATAGAAGGAGTACGAAGTTAACCAATCAATTGCCGGGAAATGCCTTTGATAGGCAAGCTCACCTTTGAGCGACCAGAATACTTTGACCACGTGCAGCGTTGCCTGCACGACAGAATCAGACAGGTCGCCGCCTGGCGGGCTGACCGCGCCGATAATTGATAAATTCCCTTCCCGCTCTGGATTGCCGAAGCACTGCACGCGGCCGGCCCTTTCATAAAATGCGGCAATCCTTGCTGCCAGATACGCAGGGTAACCTTCTTCAGCGGGCATCTCTTCGAGGCGGGTCGATATTTCCCGCATCGCTTCGGCCCAACGGCTGGTGCTATCGGCCATCAATGCTACGACGTAACCCATATCGCGGAAATATTCGGCAATGGTAATGCCCGTATAGACTGAGGCTTCCCTGGCGGCGACAGGCATATTGGAGGTGTTTGCAATCAGGACCGAGCGCCTCATCAGCGGCTCGCCGGTGCGTGGGTCCTTCAGTTCCGGGAATTCCATCAAGACATCGGTCATCTCGTTGCCGCGTTCGCCGCAGCCGACATAAACGACAATATCCGCATCGACCCACTTGGACAATTGATGCTGGACGACGGTTTTTCCTGAGCCGAACGGCCCCGGCACACAGGCGGTTCCTCCTTTGGCGATTGGAAAGAAGGCGTCAATAACCCGCTGACCTGTAACAAGGATTTTATTCGGCGCCAGCCGTTTTTTTGTCTGCCTGGAAATCCGGACAGGCCAGTTTTGCATAAGCTTTAATTCCGTCTGCGTGCCATCCTGGGCAGCGCAAACGGCAATAGTTTGCTCAACTGTGTAATCGCCTTGGGCAATTTTGCGTATCGTGCCTTCCACGCCGGACGGCACCATAATTTTGTGGAGAACAACCGGTGTTTCCTGGACCTCGCCGAGGATATCGCCGGGACAGACCTTTGTGCCTTCAGAAACTGTTGGTTTGAAGTGCCATTTCTTATCTCTATTGAGGCCCGGAAGGGTACTGCCCCTGCTCATAAAATTGCCGTCGAGCTTTACTAACCAGTTTAGCGGCCTCTGGATGCCATCATAAATACTTTCAATCAGGCCGGGTCCTAATTCAACGCTCAAAGGCGCGCGGGTATCGACCACCGGCTCGCCGGGGCCGACACCAGTGGTCTCCTCATACACCTGGATTGAGGCCAAATCGCCGTGCAGCTCGACTATTTCACCTATCAGGTTCAGTTCGCCTACGCGGACAACATCATACATTCGCGAACCGGCCATACCTTCTGCAACAACAACGGGACCTGCAACCTTGACGATCCTGCCTTCTCGTGTTTCAGTCATTACCACAACCTTTCATATAAAGTAACTGCGTAGATGAGATAATGCGTTTATGTGTTACCTCATCCCCTCATTCACTCATCAACGTAAAATATTTATGCCTGTTGCCATTTTAAGAACCTTGCCCAGCTCTTTTGTTGCAAAACCTTCCGATTCGGTGGTGAACGGCACAACGACGATGCAGGGGGTCGGGGTATTCTCGAAATCCGCGAAGACTGCTTCAACGACAGGCGCAATATTCTCGGCAACGACCACAAGGACGTATTTATCACTGACAATTTTACGGGCCGCTTCAATCATTTGCTCTTTTGTGTGGCCTACAGGGTAGGTGTCCACGCCAAGAGCCGAAAACGGCATCACAAAATCTGCATTGCCTAAAACTGCTACTTTGCCTTCCATAATTAGTCGCTCGTCGCTCGTGTCCCGTGCTCCATGTTACGAAATACGGTCTAAAATAAGTTTTGTGTCCAAGTGGTTTTTCTTGGCGGTCAGAATCAGCCGAACGGCGCGGATTTCATTTTCCTTCATTAAAAAATAAGCGATAATCGGCTGAGGCCCGGTAACAATCTGGATAGTTGATTTTAGAAACTCTGTTAAATGCTCATCACACTGCTGCTCAAGTTTTAGAAAAGATTTGTTCGATGCCAGGTAGTTAGCGCCTATCTCAACGACACGGCAGTAAGGCGTTACAAAAAATAACGGCCCAAGCGATTCATAGCCGACAGCCAGGCCGTGTTCGAGCCGTTCAATTGCGATATATCCGCCCTTCAACAAAACCTTATCGAGGCTAAATTCCGGCTGTGCCTGATTGAATTTTAGTCGAAGCATCGTGCGAATATTAGTCAAATCGACCTGTATCCTGAAAAGCCCGAGCAGGAAGATATTTTTTAATTTTTGGGCCATTCTCAAATTGAATTCAGCCTGGAAACTATCAATTGCGGAGTCGATTTGTCGGATATCCTTAGTTTGATAGTAAGCCAGGACTGCCTGTTCTGCCGCCTGTTGCATATAGTCGGGAAGAATGCCGTAATTTTCCTGCTCAAATGCCTCTTTCAGTTGTTGCGGCGTGACATTGCCATCGCTATTATAGTCGGTCCCCGGCGGTTTTTTTGCCAGCATCCGCCTGATTGCCAGCCGCAGATTTGCAAAGTCGTCTCGTGCTCTGAAAAGTTTTGTGATTTGTTTATCAATCATTAGCTCGCCAAACAGCTCTCTCAGCGCAACTCTTCGGTGATGCAATATAGATTCAGCCTCTGCGAAGCGGTCTTTAATGGGCGGGAGGGCGTATTCACTTGCGCTTAGAAAATCGGCGGCCTGCTCAAAGGTTTCGGCGTTGGTCATATCCAGAAGAGTAGCTTTACTTAACATATGCGTTTCAAGCATCCGAACTTGAGCGGTCTGCCAGAGGTATCGCCAGTCGTCCGTGCCGACAGGCGGATACATATAAAAATCGAGGGTAGCTTGTTTAGATTCTGTATTTTGCATAAATCCGAAATTCGAACCCTTCGACTCTGCTCAGGACAAGTATCGAAATCCGAAACAAATTCAAATGACAAAAATCCAAAACTTTTATTTTTCAAAAAGTTCTTTGGCTAATTCGATTTCCAATTCCTTGCGTGCGTGAGCAAGCAGGACATCGAAGGAGACATTGGTTTTTATTTTGCCGCGCCTTAGGATAAAGCCGCCTTCAATATCTGCTCTATCCTGAGACAATCTCAAATTGGCCTTTTCACTGGAGCTTAACTTTTGATTAATCTGGTCGATAAACTGCTGGTCGATTCGATATTCATTTTTATCGACTATGACTTCTTCATCGCCGGTCTCGACCGCTTCGAGCAAAAGTTTGGTTATGAGATTTCGATACTGGTCGTCCGGCAAGCTTTGTAATTGACGGCGTGAAAGCTCGAAGATTTCATCAAGTATCTTTCTTTTCTCTGCTAAAAATTCTTTGGCAATTTCCATTCTTGCCGCCGCGAGAATATGCGATTCTTCATCTTTCGCAGCTTTTTGGGCGAGAGTTTCAGTTTGCTTATTGTATTCCTGCAACTGGGCAGCAAGATTAGCCTGCTGGGCGGCTTCTTTCTGTTGGGCTTCTTTAGTTATTTTTTCCGCCTCAGCTCCGGCATCGGCCAATATCTTATCTATTACGCTCTGGGCTTCCATAGTCGTTCCTTAACTTGTTATCGATTGTGCGTTTGGCGTTTGTTCTTACTGAGTTAAGCAGTCGGCCAGGTAATGCCTTTTAACAGGATAAGCAGTGTCGTCATTAAACCCAGAATCGCATAGATTTCGACCATAACTGCATAAATGACGCCGGCCTTGAACGCCAACTCAGGCCTTTTTGCAGCCATTATGATACCCGATGCAGCAACCTTACCCTGATAGATTGCAGATACCAATCCTGCGAAAGCCACGGGCATACAGGCCGCCAGGATTTGCAGCCCCAGTTTAGGGTCAACTTGTGGTATTGAGCCGGTGAAGAATTTGAGATTGGACATTACCATAAATGCTGCCAAAAAACCATAAAAGCCCTGAGTGCCCGGCAGCACCACCATAATGAAGAATTGGCCATACCTTTCCGGCTTCTCACTCAAAATACTTGTGGCAGCTTTGCTGGAGATATTGATTCCGATAGATGAGCCGATGCCTGATAAAAGGGCTGCCAATCCGGCACCACTCAACGCCAACGCCAGTCCAATATCCATATTTTAGACCTCCAAAAAAAACAAATACCAAAATTCAAACTGTTCCTTGATTTTTTATTTGTAATCTTGCACATTGATTTGCACAGGTTCGGTTATTTTTATGTGTTCATATTTTTTACTTAGCGGTTCAAACACTCTACCGCCGCCGACAAGGAACTTGGGGAAAAATTCTACAAACTGCAATCTCATCGTGTGGACGAAGGCGCCAAGAATCGACAGAAAGAGGTTAAATCCGTGGCCAATGATAAGGATGATTATCGCCATTATGATGCCTACGACAGGCGTTTTCGATACTGTTTCAGCGAGGATATTCATAGCCATAGCCATACCGGCGCCGACCATACAAAGTCCCATCAGACGCAGGTAGCTCAGCACATCTCCGAGGTAGAAAATTGAGCTAAATAGGTTATACACACCCATACCAATGCGGGCGCCCCAACTGCCCTGGCGGGTGCTGAACAGCACTATTGTTACTGCGGGGACAATCGCTACAAAAGCAAAGAACCTGCCGATTTGAGATGGGACAGGTCCGGCTTTACTTAATCCCAAAACGACCACCGAATTAAGCATCACCAGCCAGGTGAGCTGGTCGCATAGAGCCGCAATGTAATCTTTCTGCTTCAAATTATGAACAAAGGCGATAAGCAGGCCGGTCATAATATGGATGTAACCGAGTATCATCGAGATGGCAAAAAGCGGCATAGGATTTTCCATCGGGTCAAACCACATTATTTTTTTCCGCAGCCCGTCTATGCCGGGGATAAATATTTCAGTCAAGTTACCGAACCATGAGCCGGTCAGAATACCGACCAGAATGGCAAAAACCGAGCAAATAACGAGCATCCAGACGAGTTTCTTATCGCCTTGCATTTTTCTGATAAGCAAGACCGACAAAATAATCATTGTAAGGCCGTAGCCGGCGTCTCCGATGCAGATTCCAAAAAAGAGCGCAAAGAAGGGCGCAAGAAACACCGTGGGGTCAACATTAAAGTGCATCGGCATACCATAAAGGCGGGTTATGACCTCAAAAGGTTTGATAACACTTTTATTTTCTATCTCAACCGGGATTTCTTCGCCTTCGGCCGGCTCAATTCTGGTTAAACTTGATGCTTCAAAGCTGGCGACTATTTTTTCCAGGCGTCCATAATCTTTTTTCTTTACCCAGCCTTCGAGCACAACGGTATGAACTGTTGCAGGGGCGGTATTCTTGGTCTGCTCTCTATTGAGCAAATTTTCATAATGGTCGTGAAGGATTTTAATGTCCAGAAGTTTTTCTGCCAGCAGTGTCGCCTTGTCATATAGTTCCTGCAAATGGCTTTGGGCGTTATTAAACTGTTCGCTATACCATTCTATCAATTCTGTTACTGTTCCAGTCATCGTCTCGAAGGTAACCGGCTCAAAATCTGCTGACCGCAATAGCTTTTGCACCTGGTCGGTTTGCTCTTTGAGGCAAACGATAAGACAGGCGACTTTACCGGCAGTTGCCCCCTTCTTTTCAACCGCCGCACCAAGCTCGGCCAATTTTTGCTCAAGCTGATCAAATTGCCGCACCGGCAATAGTCCCGGCAGGCAGGCTGCCTGCTGAAGCCCGCTAATCTCTTCTACCGGTGTTTCAAGAGATTGCCAGGGATAAAGAGTCTCCAAAGTGATATGCAGGCTTTCAATCTGGCTCTTTGTTTTTTCTATTGCTGATTCGATATGCTCGCACTGGGTAATAATATTTAGAAACTGCGGGTCTGAAACAACCTTGCCATACGATTGCTCATCGATAACGGCACGAGGCGAAAGAACGGCTGCAAGGCCTCTGGCGGCTTTGGAGTAGCTGCCAAGAAATGCGATACTTTTTTCAAGGCGGTGCAACAATGCTTCTATATCTTTAGGCTGCTGGATTGTAACAGCAAACTCGGGCCAATCTCTGGTAACAGCGGCATCCTTTGCATTGAGAATCTGGCAAATGCCCTCGCGCTGTAATGTCTCCAGAAGCTCTGAGGCCTGTGTGCGGTGTGTGATAATCAAGACCTTTGCCATTCTGGCTATCGCCATAGTTAGCCCTTCAAGTAACTTACGACTTTTGTTACCGCTGCGGACATTTTACTTTCGGTCTTTTGGCGTAGCTGCTGGCGCTGTTTTGCAGCTTGCTCTTTAAGCTTTTGAGCTTCAGCAAGACCTTGCGAGCGAGCCGCAGCGACTGCGGATTCAATTGTTTTTTTTCTTTGCTGCTCGGCCTCTGCCAAGGCTGCAAGTCGCTTGCTTCGACCTTCATCAGCCGCTCTGGCTGCGTCGGCTTTGGCGTGGTCGATAATTTCTTGCGATTCGGTCTCGGCTTCCTTAATTTTCTTTATCAATTCCATTTATGGCCCAATTTCTTAAATCCTCGTTTCAAAAACCATATACATATATTATCGTTAGAAAAACGATAATAAAAAGGATAGATAAGTTTATTTGTTACAAAAACTTATCAACCTCTACTGCGAGCTGTTTTACGTGAGACAGTGACCTTTCAAACCGCGCTTGTTCGGAGGCGTTTAAGTCAAGCTCAATGACCTTTTCGACGCCATTTTTGCCGAGGATAGCGGGGACGCCAACAAAATACCCGCCAACGTCATATTCGCTGTCACAGTAAGCACAGCAGGACAGCACCGCTTTTGTGTCTTTTAAGATTGCTTCAGCCATCTTGACGGCGCCTGCTGCAGGGGCATAGTAAGCGCTATAGCCGAGCAAATTTACAATTTCGATGCCGCCGTTTCGTGTTCGTTCGATGAGCTGTGCGATTTTGTTTTCGTCAAGCAATTCGGTTATAGGTATTCCGCCGACAGTAGTGAACCTGGGCAAGGGCACCATATCATCACCGTGGCCACCCATCAGGACACACTTTATGTCCTCTACGCTTACGGCAAGCTCGTTTGCGATAAAGTAAGTGAACCGTGCCGCATCGAGGACGCCGGCCATTCCTACAACTTTGTTCTTTGCAAAGCCGGTAACCTTAGCAGCGGTATAAACCATCGCATCGAGGGGATTGCTGACGACAATGATGATGCTGTCGGGCGAATATGTGGCTATTTCTTTGCCGACATCCTTTAGTATTTGGACATTCGTCGCAAGAAGCTGGTCACGGCTCATACCGGGTTTGCGAGGCACCCCGCTTGTTATAATGGCGATATTGCTCTCTGAGGTCTCTTTCCAATCACGAGTGCCGATTATCCTGGAATCATAAAGTTGAATGGGGCCTGCCTGTGCGATATCGAGGGCCTTGCCCTCCGCGAGATTTTCAACGACATCAATTAAAACAATGTCACCGAGCCGCATATTCGCGGCAATATGGGCAGTCGTAGAGCCGACTTTGCCGGCACCGACTATGGTTATTTTATCTCTTGTCATAGAGGCATCACCAATCAGACATCTGTATATTCTTTACTACCTTTCGCCGTCTGCACGCCATTCGAGGATGCCGCCGGAAAAGTCTTGCTGCAATTGAACTTCCAGGCGAAGTGAATTGGTCTCGACGGCGTCAAATTTTGCTTCATTGAATTTATCTTTTGCTACACCATAGCCGGTAGCATTTATGACATCTTTCCACTGGTCGCCAGCCTTATATAGAACCCGCCAGGACTTTGGCACGCGGCAGCCGCCACCACCTGTATCGTCAAACCAGTAAACCTGGACATTAGAGATTTTTCTTGGCTGTTCGAAATCATACTGGACCCATTCGGTTGAGCCTTTGTGGTCCCACCAGGTAAATCGAGGAATACTCTGGTCATTTGAACTCTGGGGCAGCAATCCATCACCGAGGGCATTAACCGTATCGTGTTCCCAGCAGTGCGAAGCGGTAGCGGGAAGCGGCGATGACGGCTGCAGCCACTCGTGGGCGTCAGGGCCTTCACCGATTATTGGAAATGATGAAATCCGCAGGCGAGCACAGCCCATCGGAATCAGCGTAACAGTCTCGACCGGCTCAGCAGACTTGACAGGACTGGGCTGGAGCTTGCCGACCAGGCCCAGGTTGTCTTTTTGCCAGGCCGGAATCTTCCTGGCTTTGGTATGCAGCTCGATTGGAGCAGCGCCGGCTTCGAAGGGCTGGTTATCAGTGGGCCAGGTTTTGCGGACGACCTCAAACGATGAAGCTGGATTGCCCTCTTCGCCCCACAGCCCATAATTCCACGCCGTTGTGGGATGTATTTCCCAGGCGGGCCATTTGTCTGTGCCGCCGGCTCGAACATACTTTTCGCCAATCTTCAATGAATATGTCAGCGGGCCACGGCTGACCGAGGCGCTATTTTGGTTCTTAGTCCATCTTGTAATTGTAATTTTTGCCGGCATTGTTAAAGTCAACCGGTCGCCGTCGGTCCAGGTCCGGTTGACCTCAAGGAACCAGCGATGAGCAGTTTCGGCACCAAACTCCACAGCTGTTTTGCCATTGATTGCCGCCTTGGGATTTTCGCACCAGCCGGGCACACGAAGATATAGCGGGAAGCGAACGGGTCTTGAAGTCTTGATAGTGAATCGGATATTCTCATCGAAGGGATAACGAGTTTCTTCGACAATCGTAACCTCCGTTCCATCGCCGACTTTAGCGGTGACGCGGGAAGGAGCATACAGGACGGCGGCCAGGCCGTTGCCGGGGGTGGCCATCCAGAGGTGCTCGGTAAAATACGGCCAGCCGTGGGCGACGTTATGCTGACAGCAGCGATGGTCATAAGGGTTATAGAGAAACATTGGGCCGTCATTTTGCACACCGGGCGACTTATTATTACGGTCGGAAAGAATCTGATTCGGTGCAGTTAGATAACGCAGTGCCTTGAGGTCCGGCGTCATCGAGGCAGGCAGTGAGTTAAACGCCACATCCTCGCAGCGGTCGGCCCATTTAGGGTCGCCGGTAACTTTAAGCAGCATCTCATCCGAGAGCATCATCTCAGCCATCGTGCAGGTTTCGGCGGCCTGCCGTGGGTCAACAAAACCCTCGCGGCAGTTTTCATCGGCCCCGTATAATCCGCCCGGCACCTGACCATAGATGCCTCTTACGGTATCGTAATTGCGTTCCGTGGCAGATAGGTGCTTTGGGTCTTTTGACTGCTGATAGAAAATAGCTGGGCCTCGGAAGCACTGCGAGATATTCACGCCGTGCCAACTGGCAACGCCGCCCGTCCAATCGGCGGTGTTACGATGTATCTTTTCAGCCAATTCGAGAAGCCATTTGTCACCGGTAAGATTATAGAGCCAATAAACGCTGGCGAGGTTGTCGCCGGCCCGCTGGTTCTGCCAGAACGGCTCAAGGAAATCTTCGTCTGGGATAGTCAGTTGCCATTTGAAGTATTTAGTCATCAGGTCGATAACACGTTTATCGCCGGTATATTCATAGTAAGACTGCAGGATATTGAGCATTATCATATTTGGCCACAGGTCGGTCTTGCCTTTTATGTTAGTTAGATTGGAGCGAGGGCCAAAGTAACCATCCTCTCTCTGGCTGGTGATTGCGGCCTCAATCCACTGGCGGGTTTCTTTAATAATGCGCTGGTCGCCGAGGACATATCCGAGGTCGCCGAAGCCTTTTAGCCAGTATGGCAATTCTTCCCAGCCGCTGTGGCCTTCGCCTTTGAAGCTAAGCCAGGCGTTGTTTTCTTTTTTGAGGAACTGGCTTATTTCAAGCAAACGGCCGCTAAATCCTTCTGTTTCAAGCTCAAGCTGTCTTTTGAGCCAGCCGTCGGGTCGGATAGCGCCAATCGGCAGCTTCATAAAGGGACTTGGGGTCAAGGGTGGACGGTTGCCAACATAGAAGTCGTTTTTCAGCGCCGTGTCCGGCTGCTCAACAAGGCTAATATCCGTATTAGTAGAAGCGCAGCCGACAATAATGAGGCAAAATAGTAAGACCATACCAAATATCACATACTTAGACATAAACTGCTCCTTAAGATTCAGAATCCCAAATTTCCTGTGGATTAAGATATCAATCAAGCTTTCCACATATAAATGTCTATCCTGGCAATAACATATAAAGCGGAAATTATAAACAAATACCAAAATTTTGCTAATAAAAAATAACTGCTTTGTGCAATTCCTGAAAAAGAAGCACTACCAATTCAAGGTGGTTTCTGATATAATTACGTATAATACCCCAGTAAATTTGGACCGGTGAACAAATAACGGGTATGAAAATGAGATATAGGTGATATTTAGAATTGATGTTTCGAGAACGCGCGTCTAACAATAATATAAACCAGGGCGATGGGTTATCATCTAAAAAATATACCTGTTTAGAATATAAGTTTGTAAGGATAGGACAATGAAAGTAGATAGTATGGATACTTCAGAAAGACAAGCTCGGGTCTGCGGTAAAGGAACGGATATGGTAAATACAGGACGAGTTATCGCGACATTTTTGGCAGCTCTGGTTATCTTTTGTGGAACGGCTGTTGTTTTGAGTGGCTGTGGTTTAGACAACATAAAAGTTCTAACATTTGGCGGCTATGAGCATCAGGACCTCAGCAATTCAATCCACAAATCAACAATTCTACAACAGGCAAAAGAATTAGCCAACAGCAGCAAGCCGGAAGATTGGCGGACCGCAGCAAAATACTATGGCTCGCTCGGAATGCTCGACGAGATGGATGAGTGCATACGGAAATACGTGGAAAAGGAGCCGGAAGCAGGAAGAAGCCTTATTTACACAGGGGAGCAGATTCATAAATTCTACGAAGGCAAACGCAAGTAGCCGGATGCAATGAACGATTCCACCACACCCCGATACATAGGGGGCGGGCTACGGAGAATAGACAAATCAGGGGATAATAACGCCTGCAAGCCAGTTTTCGACAAGCTGCTGGAGGTCATCGTAATCAACGTAGCCATCATTGCCGGCCAGGTCGGCGCCGCCGCATTTGACGCAGCCTGTCTGCTGCCAGTAGTTAGCAAATAGCGCAAAATCTATGAAGTCCACATCGTAGTCCTTGTCTAAATCGCCGACTTGAGGAATGCTCTGATAAAGATGCACCTTTCCATCGCTTACTCCGATAAGGACATCGAGGTAACCATCGCCTGTCCAGTCGCATACGAAAGGTCTTGTCCGCGGCGAGCCTGGGATTGCAATCGGAACGCCGTTGGATTCGACAAGCAAGTAATTTGAAAAGAGTGGTGCCTCATCTGTGCCCACATTGCTATAAAATAATAATTGGCCATTGGTAGTGGGGGGGGTATTGGTATTGCCGGTGAGAAGGTCTTTTTTGCCATCGCCATCTAAATCTAAAACTACCGGACTTGAACGCTGTCCAGTCACAACCAGGTCCGAAAGAGGTGGGCCAGCCAATTGTGCAAATATTTTGACAAGAAAATCTGGGGCGGTGTCAGTTCCTTCATTTATGAATATATGAATCTTGCCATCGAGTGCTCCGACGACAAGGTCTTTTTTGCCGTCATTATTCCAGTCCACAACATAAGGAGTTGCCCGGTCTCCCACGTCAATATCCACCTTTGAAGCGGGCTGGCCGACTTTAAGCAATGTTCCGCCATCAAAGGTCGGAGTTTCGTCGGTGCCGATATTCAGGAATATTTTGATTGTGCCATTTGCGTGGCCGACAAGAAGGTCTTTGCTGGCATCTGCATCCCAATAGACCACCCGAGGAAAACAGCCCATACAGCCAGATGCTGTGCAGGTCAGGTCAAGGGGCGGGTCGCCAGACTGTGCATAAAAAAAGGTAGTAAACTGAGGATTGGGTTCGGTTCCAACATTAAGATATACACGGACTTTGCCTGGGGAACTGGGGGTAGCACCCTGGCCCTGGCCGATGACCAGGTCCTTGAGGTTATCATTATTCCAGTCCACAAAGGACGGCACGGAGTAGCCAGGAACTACGATGTCAACGCCGTTGGCTTTAACGAGCTCCTCAGGCCCCAGATTGAGCAGCAAATCGTTGGCAAATCCCTGGCTTGTAAATACCATAAGGACGCAAACGACAAACGGCACCAGCATTACAGTTTTCATCTTCTACCTCCCCTTGAGCGTTCGCACATCCACTAATTATTTACGAAATAACCACTCTTCCGTGAGCTTTGACATTTATTATATTAGTATATCCGATTTAGAAAAAAATGTCAAGGAAAACCGCTGCAACATCGGAAGGTAATGTTGTTTCAACTACTCAATCATATTTATTATAGGTCTTTTGAATTTTAATGCACAAGGCAAGAAAGTTATTTGAAAAACATTTTGGCAAAAACTACATAAATATCGGCGCAGGAAAAGTAATAGCCATAACAGACTTGCAATGAAACCATTTTTATTTTTCACGCGCATCGAGACGGCGGCGAATAGCTCGCAATTGCTTATCCAGGTAAAATAGATAGGCAAAATAAACCAGCCACGTTACTGTAAAAGCTAAACAAAGATAACGCATCGACAAAATCTCCTATAACGAAACTTCAAGCTAAAAGCGAAAAACTTAAAACGGGAAATCATTGATTTTGCTCGCGATTCAACGTGATTTGATTTATGCTTTTTAGTGTATCCGTTCTGAGCCAAATCAATACTGTTGCCAGAAGTAATGTTGCGCTGATGGCCAGGATGAAGGCTGCATTTTGCCAGCCGCTTTCAAAGGTAAAATTTGGCCAGTGAATGTCAGGAATAAAGCGAGCGCTAATATATACGAGAGGGACATCAATAAAAGTGATAATTCCGAAGACAGAACAGATTTGCCCTTTTCGCTGCTGGCTGGATAGACCCGCTCTTAATATCAAATAAGCAACATACAAGAACCACAACATCGCCGAGCTAATCAGCCGCAGACTCGGCGTCCACCACGTGCCCCAGGTAGCATACGCAAAAATTGAGCCTGTTGCGTTCAAGGCCGTTGCAAAGACAAATCCGACCTCGCCACAAGCGGCTGCAATGTTGTCCCACATTAGATTTTTTGTTCTTAAATACGCCAGCGAGCAGATAAATAGCACCGTAAAACAGGCCAGTGAGCAAATCCCTGCCGGCACGTGAATATAAATTATGTTGTACTCTACAGGCTCAACCGCTGCGACTGTGCAAGCCAGCAAGCCTGAAATTACTATCAGGCAAAAACTAAGGCACAAAAAAAATAACCGCATATTTCTTCCTACTGTTTTATTACAACACCGAATAACAACCAGCAGACCGTAACAAAAATTGCATCGAATGCCGTCATATATCCAATAGCTCCTTTGAAGTCCGCCACTATATTGAATAGCGTTTGGCTATTTGCAGGACTAAATAATAATAGCAGGGCAAAAACAGCCGGTATCATCATCGGCATAAGCACAGCCATCACAAGGACTCCGAGAAGCAGGTTCGTTGCCCCGACCTCGTGAACAATGCAGCCCAACAGCGTGCCGACGCTTGAGATACCGATATTGCCGAGCAGCAGCACGATAATTAACTCAAGCCATCTTCCCTCTATGCTTACGTTGAAAAGCATAAGGACTACAGGGACAGTAACTATTTCAAAAATACACATCAGGGCTATATTTACCAGTAATTTCGCAATGTAGATGTTGCCGGCATCCGTTGTCGCAAGTAATAGAGAGCTTATGCAATCATTTTCCTGCTCAACGGCAAAACTTTTATCGCTGGCCAAAATTCCGGAGAATAATAGTGCTGTGAACAATACTGCGCTGGCTATAAACGGCGCATCTGAAGACATTGCACCGGTCGCCAGGCGGAAAATCCAGGCGATAAGGATTCCGAGGCAGATCTGCGTAGGAAGCAGTTGCTTTGTCCTTAACTCAACAACCAAATCTTTAACAAATATGGCTCTTATTGTGTCTGTGATGTTACCCAGGTATTTATCCTCGCATACGACAGATAATCTCTGGCAAACGCTGCGGTGTCTAACTCGCAGACCTTTGCATTAAAAATGAATTTTTGCTCATCTAAAACCGCAATTTGCTCACAACACTGAAAAGATAGATTGACATTATGAGTTGCCATAATAATAGCGCCGCCGTCATCTTTGAATTTATGTAATAAGGCGACAAGCTGCTTACTTGCGTCGGCATCCAAACCGGTAAATGGTTCGTCCGCCAGCAGAACGGCCGGGCTATTGACAATCGCTCTTGCGATAGATAACCGCTGCATCATCCCGCGAGAAAGGATACCTGCCTTATCATAACGATATGGCAATAGTCCTGATTGCTCCAAAAGCCTTTGTATAAGAGCTTTATTATCTTTGATGCCATTTAACTTTGCAAAGAATTGCAGATTTTCGAGGGCCGTTAATTGCGGATAGACCATACTTTTATGAAATATGGCTCCGAGATTTGCTTTTGCCTGTTGCGGGTGCGTTTTTACATCGAACCCGCAAATTCGCACCACACCTGCATCCGGCTGTAGAAGCCCGGCAATTAAACGAAGCAGCGTGGTTTTGCCGGCCGCATTGGCACCACATACGCAAAGTCCCTGCCCGCCTGCCAACCGGAAGTTTATGTCCTTGAGCACAATCTGGCTGCCAAATGACTTGCATAGGCCTGCGACATCAACCGCAGGTGTGTCTGGAGACTTTTGTAATTTTTCGTGCATACTTTTGCGACTGATAATATCCGCTCTTTGATTTGCAAGATGCTACTTATCAGCCAGCTCTGGATTTAGTTTTACCCTGTATTTTGATTCGCAGCGAGTCAAAATCTTTTTGGCTTCAAATGCCCCGTCTGCTGAAATCCTGCCTTCGACAACGACATCTCTATCGGCAGAAAAGTTTTTCGGCGCCGCGCCGGAGAACCTGACTGCCACTGATTTATTTTGCCCCATAAGCTCAAAATCAAGCTGCATCTTCTGGGCATTATGCACAATACTACCGGCTTTTACCCTGCCGGCCAGACGAATAACACCGTTACGGATGGACTGGGGTGCTTGGGTATCGCTACCTTGCGGCGATTTGCCGGATTCACTCTCAACAAACTCATCGACAGTATAATAATACACCCAGGAAGATTCGCCTGTCTGGTAAAGCAAATATGCACTTGCTGCGCCAATGACAATCACGGCGATAAGGACCTTTCTTATTGTTCCAGCGTTCATTTGGGACCTTCTGAAAAAACCAATTTAGATGGTTACCAATCTACGCAAAATTGCGGATAATTGCAATACTGCAAATCCAGACATACAGGGAAAACGACTTAGCCGGCAGAATTGTTTGCTTGACAAAACGAACCGATTGGTCAATAATCAAGTAAAAAGGTTAGAGAATAATTGAGTGGGAAACAAATGCGGCTTATTGTAAAACAAGAAGGTCGCACCATAAACGAGCTGCGCTTCAGCGAAGGGCCTATCTATATCGGCAGGCACGAGCACAGCCAGATTTTGCTGCCGGATAGGGCGGTATCGAGGCAGCACGCTGTGATTTTTACCACGGCAGACGGAAAATGGATGCTTGAGGACCTGGACTCGGCTAACAAAACATATCTAAACGATAAGGCAATCCATAAGACCGAAATCAAGTCCGGCGACCAGATTCGCATAGCCGACTTTATAATCGAAATTCATTTAGAAGCGGACGTTGAGACCAACAAAGCAATTCAATTAGAAGATACTCTCGTAACAACTTCTCCCAAGCCGCAGATTATAGTAAGGAGACCAGATGCCGAGCATGCCCCGGACATCAAGTTACCTGCCAGAAGGGCAAAGGATTTTCTGGACGCTACCGAGGCAATCTGCAAGGCGGGCGGCCCGGATGAAATGCTCAAGACTCTATTGACCATCGTGCTAAATCAGTTCGGCGCATCCCGCGCCTGGTGTGCGCTGAGGAATGAGCCGAAGGGTCCGATGGCCTCTCACACAGGCAAAACAAGCACTGGCGAAAAGGTTGAGCTAAACGATATAAAACTCGGTGCAAAAATTACCCAGGCAGTTGAAAAAGCCCAGTTCTTGCTTTTGCCGCAGGTTCCGGAGCAAATGCAACAACAAGGTGTGCGCTCTGCAATGATAGCGCCTATTATGAACCCGGACGGGTGTTTTGGCGTGATATATGTGGACAACAGCACAGACCAACAGCCATATACTCTGAGCGACCTGGATTACCTTATGATGCTGGCTATTCACACAGCCGCTATACTTGAGAACTTCTGACCTTCTTCACTGCCGTAAGGCATCCTGTGGAGGGCTGAAAGTTGATACGATGGAGTCTCGCTTCAGTAGAAATGACAGACTATCGTTTTGTTAAATCAACACTTATAGTCAAATCGAGTAAATTGTAGTGGAGACTAATAAAATGAGCAGGTTACTGCTATTAATCACCAGGATGGCTTACGCCGCCATCCGCTTACTTATGCTTATGGCAGCGGTTTCCCAGGCGGCATCTATTACGGTCGTAAATTACAGCTTTGAACAACCCGAGCAGGGGAAAATTAAAGGCTGGAATGGCGAAGGTTCCGGCGGGACGCCCGCTGTTGATATTCCCGGCTGGAGCAGCGATACGGCAGCTTTCGATTCGGGTGTAGAAACAGGATATAATCCCATTGAAGGTGATTATACTGCTTTTTTGAGGAGCGGCGACCCCTCCGTTTGGCAGTTGACGGATTGTAATATTGTTGCTGGTAAAGTTTATGAGCTGAAAGTGGATGCACGGATTACCTGGGGAGGAACGAGCTTAAAGATGATTCTCTATTGTAATAACGCTGGCACCAGAGTTCCGGCTGCGACCACTACGGTAAATCTGACTGACACAATGGCTGAGTATTCTCTTACTTTTTCAGCCAACGATGCTCCGGCCTCCATTGGAAAGAAACTCGGCATCGAATTTATTAATGTCAGCAGCGGGACTACCTGGCTGGGCCTGGACAGAGTGCGGTTGTCGGATGGTGAATTGGAGGTCGAGGCCAGTAATCCCTCACCATCTAACGGTCAAACGAATGTGGATGCCAATGTGACTCTCACCTGGAGTGCACCGCCATCAATGTCAAATGCCGAGTATGATGTTTATCTCGGAACCAGCTCCAGCTTTAGCGGAGTTAGTCCGGTGCGAGTTACCGAGGAGTCTTATCACCCTGTTTCGGCGCTGAGTCGAAGTGCTACTTACTATTGGCGGGTGGATGTGGTCGGCGGCGATATGGGAGAGGTGTGGAGTTTTAAGACGACATGGAGGGAGTGGGAAAATCAGAGCATCAACGAGATAAACAAGGCGCCGCGACACGCGACGCTAATGCCCTACCCGGACCGGCCCAGCGCCATACAGGGCACACGCGAGGCATCTATCTACCATCAGTCCCTTAATGGCAAGTGGAAATTCCACTGGGTCGCCAAACCCCAGGACCGTCCGACAGAATTCTATCAGGTGAGCTACGATGTCAGCGGGTGGAAAGAAATCCCGGTGCCGAGCAACTGGGAAATGCACAGATACGGCACGCCCATCTATACCAATATTACATACCCCTTTCAAAACAGTCCTCCGAACGTAACCAGCACGCCATCGACTAACTACACTGCTTATACACAAAGAAATCCCGTCGGCTCCTATCGCAGGGAATTCACCATCCCACCTGGCTGGGCCGGCAGAAGGGTGTTTATCCATTTTGACGGCGTAATGAGCGCGTTTTATCTGTGGATTAACGGCCGGTTTGTTGGCTACAGCGAGGACAGTATGTCGCCGGCCGAATTCGATATCACCGGTTATCTTGTGCCGGGAACTAATGTGCTGGCAGCGGAAGTCTATCGCTGGTGCGACGGCAGCTACCTCGAAGACCAGGATATGTGGCGGATGAGCGGCATCTACCGCGACGTCTATCTATTCTCGCCGCCCCGGGTCCATCTGCGCGATTTCTGGGTGCGAAGTGATTTGGACAGCAACTACCAAAACGCCAAGCTGTATGTTACGGCCAATATCAAAAATTATACTGCTTGGTCTGTCGGAACCCACAGTGTGGAAGTAACGCTGCTGGACGCCAACGGAACCACTGTCGGCTCAGACCCGCTGACGTCAGATTCTTTGAGCAGCATCGCAGGTGGTGCAGAAGGCATACTGGATATGCAAACGACCGTTACGAATCCTCTCAAATGGACGGCGGAAACGCCCAATCTGTATCAGGTCCTCCTGACACTTAAAGACCCCAACAATTCCGTCATCGAAGTTGAGCAGTGCAAGACCGGCTTCCGCAAGATTCAGATTGCCAAAGCTCAGCTTCTTATCAACGGCAGGGCAATCTACGTCAAGGGCGTGAACCGTCATGAGCATGACCCGGACTTCGCCAAAGCAGTGCCGGACAGGCGAATGGTCCAGGACATTAAAATTATGAAGCAGAACAACATCAATACCGTTCGAACCTGTCACTATCCGGATGACCCGAAATGGTATGAGCTGTGCGACAAATACGGCCTGTACGTCATTGACGAAGCCAATATCGAGTGTCATGCAAACATGGGTCTTTCCAACAACACCTCCTGGCAAAGCGCTTTTCTGTACCGAACACAGAATCTGGTGGAGCGAGACAAGAACCATACCTGCGTTATTTTATGGTCGCTGGGCAATGAGGCGGGCAATGGCGTCAATTTCAATGCCACCAGTTCCTGGGTCCGCGGACGCGATAACACCCGTTTTGTGCACTATGAGCCGGCAGGAACCGGCGACAATACCGATATTTGCTGCCCGATGTATGCGGCTATCGAATCGATTGTCCGCTACGCCTCCGGCAGCCCGACAAAACCCTTGATTCTGTGCGAATATGAGCACGCAATGGGCAACAGCGAAGGCAATATCCAGGACTACTGGACTGCCATCGAGTCCTATCCTGCGCTGCAGGGCGGCTGCATCTGGGATTTCGTGGACCAGGGGATTCGCAAGTTTGATATTTTTAGCAAACAGTTCTGGGCTTACGGCGGCGATTTCAACGATGTCCCCAACGACGATAACTTCTGCTGCAACGGTCTTGTGGCGCCGGACCGCACGCCCAATCCACACCTCAACGAGGTCAAAAAGGTATATCAGTATATTAAAGTTTCCGATGCTGACGCAGCACACGGCGTTGTAAAGGTCCGTAACAAATATGCGTTTATCAGTCTTAATTTTGCAAACATCAACTGGGAACTGACGGCCAACGGCAAAATCATTCAGCGGGGAACACTGCCGCCGATAAATCTGGCGCCGGGTCAGGAGCAGAATATAACGATAGGCATCACCGAGCCGACGGTCAAACCGGCAGGCACGGAGTATTATCTGATGGTGATATTTACGCTGGCAAAGAATACGCTGTGGGCCGACACCGGCCATATCTTGGCTTGGGACCAGATTAAGGTGCCGTGGGCGGTGGCGGATGTGCCCGCTGAAGACCCTTCGGGAATGAACAGCTTAAGCCGAAGCGCAACCTCCAGCCAGCACGTTGTAACGGGAACGAACTTCAAGGTGGCAATAGGCAAAACCAGCGGGTCGCTGGAATCCTTTGTCTATCAGGGAACACAATTGCTTGCGGGCAACCTGGCATCTAATTTCTGGCGAGCACCCACGGACAATGATAACGGCAACAATATGCCGAGCCGACAAGGCGTATGGAAAACTGCCGGTTCAACACGGACTGTGGACAGCATTACCGTCAGCCAGCCGATGAGCGCAAAGGTCATGATTTCGGCGGATTTCACGCTGCCGGGTGTGAATAACTCCGACTATAATATTGTCTATACAATTTACGGAAACGGCAACGTCCACGTCCAGGCGACGATTACCCCTACAGGTTCGTTACCCGACCTGCCGAGATTCGGTACGCAACTGGCTATGCTGGCGAAATACAACCAGATACAATGGTTCGGCCTCGGACCGTGGGAAACCTACTGGGACCGTAAAACATGTGGTATCGTGGGCGTGTACAACAGAGACATAGAAGATTTCATTTATAACTACATCGAACCCCAGGAAAACGCCAACCGGTCAGATGTGCGGTGGATGAAAGTGACCGACTCCAACGGTTTCGGGCTTCAATTCAAAGGCGATACTCTCTTGATGACCAGCGCATGGCCATATACGATAGGCCAGCTTGAGGCCGCGGACCATCCTAATGAGCTGCCTCGCGGGAATACTACTGTGAACATAGATTACAAGCAGATGGGCGTCGCCGGCGATAATAGCTGGGGAGCACGGCCTCATCCGGAATACACGCTGCCGGCGAACAAACAATACACCTTCGGCTATACCATCAGCGTCGTGTCTGCTGTGGGCCGGATTTTTCGGGACTGATTGACACCAATTCAAACGGAACGATTGAGTTAGAAGAGTTCGCAAATCCGGCAAAGTATTGGTTACTGGATTTAAACCAAAATAAACATATTTCAGTATAAACAAGCCGCTCATAGCAGCAGCTCTTTGACCGCCGCTATACTTGAGAAATTCTAATCTTGCCGATTTGCCAGGCGCGGTTACCTTCCAGTATTTCGGAACTATTACTGCATAGGCTGGCCGGTCAAAGAGATATTTGCAATTCTAAAAGGAATTTCATTTTTCTTAAGCTCGTCAAAGACGGTTACAATAAGGCGTCCGCTCTTTGGCAATTTGTCCTTAATGGAAAATTTAAGTGTTGTTGTGCCGCCAATAGACGCGTAACCTCGCTGGGTTATGTCCAGCTTTGTGCCGCCCTCCGCTAAGAATTTTACGGAATCAATTGACTCGGCTTGCAAGTCCAGCCTGAGGCTCAAAATTGTAGCGTTGTTCTGCCACGGGTCGGCCTCAATTGAGGTGATAACAGCGCCGTGGACTGTGCCCTTAGCTCCAGCTTCAAAAGCAATATTACCCAAATCCACTTCGCGGGAGCCACTTGCAGTCAGATATTCAAGGATTCCAGCCAGCTCCTCCAGGCCGCGTGCGGCTTCATCAGGGACAAGTAAATCGATATCGAATACGACGGTTTTGCCGTCGGGAGCGAGAATAGGAAATCTTATCTTGCGGTCCCATTGCTCTTTAGGCAGAAGGTCTGTGCCGCTATCTGTAAGCGCTTTTTCAATCCTCCCACCTGAGATTTTAACCACAGGGGCGGGCAGGGGGGCAGGAAGCTCGGCTATCAGTGCGAGGGTATAGCCATTGTTTAGGCCGAGCGGCATTATCCCTCTTCTGTAGTCAGAAAGTCTCACTAAACGCACCCCGCCGACTACCACCTTCATTCCCGTTCCTTCTTCAGCAGCAGGAGGAGTAATCTCAACGGACGGAATCTCAAAGGGAAGCTCTTCCTTCTCAGGGGTTTTTACCGGAGGGCCGCCTGCGGCAGGTTCTAACTCTTTGAGGATACTTCCAAAATTTGCCCTGGCAACTGATACCTCAGCATTGTAATCAAAAAGCGGTTGTGTGTCCGGAACAACAACCAGACCAATCGGTGCTCTCTGCCCGAAAAGCATCTCGTTGAGCATCAGGTCGCTCTCGGGTCCAGACGACATAGGGTCTTTGCCGCTCCGAATTTGTTCTCGCAGCCAGGCCTCGTCCTGCATCAGCCGGTCGAAAACAGCAATCAATTTGGAGCCGTCAATCGCTATACGGGCGGTCCTGTCATTAACACCTTCAACATTGGAAACTTCTTTAATCTGTCCCGGCAGGTGAAAAATTATTTCATTTTTTAACGTTGACAAAAAGGTCTGCAACATCGGCTTGGCCTGTTGGTATTGCATCCTTACCTGCTTAACAAGCTCTTCGACCTTATCAGGCGTAACGTCACGGGGGGACGGTCGAGTTTGGGCAGGCTGCTCTTGCGATTTCAACAGGATGATTATTTCGCCCGAAGGACTGCGGGAGAAATTAATCTTCATATCGCTGCTAAAGCCGGCATTGTGAAGAGTCAAATTGTTAATGTCCGGGAAATAGGCGGTGCCCTTGAAATACATCCTGCCGTCAGTGGTCATTTTGTAAGAGACATCGGCCCAGGTATCAACTCCGGAAGATTTGGTTAGAATATCTTTGACACTGTTTTTAAGCTGCGTCTGTGTATCCGCCCCGCCGCCAGCCGTCCCTAAAGATGGCGGCTGGTTACTATCCGCTGGAGAAGGAGGTTGACCGCCTGTTATCCCAAAACCCTGCGTGAAACTGGTCGGCACGAAAGTAAGTTCGTGAATCACCTTTCCGCAGCCGTCGGGATTTATTGTAAATTCATCCTTTGTTTCGATACATCCGGCGATGGCCGTTAAGCCAACGACTAACAGAACCCACCTAATCTTACTCATAACGCCAGCCTCCTTATTGATTTAAGGAATGGTCAATTTGTTTCAAAGGTTACTATTATAATACCGCTTTTTGGCGAAATTGTCAATGATAATGTTTTGAATAGATGCCCTTATTGTGCCTATTTTCTGCACGACCCAATAATGCGATTCAAGAGGCAGGATTTGCGGTCTTGGATACGTGATATGGCGGCTGTAAAAGCCCTATAATAAAAAGGGCTGTAAGACTATTATCGTCCGGCAGACCTTTTTCCAGCCTGCCCGCCGATGCAACGGAATAAAGGTGATATTATTTTTGAAATCTCCACATATTGATAGTCATAGTTGGTGCGGCTATCCATTCCATGTGCCAGTCGAGGAAGAGAGAATTGCAGCCGTTTTTGTGGCGAGCACGAGCTACCCGCCGGCCTCTATATTTATCCTGACTGTTAGAGGTCGGCAGATGCCCCGGATCCCAGACGTCACAGCGGTCTGTCCCATCGTCATCGGCATTTTTGATTATCGGTCGCCAATGGCCATCTTCATTGTCGGCAAGATAGATAGTATATGCCCGGCGGGTGCAGTCACTTAGTTTGGTCGGGTTTAAAGTCTCGTGGCCGACCATATCGGTGCTACTGTCGAAGTCCCACCCATTAACGACGAAACAGACGGTTTGCTCCTTATCCGGGTAGCTGGGACAGCGGTATATTTTAACAGTGCGGTAATCTTTACCAATCGGCTTCTGCGCCAAAAAAGGCATAAAAAGCTGATACCAGGCCTTTTCTGTTCCACCTGATGCCCCGCGGGGGATATATTGGTCCCACTCCTCGGCATATAAATTGGCAGCCAGACCAACCTGACGCAGGTTATTGCGGCAAAGAACATTCTTGCCCTGCTCGCGGGCCTTCCGCAGCGACGGCATCAATATCGCCATAAGGACTGCGATGATGGAAATTACCACCAAAAGCTCTATCAACGTAAATCCACTTCGTCTGTGCACAACTATCCTCTGCCTTTTTATTGGGGTTTGTGCGCACAATCAATGCGTATGCCTTCCAGCCTGGTGCCGTCGGGCTTGCGCAGGCGCATACAGAACTCCCAGGGTAAATTATTCTGTGTAATTTTCACAAGCAGCGAATTCCAGCCCTGGTTGAGCGTAATATTTGCCTTATCGGAACCCGGCGTTAAAGGCCTGGCCACGTTATTTGCGTGAACTATGCTACTGTTAAGCCAGACCTTGACGCCGTCGTCACTGCCTATCTCCATAGATGCTTGCTGCCGGCTATCAGAATTTATCCAGGTTCGCAGATATGCGACCCGCTGTTCGCCGCCATATAGTTTTAGTAAATCAAGCACGAAAGGCCGACTTGGGTCTGTGCCGGCAGGTATAGAAGTCCACTTCACATCCTTGCCGGCAGAAGTTTCCGGCGGAAAAACAATATCGAACAGCTCGGCGTAATTTTTGCCTTCCTGCATATACGGGCCGGTAACCTGCCAGGAGGTGATGAAGTCTTCGAACTTCTCGATAGTGTTAATGACATCTTGTGCCTGCTTTCGCAGGGAATCATCTTTTGTAATCGCCAGCACTTTCGCAATAGCCGTCTTTGCCTGGTCAGGATGGCTGCCACAGATAGAGCCGGCAATTTTAACTGCTGCTAATGCCGCCTCGTCTTTAATCGTCTCATCATCAAGACATTTCGCAGCCAGTTGCAGCGCCCCGGCATCGTTGACATTTGCCAAGCTGGACAGCACAAGTTTTTTTTCCTCTGGACTTCGAGCATCATTCATAAGGTCGGTATATATTTCCAGAGTCTTCTGTGCAGGATGGTCTTCACCAGGCAAAGACAATAAACGCACAATGCCTCGCAGCGCCAACAAACGATGGGTCTGGTTTTGCGTGCTTCTAAAGATTTTTATCACGACATCCGTTGCAGCCGCATCAGGCCAGTTGGATAGTTCGCGGATTGCCGTGTCCTGCACCTCTGGGTCGGCTTCTTTTAGCGCACTTTGCATAGCCTCAAGCGCCGCTTTATTTGCGATACCACCAAGCACATGCAGCAAGGAACATTTAACAGGCGGTCGCTTCTCGGCACCCAACACACCTAACACAGCATCAGCTTGCTCATTCTGGTCAGTAATTTTTCGCGCAACTGCTATGGCGGCCCTTTCAGCTTCTCTGCGACCGCTGTCGCCGGGCAAATCAACGAGAAGTTTTACAAGTGCCGGCAAATCTTTATCATTTGCAAGCCGGCCTAAGGCCTTAAACGCTGCCGTGCGGACATTTGCATCCGGGCTTGCCGCCTCTTGTAATAGCGCCGAGACAGCGCTTGTGGCATTGCGGTCAAAAAGGACTTCAATCAGATTTGCCCGCAGGGTCGGCTCTGATTTCTGCACACTTTGGACTATCGCATCGTCAACGCCATTGCCGCGAAGCAGACCAAGACTATTTAAGGCGGCAGTTTTGTCGTCAGGGTCCGTGCTTTTTGCGGCGGCCTCTGTCAAAAACTCCACAGATAAGGCTCCCCCGAGTTTTCCAACGGCATCCAGAGCCGCTATTCTAACCCGGGCATTTTCGCTCTTAGCTGCATTAGTTACCGCGGACAAAGCGGCAGAGTCGCCGCGGTCGGCGAGGGCGCCAAGCAGAAGAACCTGCTCATCAGAAGATAGTTTCCCAAGTTCAGCAGCAAATAGTTCGGTAACGCCTTCGCCCTGCATTGTCCGAACACAACCACCGGCGGTAGTTCTGACCATCCGGTCCTTATCCTGCAAAGCTGCAACAACCAGCGAGGCGGCGTCCTTTCCACCGGCATCAGCCAAACCCATAATTGCCGCACTACGAGTAATCGCTGCTTCGCCTGTGCCGAGTAACTCTTTATAAATTGCAATTGCCTGCTGCCTTCGTCCCTCTGAAAGCTCGCTCTCGGCGCATCGCAGATATGCATCTGTCGCTGCCAGTTGAAACTGTGGGTCGCCTTTGGCTCTCGTTTGAGCCAGAAACTTTGCTGCCTGTTCGCCGCCTATTTTTCCCAGCGCCACAATTGCAGCTTCGCCGACTATCCTATCCGCACCTTCGACACGCTTACCCAACAACTCAACGCTTTGGGCATCGCGTCTATCACCTAACAAATTTATGATGCGGACCTGCGCCTTTGGCGGGGCTTTGTCAATCGCATCCCGCAGGGCCTTTGCAGCCTCAGGGCTGGGATTTTGGCCGATTGCATAGCAGGCCATATCGCCAGTTGCCTCATCCAGCAGCAATTTTGCCGCAGCCTGGACTGAATCGGCTGTCCCGATTTGCCAGAGCTGCCGACAAATAAATGATTTGCAATCCAGTGAGACGTTGGATTCAAGGAGTTTAGCCAGTTGCAGCTCTATGTATTTTCGTAGTTCGGGCTGGTTTTGTGTATCTCGTATAAGCTCTTCGACATCTATTAGCATCTTGCTATCCATACCGCGCTGGTAGTTAGTAATTTCTGCCAACATCTGATTGACCCGTGATTTTTCAACAGCGGGGCGCGCATCAGGAGCAAAACCCAAATATAATGTCGCCAACAGTAAATAAATGAATACTTTTTTACAGTTTCTCATCGTTTCTCACCCGCAGTTCTGAGTTTATTACAGCCGCCAGGGCCAGCGCATTGCCCTGCCGGTCATTTTGTTTGCAAGCTCATCATCTATGAAATGCTCTTTCTTTGGGTCCCACTTTAAGGGGCGGCCAAGCCAGTATGCGATATTGCCCAGGTGACAAACCGTTATTGACCGGCAGCCCACCCCGGCGTCGCTGGCGGGCCTGTGACGACTTTTGACACAATCCAGGAAATTATCCTGGTGATTTATACTCTCGTATAAATGAATCTCTTCAGGCCTGATTATCTGCCTGAGCAGGCTCTCAGGTGAAGCTATCAGGTGCTCGCGGCTGACTTCAACGAAACCATTCGTGCCGGTGAACCGAACGCCTGGGTCGGGTCTGCTGATACCGTCGCGGGTCATAATAGTGCCGTTGGCATATCTGTAAGTTAGCACCTTAAAGTCCTTGCCATCCGGCGGAATTATCTCCACAGGCCCGCTTGTCTCCGTTCCCAATCCCCACTGGGCGATGTCGAACATGTGCGCCCCCCAGTTGGTCATCTCGCCGCCCGAATAGTCACGATATGCCATCCAGCCGCCCGGTGCAATCGCCGATGTATAAGGCCTCCACGGCGCCGGCCCCAGCCACATATTCCAGTCAAGCCAGCTCGGCTCCGTCTCCTCCGGAGCGTAACAGGTCCATATAGGCGGCCCACCGACATTTACCGCTATCGACTTGACCTCGCCGATGTAACCATTGCGAACAAGCTCGCACGCAAAACGGAAATTCCTGTCCGAGCGCTGCTGCGTGCCGACCTGGAAGATGCGTCCGTAACGCTTGACGGCATCGGCCAGCCCTCTCGCTTCTTTGATAGTAAGCGAAAGCGGCTTTTCGCAATAGACATCCTTGCCGCTCTTGACGGCAGCAAGCGAGACAAGCACATGCCAGTGGTCCGGCGTAGCCACAAGCACCGCATCGATATCCTTGCGTTCGGTAAGCTGCCGGTAATCACTGTAGCTGGCGCAATCTTTGTTGCCGTAGAACTTATTGACGATGTCGCGGGCATTATTACGATTGTTTGCATTCGCATCACAGACGGCCACAAACTGCACGTATTGCTTACTTAAAAAACCGCCACCCTGAACCCATATTCCGCCCCCTATATGCCGTGTCCCCTGACCGCCTGCTCCGATAGCGCCCATCACGATTCGCTCACTGGGGGCCGTTGTGCCATCCTTACCGAGCACAGATGACGAGAAAACATAAGGCGCAGCCGCCACTGAACCGAGAGCAGCGGCACTTTGCTTCAAAAAATTTCTTCGTGAAATTCGACTCATTCGTTTTTTATCCTCAGTTTTTAAGTTTTGAGCTTGTTACAAGGTCTCCGAACGGCGCAAGGAGCTGGTATTTATTCTCCCAGGTTGTGTACATTATCCCGCAGGCTCCCGGCGTGCGCTCGAGAGATTCGAGCCAACCTTTTGGATTGTCGAGCGTATCGCCGTCGTAATAAGCGCCTGCGAGCGTCTTAAAACCGAGTGATGAGAAAAATTTAAGGCTCTCATTACGCTTATCATAATACCAGCAAACAATGACAAGGTCTTTGGGTATGTAATTCCACGAGCCGGTAAAGTCGCCATCAACAAGATAGTAGTTATCGTGAGCATTGTGGTTCGGGTCGAGCATATCAGACCATATAAGGACCTCGGCGTTCGGATTCACCCGGCGGATTATACGAAGCTGTTTTGTTATGCAATCGCCAAGTATCTGGGCCATCGTCATTTTCCGTTTTTTGCACGCCTCGCAGGCGCCGCCCGCCCTTATCTCATCCGTACTCAATAGATACTTATTCGGGGCAAGATGTTTGTGTAAAAGCTGCGTCTCCTTTTCCCATATTTCGTAAAGATTCGGCTCTGACATACAGACTGTAACCTGCCCTCTATTTATCGCTATCCCGTGGTAGTAGCTGACTCTAAGGCGCTGGCCATTTTTAATTCTGCCTGTCGGTAGAATCTCGAGCGCGGGCGGCTGGTGGTCAAACCTGAAGTTCAATCTTGGGTCTTTGACCTCGGCAAAGTCTTTGCCTTCTTCATAAATAAGCTGCGATTTTTCGTCCCGCACTGTCAATGGTGTCCCCGGTCGTCTGAGGATATTCAAAAGCCCGACCTCTTCAAGCTGCAAATCATCCATCCAGAATTTCCCTGTTTTACCGCCCCAGGCGCCAACATATATTCTGACTGTATCATAATCGAGGCTGTTAAATCCCATAACTACTTTTTGCCAGTCCGTAGAAGATGGAATTGCGGGGTCCCAGGGGGCAAGACTCCTGCCATCGAGATTTAGAACCTGCAGGAGGAAAGAGTCGGCAGGCTCAAGCTGCTCGGTCCTGACCTGGCAGCTTAATCTGTAACAACGGTGCGGCTGGACCTTAACCTCCTGCATTACTCTTGCGTGTCCGTGCTCGTATTTTCCAAAGTTCTCAAACCGTAGCGATGCCTTGCCGTTTTTGAACACCTCTTTGTCGATAAATGAAACCTCGCCGGGTCTATCGTGAAAATTGTATCCCGCAAGGCGATTACCATCATATTCTTCAAAGCCGGGATTTACAATTTGAACGGGAGGCTCTGTATCAAAATGTGCTTTACCATTTTGGACGACAAACAAGGCATCCGTAACAGCAATCCCTGCTGCCAGATTTTTATCGTAAGAAAGGATAGAACCGCCGTAGCCGACCGAGAAAATTATCGGGATTATCTCGATATTATGCTGTCGGCAGACCTGCTTGACATCCTCCAGTCTTTTGAAATACTCCGGCGACTGGCGGTCGAGATACTCAAGCCCGCCTGTAAGAACCATACCGTTTAGGCCGTGCTCCGATGCGGTCTTGACAATGCCTTCGATATCCTTGACGTCGCTGTCGCTGCCAAGCGACCTTGATACATAAACCCAGCGATGTGTATAATCTTTACCGATACAAAGCGCACTTAACGAGGTTAATAACAGGACAAAAGACAGGCATTTCGTCGTTTTTACCATTTGCCACCAGGAACATCGAAGCCACTGACAAATTTAATTTTTTGCCACTCCTTCGACTTCGCTCAGGATGGTGAGCAACGTCGAACCAAAAGGCACCAAGACACCAAGTCTTTTTAATTTATAAATTCTTTTGTGACTTTGTGTCTTCGTGGTTAATCCTAAAAACTAAAAACTATGGAACGGGGACTGCGTTTGGTTCGCTGACCTTTATTGCGTTAGGTTCTGCCGGCTCTTCTTTCGGTTTTGGTAAATCCTCGAGCAAATCCGAAAGCTGCTTTGTCAGATACTTGGCCTTCCAGTCGGCGATTTCATAGACCCAGCCCTGGTGTTTGGCCGTGAATTCTTTGGCTTTGTCGCGATTCAAGAGTTTAGCTTCGTTTTTCTTGAGCTGCTCTTCGGACTGAACCTCATTTTCCTTCATTACGACAGGCTCTGTATCGGTGAAGTCTGCCTGACAGGTTATATAAGTTTTACTGTCTTTTTGAGCGATTCTTATGGTATAAACGGTTGAATCCTTCAGTTTGCAGACAAACTGTTTATCGAAAGAAAGGCCGCCCGCATCTTTCGTGACGTCATCAAATCTCAGACTCGTTACAGCGGAAAAAACCGTTTCGCTGTCGCTGCTTTTTAGCCGCTTGCCCTCAGGCATATTTTCCAGCACCACTAGCTTACCACCGTCTTCACCTGTTTTAAGCAGATACTCGCCGCCCGGCGATTTGACTGAGACCGACTGGATGTCTTCGCGTTTGACCGAAATCAGCTCCTGGTTGATGTAATCCATCGCCTTCGCGCCAAACCAGGACACGCTCGGTGCCACATAAACTTTGTCATCAGTGGCCAACCTGACGTATGTGCCTTCTCCAAGCTCTCTATCTTTTCCTACGATAACGCCCGCCAGCAGCGATGAATCGGTTTTGAGAAACTTAACGACGCTGCGAGCCTTTTTCTCGGTTACCTGGAGGTCTTCGTGATTGGCGGGACTATCCGTGTAAATTTGTGTCGTGCGAATTTCCAGGCACCTGGTTAACAGGTCATTTATTTTGCTTGCCTCAGCGGGATAATTATCTTTATTAGCAACGACAAAGCGCCCCGACTCTCGCTTCAGAGTTACCGCAGTGTCACCTGTTCCTAAAACGATACTATCTATGTCAGCGGGGTCGAGCCCCTGGATAAGATAAACTACGCTTTCCGGCGTTACCTGTGGCCCGCTCGAAATACGGGACTGCACTACTGCCCATATCACCATTAAAACTGCAACAATGACCAGTATTAAAAGTTTTCTGTTATTCACAACTTTTCTCCTATACCGAATTGTCGGGACTCATCTATGCATCGCTTGCGTGACTTATGTAATGTCTTTTCCTGACAGAGCGGCGAATTCCGAGCACTACTGCAACTACCAATATAACTGCCGGAGCTACCGTGGTATTGGCATATTGCAACCGGCTGCCCAGTTGCTCAATCTGCTCACGGCGTTTCATCTTAACCTCGCGGAGCTGCCCCTGGGCCTGATGTATTTTTAATTCAAGCTCCTTTTTCTTTTGCACTATGGAGCTGCCGATCACATCCTCCTGCCCCTCTTTGGCTGATGAAATGATGGATTGCAACTGGCTCTGGAAGAGAGCAATCTGCGCATTGATTGCCTCGACCTCCTTTGCCGTTGCTTCCTCGGCCTGCTTTTCAATTTCATCGACGACAACGAACGGCCTTCTGAAATTGCCCCGCGACCGAATTTTAATCAAATCGCCCGAGCCGCCCAAATCTTCAATTGTATTTAGTAGCAAGGCACTATTGTCACCAGCGACAAGTTTGCCAAAGAAAGATTCCTGGTATGCGAGAGCATCGCTTATAAAATCAACATCAGAAAACACCACCACAACACAATCTTCTGTGGCCTCCGCCAGGCCGGTCAGGTGCTTCTTGATTTTCTTCTCTTCATTTGGGTCTTTAGCTTCGTTTTCAGATTCATCCTTATCCTTACCAGCTTCAACTTCAATATCAACACCGTCGGGGAAGCTGCTTTTGAAACGGCCTGTAACAAGATAACCCATCGCAACAGGCGCATTGCCGGGGGCAAATTTACTCATAAGCACAGAAGGCTGCAGCATCATCATCTCATACGGGTTGCTTATCACAAAGGTGTTGCCTCTGCTGGTGGTTGTAATGAGCGGCGTGCGCTTTATCTGAGAAGCTGCTTTTGTCTCGTTTGCATCCTTAATCTCTTTAAGAACGCCGGCAAACAAAATCCGCACCTGGTTAAGTTCGGCTGTGATGGGGGTATCGGTGTTGAAACAGCCCGGAGCCAGACCGAGGTAGCCGATAATCAGCTCGGGCCTTTCGTTGGCAGCGATAGCAGCCGCCAGAGCTATCTCTTTATCGCCGACCAAAGTATTTGCCGGCATCTCAAGGCCCCAGGTCCGCAGTAGGACGTTTAAGTCGGAGTTTCGCGTGGGCGGCATCCCCATCTGCATTGCCATCCGGTCAGGCCTATCAGCAAAGCACTGTGGGTCAACACAAACGATAGTCCTGCCGCCTTTTAGCACAAACTGGTCGATTGCAAAAAGGGTCTGCTGGGGCAGGTTCTTGGGATGAATGACCAGTAAAATATCGACATTATTTATGTCATTAACATCAGTCGCAACCTCCTTGACCTCGTATTGCCTGCGTAACTGCTCAACAATTGTCCAGGAGGGTCGGGGCTGCTGGCCCTGCATCCGCATCATCTGGGCCATATATCCGCTCGCCTCATCCCCCATCACAGGCAGCGAGCTTAATATGCCCACGGTTCTTTTCTGCCGCGTAATTGCCGTGTCAATAAGATAGCTTATATCATACTCTATGAAATTTTGACGGTCCGGCGAAAAGAACGGTATGACCTTCTCGACCCCAAATTGAGTCTGCACCACAAGTCCGAAGAAGAAATTTTCTTCCTCAGTTATAGGAAACCGTCTCAAGCCGCAACGCAGCGCCTCTGCCTCCTGCTCAGAAAAAGGCCTCGGGTCGATTGCTTGCAGCTCAACCATACCCTTGGATGCCGCCACGTATTCCTCCAGTAGGGCCCTGACGAACTGGTAGTAGTTGTTGAAATACCGAATTTGGTCCGGGGCCTTCAACGTAGCAGTCTTTGCATAGTAAAGCCTGGCCTTAATCGGCTGATTGAGCTTGGATAGAATCGCTTTCGTCCCATCCGAAAGAGTATAGAGCTTCTGGTCGGTAATATCGACCTTCCAGCTCTTTCCAATATTTTGGCAGACGCTTATTGCAGCAAAAATAATTACCAGAACAATCGCCGCACCAATAATTGTTTTTATCGTTTGGTTCACCCCGTTAGAAATTTGTTTTTTTTGTGTCATAATCCTGCTAACTCCTTAATTGCCTGCTCCCGTTCCCCTTGGGGGGAAGCAGCGTGGGCTCATTAGCTCGCCTTCCTTTCATCTAAAACAATACAACAGGCAGCAATCCAGCCGATAATCAAAAGCACAAAATATGAAAGGTCCTTAAATTCCAATACCCCCCTCTGGATTGACTCAAAGTGAGTTTGAAAACTCATATTTTCTATCGCCGAGACAAGACCGGCTGGCAGAAACGTCGAAAGATAACTAAGGGTCGTCGGCATACCTGCAAAGACAAGCACCGCACAGGCAACTACCGACAGCACAAAACTTATTACCTGGCTTTTTGTAACCGCTGAAAAGAAACACCCGATTGCAAGAAAACCACCGGCCATAAGCAAGCTGCCCAGATAACCTGTCAGTATCAACCCAATGTCCGGCTCACCTAAAAAACAAACCGTAATGACCATAGGGAATGTCAGCACCAAAGCAATTGCGAGGAAAAGCCAGGCCGCGAGAAACTTTCCCAGAACCGCCTGCACAACTGTTACCGGCAAGGTGAATAAAAGCTCGATTGAGCCGACCTTTCGTTCTTCGGCCCACATCCGCATCGCGGTCGAAGGAACCATAAAGACAAACAAGAGCGGCAGATTCATAAAAAACACACGCAGGTCTGCCTGCCGCATCTCATAAAAACCCTGCTTAAATGTAAGATACCCGGAGAAAAAAAGAAAAATCACAAGAAACACATACGCAAGCGGGGTTGTGAAATAGCTTTTTAGCTCCCTTTTGAACACCGCCAAGAAACCATTCATCTTTGTACTCCAACCATAAACTTGTGAGTGGTATTTATTTAACCAAGTAACCAGTTACCAATTAACCAATTACCAATTACCAATTAACCAGTTACCAGTTACCAGTTACCAATTACCAATTACCTAAGCAGCTTTTGTCTTTGTAATTTTTCGGAATACCTCGTCAAGAGTGCATTTATATTTTTCCTTAAGCGCAGCCGGCGTTGAATCCACGAGGATCCGTCCTCTGGAGACGATTATTGTCCTTGAGCAAACGGCCTCAACTTCCTCAAGAATGTGGGTCGAGACAATTATACATTTGTCTTTGGCCATCTTGCTTATCAACTGTCTGACCTCGTGTTTTTGATTGGGGTCGAGGCCATCGGTCGGCTCATCGAGAATAAGGACCTGGGGGTCGTGAATTAAAGCCTGGGCAAGCCCCACACGCCGCTTATAGCCCTTGGAGAGGGTCTCAATCGTTTGATGATAAACCGAATCAATCGAACACATCGGGACGATGCGGTCGAGGGCCTTTTTGCGGTCTTTGCCTTTAATCTGCCTGACATCGCAGATAAAGTCCAGAAAAGAGCCGACGGTCATCTCATTATAGGCCGGCACGTTCTCCCCTAAATATCCGAGCGACCTTCTGACATCTATCGAATTTCGCAGGATGTCATAGCCGCACACGGTGGCCGTTCCGCTATCAGGCCGCAGGAAACAGGCAAGTATCCTCATCGCCGTGCTTTTGCCGGCCCCATTAGGCCCGAGAAGCCCCATCACCTGCCCCTTTGCGACATTAAATGATATATCATCAACAGCGACGACCGGGCCGAAACTACGCCTAATTTTTTTGACCTCTATCATTATTCACCCCATTAAAAAATTCCGTTTTTTGCCACAAAGCCACTAAGACACCAAAAGCAAAGGATAACAGGCTCTCAAAAAACCAGAATGCCTGATAACCTGATTTCCTGATTCCCACCACTTGATAACCTGGTAACCTGATTATCTTTTGTCTTTGTAGCGAATCATCCTTTTAACCAAATCTGTCTAACAATCTACCCTTTTTTACAGATTTATAATAATCTATCTAAAAATTCTTGGCAGTCAAGACCTACCGCCTGATTATTTTGTTCGGGAATCTTAACCATATAAGAATTTATGACTTATGAGCCAGGTTGCCCAGGTAAAGTTTGTTGATTATAGAAGCTCTATAGCCAGGGCCCTTGACCTGATTGGGGCTGGGGCAAGGCTGCCTCAAAAAGGGCTTATCATTATAAAGCCTAACCTGACTAATTCCTCTCCGCCGCCTGTTACGACAAATGTCGCCGCAGCAGAAGCCGTCCATAACTACTGCAAGCGCTACACAAAGGCTGAAATCGCAATCGGCGATGGCTGTGGAAAGGGCCAGACTCCGGATGTCCTTGCAGCCCTCGGATACGCAAACCTGGCCAACAAATGCGGGATAAGATTGATTGACTTTAACGATGCCGAAATAGTCCTTCTTGAAAATAAAAATGCCTTGCAGTTGAAGCACTTTTATATGCCAAAAATCGTGCGCGAGGCGTTTGTGATTTCGCTGCCGGTATTGAAAGACCACAGCTTTACAAAAACCACAATAGCAATGAAAAATATGTTCGGGATAGCACCCGGCAAATACTACAGCGGCTCGTGGAACAAATCGAAACTGCACAGACCTTCGACTGACAAGTCCGTTGTAGATGTCTGCTTATATAAAAAGCCCGACCTATCGGTGGTAGATGCATCTGTTGCCCTTAAAGGAATGCACTTAGCAGGCACGAAAAAGAATATCGGCCTTATCCTGGCCGGCTTCGACCCTGTTGCAGTTGATACCGTTGGCAGCGAGCTGCTCGGCCACAACCCGGAACGCCTGGAATATCTGTCTCTGGCCGACGGCCTCCTGGGAAATATGAAAAACATCGAAATCCTGAAAGGTTAAGACGTTCAATTGCCCGACAAACAACGATACGCAAATCCGAAATTGTGACCTACAAACAGTTAATTCTTTTCGAGCCAATGGTAAGCTATGAAGGCGAAGTCTTTGAGATTTACTTTGCAGTCGCCGTTGATGTCGCCGGCGACAATTGTCTCACAAAACGGCTCACCGAAATATGACTTACTTGCTTCGGCGGTTCTGCCATAAGCGCCTATATTTATAATTCCGCCGTTAGGAAACGGTTCTAAACCTATTGGACTTGCCGGGTCGCCCGCATCAATACACAAACTCGTCACTTCGTCCTTTGTCCATCGTCCTTCGTTTGCATCCCATCTGCCTGCCTGTGATTTCAGGTGATAATCACCATCAACCCATACTCCATTAGAATCCCAATAGACCGGCTCGGCAAAGCAGGGGTCTTTGTCAATGTTCCCTTCTCCCGGCCAATCGCCTTTTATGTCGCTATACGTAATATCAACCTTTGAACTGCCTTGTCTAAATATTTCATCACCACCATCCCAGAGAATACAGTTGGTTCCCTGCACTTCGACAATGGAAACAAATCCTCCCTTACAGGCTAGGGCCCTTCCATTTTTCGCAGAATTTCTGGCAAATGTGCAATTAGCAAGCGTCAATCGTCCTGGTTGACAATAGATACCACCACCGTATTCTACTGCCGAGTTTCCACTGAATATGCAATTGGTAACCGTTGCAAGACCTATGGCGTACATTCCTCCACCTGAGTCTTCTGCCAAGTTCTGACTGAATGTGCAATTGATAATAGTCGCGTTACCTAAGGCATAGGTATATATTCCACCGCCATAGCCATATTTATTGCCACTGGCATAAGCCAAGTTACCAATAAAACTACAGTTAATCAAGGTTACACTGTTGCTCTTGTCATATACGCCACCACCAGCCATCGCTGAATTCTCGCTGAAGATGCAATTGTTGAGGGTCAAGGCACTTTGCCCATCGTATATCTCCCCGTTGTATATCCCACCGCCCGAGTATCCTGAGTTTCTACTGAATGTGCAGTCGGTTAGTTTTGCGGTGCTGCCATCGCCGTTGAACATTCCACCACAGGGGTTCCCCGAATTCTCGGTAAAAGTGCAGTGCACCATTGTCACGTTGCTGTAGCGGTTGAGCATGCCCCCTCCCCGGCTTCCTCCCAAGCTTCCTGTTGAGTTCCTTCTGAACGTGCAGTTGGTCAGTATAGGGCTGCTGTGCCAGTTGTACATCCCACCGCCGCCTTCGGTGCAGAACTCAAAATATGCTACGTTCTCGCTGAACGTGCAGTCAGTCAGCATAGGGCTGCTGTAACGGTTGTACATCCCACCGCTAGCACAAGCACGTCCCTCTCTGAATATGCAGTTGACGAAGATTGGATTGCCGTAGTAGTTATATACACAGCCATATCTCCCCGAGTTCCTGCTGAATATGCAGTTGGTCACGGTTGGGCTGCCATGGTCGTTGAACATCCCGCCATCAGAACCGCCAGTAATAGTGAAGCCATCGAGGACAGCGTTTGCATCAGTTCCACTGCCTGTTACCACATGGTAGATATTGGTACCATTGAGGTACCCGCTAAGAATAGTCTCGTATTTGCCGACATCTCGTTCATTAGGGTCGGGTTCGCTGAAACCAGCATAGCCTCCTTGGAGTGTTACTTTATTTATAAGCTGGAATGTAGCTTCACGGTCGCCGGTGCCATTTGGCTCAGCAAAGGTCTCATCTGGCCGATAGATACCCTGCGCCACTCGAATCTCAACTGGTTTAGGTGAAGAATTAGCATCCTCCAGCGCATCCTGCAGGAACTTGTAAGCATTCTTCCACGATGTCCCATCATTCAAGCCATTGGCGTCATCATCAACGTATATAATCTTCGCCGCAGCAACCGTGCACCAGAACCCCAGCAAAATTGCTGCTATCAGCACCCAACTTTTTCGCTCTGTTCCCCCATTCATTTTTTGACCTCCCTGTCGTTTCCCAAATCCCTTGATATTGATATGTTCATCAGATCATCCTCCCACCAGGTTTTTCTATGGATATACCGACAGGTGATATCTTGTATATATTGTATCAAAATCCGCACCACCTTTTCAAAGAAAATGGCAATTTATCGCCCTGAACATTAATAATTTTAGCATCTCTCGCAGGGTTGTCCATCGTGGAAACTACTTGATTTTGGGCTATTTTTGAAGAATTTTTGTCATTTTTGAGCTAAAAATGCTGACAAACTCTGGAGAATTAACGCTTGGCCTACGGTCGCTACACGCTAACAAGGCCCAAAACTGAACGTTCGGCGGCAAAGGAGGGTTCGAGGTTTAAGAATTCAAGGCCTGTGGCGGCTACTGATGTAATCGGGACAGATTTATCAATTCGAGAGCCGGCTTTGACGCCGGGACCAACTGCGACCATCCATACCCGCCGGCAGCCTTCATCGGCGCCCTCGTTTGTATAGAAGTCGCTGTGGTGGATAAATCCCCAGTGGCCGGGTCTATCCAGCTCACGCCCGTGGTCGGGCAGGATAAGTATAAGCGTCCGGCCTCGATATTGGGCAAGCTCTTCTGTCGCCTGCCACAATCGCCAGGTCAGCTCATCAGTTCGACGGATGGCCTCGACATAACGCGACCAGGAGCCATAATGTGCGCAGTCGATTTCGCCAAAATCGACAGCAATTACATTTGGAGCATAAGTTTTCATACAGGCAATTGCCAACTCAGTTAAGAACGCATCGTGGCTTGTGCTGCCGGCGCCGGCTTTCCATTTAGCATATTCAGAATCAAGAAAATCACGGGCCTCTTTTGAGCGCAGCCCTTGTGTTGAAACTCGGCTGGTTGTGCGTGCCAATTTTGCACAACTCTGGGCTGCCTGCATTTGGGCATCAGATGAGCCAATTGCAGCAGCGTATTGCATTTTGCGTTCCATCTGCTCGGCTGTCGAACGCGGGATTGTCGGCGGCTCAACAACGTTCGCAGCATAATCTTTTCCGTAGCCGGATGCCAGACTCTCACTGGTTTTGGCGAGGATTGAGGCATAGACAAATGCCCAGGTAGCGGTATCCGGTGCCTGGCGGTTCTTTCGATAAATTTCAAAAATCGTAGGATGAGCAACTGGTTTTGTCCAGTCGAGGTCGTCCCACTCCCAGTGGCCGGTCATAATAGAGCTGGCGGAGTTCGGATGGACAACCCTGTGCTCCACCCGCATATTAGTAAATAAAGCTCCCTTTGGAACAATATCATTCCATAGTCGAGGAATATATTGGTGCTGGGGGTCGTCAATTGATTCACTTGAGCGAGTGCCGCCGCCAAAAAGAATAATGAGGAGCTTACGACCTCGATTCGTAAGCTCCTCAACAGGAGGACTTTCGCGGCGGTGTGTGGTTCCGCCGAGCGTAAGTTTGCCCATCGCTGCAGCAGCTCCCATCGACGCTGCAGCGGATAAAAATTGTCTTCGTGTTATTTTTGTGGCCATATCAATTATTTGGTTTCATCCCGGCTATGGCTAAATGAGCGGACTGTTGCGGAGGATTATTCAGGGTTTCTGCTGTCACTTTGTTTTTCCACGCCTTTGCATCAATCGCCAGATAAAGTTCGCCGGTTTTCTGCTCAAGAATAGTGCGATAGATACTAAACCGCACTTTCTGCGGGTTATGTGGACTGGTCTGGCGTTCTTCAGAGCCGCCATTTTCGCAATCAGACGATGCGCGGAAGCCGACGCCATCCGGCACAGCAACCTCAAGATTTATTGGCCCAAACTCTTTCCACAAAGAAGCCGGATGCACAACATAAGCAAGCTGGTAGCTCGATGGCTCGCGCGTATCCAGATAAGCGTATTGAGTGTAACTGACAGTGAGGGTATGAATCGAATTTGCCGGAAACTTGACCTGGTAGTGCAGGATGTTCATCGGGGCAAATGTGAATACCACCGGAAGGTTTTTCAAAATTGCCTCGCAGGAAGCCCGCTCTATATCAGTTATTGGTGCATTTGGGTCGAGATAATCCAATCTTGCATATATTGTCGGGTCACTTGCTATGGCAATATCCAGACCTCTCTTATCTTTTAAGACCGAAGGGTCAACGGTTATCTCTCGCGGACGAATCTTGCCGGTTGACAGGTCAACAGAGCACTCGCGGACATCGCCTCCCCATGCAGCGAAAATCTTTTCATAGGCTGCTGAATCTTGCGGATTGAATTTTGCGGCCAGATGTGCAAATAACTGCGTTGCCTTTTGTTCTCCAATCGCCGCAAGTGAACCAAGATACTCGTACTGCAATTTGTGCAGCTCTGGTGTAGATGAGTCTGCCCACCAGAAGGTATGGTCGGGCGGCTGAATCTTTATCGGGCCGGTAACATCCAGACTTACATACTCTACCAAGAGTGCGGCATCGCGTTCGTTCCATTTCATTTGTCCGGTCATATACACAGAAAGTTTTTGCCGAGCAGCCGACCGCTCCTCTCCCGCGCTACTACGCATAGTCGATGCCAGATTGGCAAGCTCGGAGTTTGCTGCGATTGCCTTTTCAATTACGGCGTATGCACGCTGGCGAATGATGCCGTAGATAGTCGAGTTTGAAATGATGGTGCAAACGATGGGCTTTTGGTCGAGCAGAACTACCACATCGGGCTGTGGCATCATCGAATATGGGCTGACATAAATACCGCGTAAGATTGGAAAACCAAAGTCAACTTCAACTTCCTGGTCTGTAGGATTTTCAATTGTGTAATGGGCGGATACGTGGACAAGAGGCGGCCCCAATGTTTCACGCCTTATTATCCGGTCCTTATCGAATGTTACCTTCAGGTCCTCTTTGACCACTTTCAGGCGGTTTTCGCGCCCAGGCATCAAATCCGGGTCGAGTCTTGCAAGCACTCCTTTAGCAGCGGGGTCGCCATTTGGATACTTGATTACAAACGGCCCACCGTTGCCCGGTGCAACCTGCACCATCACAAAACATACACTCAAAAGACACGATAACCATATTGCTGTTTTTACATTCACACTCATTTGAGAATCTCCTTTCACACTAACACACTTTTACCTACGATTGTTAAATAATAATACAGTCAGCTAATTAGCGTTTTTGACCAGAATTGTGTCGCCATCTACCAGCAGAACGACCTCGCCTTTAAGAGCAATGCTGCCCTGACGATTTTCTCTTGCCAGCTTCTGGGCCAATTCAAGGAACTCTTCCGAGCCAAATTCGATAACCCTTGTCGGCTTAAGATCGTTTTCCTTTTCTACAAGTCTGCTGTCGAGCCAGCGATTGCCCCTGCGGTAATAAGCGCGGTCGTTGACCTGCTGGACTGAAGAAATCGAGACACGGTTCATCTTTTCATCGTAATACTCATTGCGTGAGTTAAGGACAACCTGGTCCTTCTGGCGAATCAGATTGTAGCTTTGATTGACCGCTCCAATACCTGCGCGTGTTTGCATTGCTCTTTCATTGAGCGTATAGCCGGCTTCGCGCCGGACTGAATCCCTGTCGGCAAGGTTTGTGCCTTCTCTGGCAAGAAAAGCCGTGTATTCGGTCAATATGCCGAACTCGGTTGACAGGCGAACTATCTCATCAACAAGCTCTTTAAGTTTTGGGTCGTCCTTCGATGTGCCTGGGTTTGCGCCCATTTGTCGAACAGTGTCGATAAGTGCGGCGATTTTCCTGCTGGCCCATAGCCGGGGGACAAAGCCATTCTGAAGATTTGCTTTATCAAACTCAAATGCAAACTTGAACGTTCGGCTTTTACCCAGATAATTGCCGGAAAGTCTGAAGGTAATCGGCTCCTGGCCGACATACTGGCCGAGCAGAACAAGCTGGTCGCCCTCAAAAAGGTCGGGCAGTTTCTGCGGCATGATGTCACGTGTTCTGCCGGCAGCGGGTCTGCCGTCCTCCGTCAGGACTTCCAATTCAGGGGCTGCAAGGATAGGACCGGTTAATTGCTTGAAAACCCTGCCTATCTTGACTTCTACGTCTTCTTTGGGTAGCACAAATTCCGCCCTGGCCCGCGAATCGGCGGCTATTTTTTCCAGCAGCGGCGCATTTACGTCGAAGCCGACACCGAAAGTGAACACTCGCCGATTGTGAGGATTGGATTTTGTTACAAGGTCGCGAATAGCCAGTTCAGATGTCTGCCCAACGGTCGGCAAACCATCGGTTAGGAACAGAACTATGGGCAGCATTCCTTCGGTCGGCTGCTGCGAAAGAGCCTGGGAAAGTGCATCGTATATATTGGTTCCGCCGGTGGCAGTAACGCCTTCAATGTATGCTCTGGCTGCTTTTTCGTTTTCCTCCGTCTTAATGACAGGATTTTTGGAGAACCACTGCACAGTGTCATTGTAAATGATGATGTTAAACGCCTCGCCTTTTTTGAGACCGCCGATAATTTGCAGCGCAGCTTCTTTGACCTGTTCAATCTTTTCACTTCTCATACTGCCGGAGCGGTCGATTACAAGCGTTACCTCACGCCTGATTGAAACACTGTCATCATCAGTTGATGCTTCAGCGGGAAGACCTGCGAGGAGCAAAAAATATCCCCCGCCGACTTTCTGTTCGGGGTAGGCAAACATCGATGCAGTTACGCCATTTTCCTGCAATAGATATGAAAACCGAAATGGCCCGGGCTCTTTTGCGGCATCAGCAGCCAGCTTGATAGTCATCTGGCTGTTACTGATACGCTCAATCTCAAGTTTGTGAGTAGCCGAATAAACCGTCGAGATGGCACGTTTCGCTTTGATGTTTGTGGTAACTTTCCACGGCACAGCATACTCTAATGATTCGGTCCGAGGCAGAATATAGTCCACTCGATTGCCGTTCACCTCAAGAATATGCTCATAGGTCAGGCGGACTTTTTGTTTGCCTTGCGGCTCGATGGGAAAAACGCTTGAGCGAATCAGGTTGTATCCGATAAACTCCACCAGCGCCGGGTCACGAATCTTCGATACAAGCTGCTGGTATATTTTCTTTGCCTCATCCTTCGGCAGCACTTGTGCGGTTATCTCGCCGCTCGGGCCATCATAGGCAAAGCCCCTGATTACCGCCCCATCCGGCACAGGGACAATCAACTCTGCTTCCTGGCGGCGACCGCTGGCATTGTGCAGCCGAATCTCTATTGTCGTTGTGGCCGTGCTTTCTAAGATGTCAATCAGAACGTTCACCTCTGTAATTACAACCCCGGCTTGTCGAGGCTCCGGACTAAACGCATGTGAGCTGCTCTGAGGAACAATAACATTCGGCGCAAGAGGTCTGATGGTTACGTGATTCGGCTGTGCGCTAAGCGGTGCTGTAAAAATAACGAGAGTTATTGTGATACAACCAACAATGTTTTTTAGCCGTAACATTTTTCTTCCCTTTCAAAAAATTTGCATTTTCGTTTCTTCTATCTTAAATATAACGCACGAACAGCTAATGGTTTTGTAAATAGTTTGTAAAAAAGCTCGGAGCAGGTAAATCTGCGTTGAATCGGTGAAAATATACTTTGAAGATTCAACGATGACTTTGTGATTAGCTTTAACTATTATGAAAAAGTGGCAAGTCTTTCTAATCTTGTTCGGTGTAGCAATATCAGCCCTCGTTTTCGGGTCGCAGCTAAAGCGCTATGGTGCCGCAACTTTCCGAGCTGCCGGGGCCAGGAAAACAGTTGTGGCCAGCCTTGAGGAGTATGAAGAAACAGTCCGGAAAAGACTGCTTCCATTTTTTCAGGCAGCGGATGTGTCTTATCCGCCGGAAAAAATTATTTTTGTGGGTCTTAAACAGGAAAAGAAACTTGAGGTCTGGGCCTGCGGCCCTGAAAACAAATTCAAACTGGTGCGGACGTATCCGATTCTGGCTGCCAGCGGGAAGCTCGGGCCCAAGCTTAAGGAAGGCGACTATCAGGTTCCCGAAGGGCTTTACAAAATCGAATCACTCAATCCAAACAGCAGGTTCCACCTTTCTCTGAAGCTGAACTACCCCAATGACTTTGACCGTCAGCAGGCAACGATTGAAGGCCGTGTGAATCCTGGCGGCGACATTATGATTCACGGAAGCAACGTATCTATCGGATGCTTAGCGATGGGCGATGAAGCTGCTGAAGACCTATTTGTTCTCGCTGCTCAGGTCGGCATCGACAATGTCCTGGTTATCTTAAGTCCGGTCGATTTGCGAATAGCCCCGATGCCGAAGCTTTCGTATCCATTGCCAACCTGGATAGAAACGCTCTATGAGCAGATAAAGCAGGAACTATCGAAGCTAAAAAACCAGTAATCCTGCACCTCTCAATCCTTGACCTTCTTGGCCCAGTAAGCTACCCCAGAAAACTGACACTTACCAAATTACGAAGTAAAACTCATTTTTTCCCCCCGAAAGTCCTAAAAAAGCTAATTTATCTGCTTTCCAGCAAACCACAAAGGCACAACTTTCGTATAAAACCTTAAGATTTTTCTGGACAAGGTTGGTGAAAGTATTATAATTAGTTATAAATTATTGGCTTCGAGTTTATGTTAGAAATGAGGTAACAATTATGGCACATAAAAAAGGACAAGGCTCTACAAAGAACGGCAGAGACAGCAATGCCAAATACAGGGGCATAAAGACGTTCGCAGGCGAGGTAGTTCAGGCCGGCTCAATCATCATACGCCAGTGCGGAACAAAGTTCTTCCCCGGCTCCAACGTTGGTATGGGCAAGGACTACACATTGTTTGCTATGGCAGATGGAACGGTCCGCTTCCATGGCCGAAAAGTCCACGTTGTCTGAAAAAACTGACATCCGACAAACGAAAGGGATGGTTTCACACCATCCCTTTTCAATTGCCCCACAACCAGTTCTCAGCAAATATCACCAAGTCATTCATATCAACCGTTCCGCTGCCATTTAAGTCCGTTCCTCCGCCCCAGTAGCGATGCCTACATCCTGATTCCCCCCAATGTGCGGCAAACATAGCAAAGTCCTCGAAGTCCACATCGCCGTCTATGTCCAGATTACAGTACCACGGCTCAAGGTTCGTATCCAACTCATCAATAACCGTATAATCCCAAAAACATATTTGATTCCAGCAAGCAGGGCATTCTTCCACCCACCCTGGCCATCCATCACAAAGTTCAATAGTAATTTCTGCGAATTCCCCGAACAACACATTCCAGGACCAAGCCGGCATCCCTGGTTGCAGATAGTTCCTATTAATATTGATTCCCTCTCCATTCCAAGGATAAACATACCCAATGACTATAGTTCCTTCAGGCCCAGTGCCATATTTAATCAGGTCTCGCGCATAAGCAATGCTCCAGGGGTCGTCCAGCGGCAGTAGATAACAGTCATTGTGAAAGGGGACTATTTCCCCCACGAGAAAATAAACAGTTTCATCCTGAGCTACGGCCCCGACTGTAAAGACAGTCAAAATGATTAAAATAACCCACTTACGCACAAGAGAACCCTCCATTGAATTCTTAACATAGGATTACGAAAAGTACCTTCCTTCGAATTTGCACAGAACAAAGAAAACAATAGAGACCTCCGACCCAGACGGAGCAATTATAACGCAAATTAGTAGATTAGTCAACTAATTTTCGTTTACGATGCCCATAGAAGTTCTTAACCCTTGAACACAAGCCGCATTTGTTAATGCAAAACCTTGCTGATTCCACTATAATAAACTCCAGTTACAGAACAAAATTGCTCTTGAATCATTGTGAACTGCTAACGATTGACTACTTACGAATATCATGTTTATCGACGAGGCGAAAATCTGGGTCAAGGCAGGTGACGGCGGCAACGGGTGCGTCAGCTTCCGCCACGAAAAGTATGTCCCTAAAGGCGGCCCGGACGGAGGCGACGGCGGAAAGGGAGGCGATGTATTTTTTTTGGCCGACGAAAATCTCGACACCTTGATAGATTTCACCGGCAAACATCATTGGCGCGCCAGAAATGGTCGGCCCGGCTCAGGAAACAACAGGCATGGAGCAGACGGAGAGGAACTGGTAATCAAGGTCCCGCCGGGGACACTTATCTATGATGCCGAGTTGGAGCTGTTGCTGAAAGACCTCAATGAGTCTGGCTTGAAGGCTCGCATCTGCCGGGGCGGAAGAGGAGGAAAAGGTAATAAGGCCTTTGCAACGGCGACAAATCAAACGCCGAGAAATGCTGAACCCGGTAAAAAAGGCCAGGAAAGAAATATCCGGCTGGAATTGAAGCTTATTGCCGATGTCGGTATTGTCGGTATGCCAAACGCCGGTAAAAGCACGCTCATCTCACGCTGCTCAGCGGCGAGGCCGAAGATTGCCGACTATCCTTTCACAACAACTGAGCCGGTGCTCGGCATCGTAGAGTTAAGCGATTATCGCCGGTTCGTTATGGCCGACATCCCAGGCCTGATAGAAGGCGCCCACAAAGGTGCAGGACTTGGCTACGAATTCTTAAAGCACATAGAAAGGACTCGAATTATTGTCCATATACTTGATATAATGCCGGTAGATGGCTCTGAACCGGCGGCAAATTACAAAACCATTCGCAGCGAATTAGAGCATTACAGCAAAGCCCTCGCTGGAAAGCAGGAGGTCATCGTTGCCAATAAAATAGACCTCGACCCCGATGGCAAAAAAATAAAGTCCTTAAAAAGAAAACTTAAGAAAGAGATTCACCCTATTTCAGCGGTTACCGGCCAGGGTGTAAAAGAACTGACCGAACTTTTGTGGCAAAAGGTCAAAGAAACAAAAAGCGAATCTGACGGTCGTTCTCAATAAGGCGAGTAATTCCTGACGAATCAGGGCGAGTATTTCGGCAGTTTTTCCAGCATCACCGGCAGGAGCTGGTCGAAAGGCTTGCCGCTCTTCTCAAAATCGGAGAGTAGCAGATACAGGGGCTTGAGCAGGGTGTAGCCTCCGTTCGTCAGATGGGTCACCTTGTTCTCGACACTTTTTTGGGCTGCCGGGTCCGATGTCTGCAGAACTGACAGCCGTGAGTCCAGAGCATGTACAAGACACTCATAGGTAAAAACGACTGGGTCCTGATAGGGTTTTGAGATTTCAGCATCTTTGCCCGCCACATAATACCTTTGAAGCTTGTCTTTGTATGGAGCAAAGTTGTCTTCCACTATCGGATTTATGATTGTGTGCAGGTATTCGTGAACATTCATATCGATGGAAGACCCGGGGCCATCTATTGAGTAGAAGTAGTTTTCGTACTTGGCGCCGCTTGCTGTGGCGTGTCTTTCGAGAGGGTTTGGTACCTGGACAATGATAAGCACATCGCTGCGACGCATTCTCAAGTAATCCCACAAAAAGGTCATTTGCCGTTTCATTCTCCCGAGGTCATACTTATTGATTTCCGCAAGGTAGTCACCCTTTACTTTGCCCCAGACCTCATCCAGCTTTGCTGTAACCCAGAAGTCATTAAGGACCTCTGGAAAATTTGCCAACAGCCGGCCGGTCCATGGATACCCCAGTTCTCCGTCAGGCCGAATACGCTTGAAGGGATAGTCCGAGCTGAGACTCAAGGCAAAATCCACGTATTGCCACGCACCCATCAACCGCGCTTTGTAGTACTCTCGCCAGGCGTTAAGCTTCTCCGGGCTGCGCACCAGGTTGTCATCGACCATTTTGCGATCCTTGAGCCGAATAGGGTGCATCTGTGTGCCGGGTACTTCCTCATCATAGCCCGCAGCATTAAGAAAGGCCATTACAGCAAATACCCTTCTGTCGGCTAAAACCATAAACCCATCGCCCTTTACCATTTCATCGAGATGGGTAAAACCTATCGGCTCAACGGATATATTGGGAACGAACAAACCAGAACAGCCAGCTATGAACAAGCAAAGCAAAATCATAATGAATATCAGGTAGTTTCTCACAGCAATAATCTCCAAATTTTTCGAAATCAGTCCTATGCTATACCAATCCGCCGACGAAACAACCTTATATTTGGAGTGCAAATCTGCATCAGCGTAACAGGATATTAATCGTCTTTCAATTTTATGGGAGTTTTTCGAGGTCGGCTAAATCTTGGTGTCTGCCGGAGGTTTTTTTGTTGAGTTTCAGGTGATTCAAGCTAATCAGATTGACTTTCACGCCGTCCAGAACATCCACGACTCGACGGGCGTAACATTCACTGAAATTGACGCCGGAAATTGTTGTAGCAATCTCTATCCTGACAGGAGGCACACCCATACGGACGACTTGCCATTCTTTCAGGAATAGTTCCGGCGACAGTTCCGGTAGGTCGAAGCCGAACTCTTTAAGGGCTGTAACTATCTTTTCCGCATTAGCTGGATTTATGGCAATCCAGATGTCCATATCGGCAGTAGCCCGCGGATAGCCATAGTATCCAACCGCATATCCGCCGATAAGCAGATACTCAACGTTATGGGCGGCCAGTAACTTCAAGAACTCTTTGAAGTCGGGTGGCAGATGGGTCATAACCATAGATAATTTGCCGCATCAATTCAACGGCTTCCAGACGTTCATAAGGGGTCTTAGAAAGCCAATATGATTTCTCATCTGATTCGTCAAATAGAGACCCTACAGAGAAAGCGGTTCTTTGTATCTTTGGAAAACTGATTTTGTCCATACGATAACTATACCAGAATTGCAGGCATCTATCAAGGAAATACAACAGAAAATGCACGTAAATTGACAAGTTCAAAATAATATGGTAAAAAGGGCACAAAGTTGAAAGCATAAGGGCAAAAGTGCATAAGTGCACAGAAGGGGTCAGGAGTCAGAAGCCGTTTTGACGCGATACGCAGGACGCAGGACGCATTATGAATATTGTCGCAATAGATATTGGCAATACAAATATCGATATCGGGCTTTTTCTCGATGGCGAAGAGCAATTTATTAAATCCTTTGCAGGGGAGTTCCGCGAAGAACTTACAAATTGTCTTAAGTTCGCCTGGGGGGAAATCCCTGTTGCGGAAAGCTCAAAAGAAGGAAAGCGCAATGGCGTAATCGTTATAAGCAGCGTCAAGCCCGCCTGGACCGAGCTAATCGCGAATATAATCGGGGACAAGCTGGGCGAAAAGGTTCACATCATAGGTAAAGACATACCCCTGCCAATTACCTGCTGGATAGATGAACCCGGTAAAGTTGGCACCGATAGACTCGTTGCAGCAGCAGCGGCCTACGCTGTTGTCGAAGATGCGGTAGTTGTAGCCGACCTTGGCACCGCTGTTACTATCGACTTAGTTGACCAGAACGGAATTTTTCAAGGCGGCGTTATATGTCCGGGCTTTGAAATCAGTGCAAAGGCCCTGAATGAAAATACCGCTCAACTGCCGAAGGTTACGGTTACTAAGCCCGAGGGACCTTTTGGCAAAAATACTGTCGAAGCCATAAATTGTGGATTATATTACTCTATAATTGGCGCTCTTGAGGAAATTATCAGGCGTTATGCAGAGAAGATTGGCAGATGGCCGCAGACAATCATCACCGGCTCCGGTGCAAAGCTCATAAAAGATGACTGCCAGTTCATAGACAGCTATGTGCCAAACCTTGTCATAAAAGGTATTGTCTTAGCCTACCAGAAGTATATCGAAGAAAAGAGCACCATCCCTGACCAATGAGCACTTTTGCTGCAGTAATGACCGGCAAGGGCACCGCTGCGATATCAACTATCCAGCTTTTTGGCGATACAGCAGAAGCCGTTATAAAAAAAATATTCAGACCGGCCGGACAAAAACCGGTCGAATTAAGACCTACCAAAATTCTGCTCGGCACCATCATCAATCAACAAAGCGAAACCATCGACCAGGTTACAATCGGCTGCGAAGGTCATGACAACATCGCCATACATTGCCACGGCAATCCGCTTATCGTTGAAATGATAATGCAGCAACTTCAGCGTAATGGAGTCGTGCTACTGACGGCAGAAGAGCTTCTAACTAAAATGCTGACGGCTGGAAAACCAGAAAGCACAATAACACTTGAAGCCAAATTAGCCCAGTTGAAGGCACAAACAATCGAGGGTGCCAGGATAATTGCAAACCAAATTGAAAATGGCCTAAGCAAAAAAGCGACACAGTGGATACAGAATACAGATGCAATTTCTCTTGAGGAAATAATATCCGACGCCGAGCAGATACTTCGTGACAGCCAGGTAGCAAAATTGATTATCGAAGGCTGTATAGCAGTTCTGGCGGGTCCGCCAAATACCGGTAAAAGCACCCTCTTAAACTGCTTGGCCGGCAGACAGAAAGCTATCGTAAGTGAGATTAAAGGCACAACCCGAGACTGGGTATCTGCCCGATGCCAGATTGGCCCTCTTTCTATCGAGCTAATCGACACGGCGGGGCTGGATGAAAATCGCGAATCAATCTCCCTGGGGGCTGTTGCAAAAGCTGCTCAGGAAAAAACTGTCGAAATTTTAGACCGGGCAGACCTTATCTTGCTGGTTCTGGATAATAGTCAGCCCGAAAACCTCATTGATGGCCGCCTCGTAAAAAAAATCACCGACAAAAAAATCTTAACTATCCTGAACAAATCCGACTTGCCGGCCAGATTCGACGCAGGTAAACTCCCCCTAATTTTAGGCAATATAGTTTACATAAGCGCCAAGTTCGGCACCGGAATCGAAAATCTGACAAAAAAAATCCTGCAAATCTGCGGCGTTGACGGCTTCGATTTTCACACCACTGTATGCTTTACCAGCCGGCAGGAAAACCTTCTAAAACAATTGAGAAATTCCAAATCTAAAAAGCAGGCGGTCTCGTTTATAACGGAGTTGTTAAACGGCAAGGTATAGGGTCGCCTCTGTCCATCAAAAAGATATCTGTTGAAAAAAAACAATAGGAGGTTCCCTGCCTATATGCTAAAATTGTGAAAGCTGTTCAACACAGTACCTTGCTATTAGAATTTTACGAAAAAATACCGATTTTGTTGAAAATTCCTGCAGTTCAGATTTGACATCAAGGAGTCTTGATGTTATAATGTTAATATAGAGGTAATTATATGAATACGCATACAAAAAGAACCACGGTTTATCTGGATTCCGATTTGCATCATGCGCTACGCATAAAAGCAGCAGAAACAGAGCGTTCTATGTCAGAGTTGGTTGCCGAAGCAGTAAAATTATCATTAGCAGAAGATGCGGTTGACATAGCAGCTTTCGATGAGCGTAGAAGAGAGCCAAGCCTTGCATTTGATGATGTCTTGAAGAGGCTCAAGGCAAATGGCAAAATATAAAATAACTATAAAAAAGTCTGCTGCAAAAGAGCTGGAAGACATTCACAAAAAAGACCTACGAAGAATAGTCAAACGCATTCAATCACTTACTCAGAATCCAAGACCTCATGGCTGTCAGAAGCTGTCGGGACAAAGCCGCTTCCGCTTTCGTCAGGGAGATTACAGAATAGTTTATTCTATCGATGACAAAGACTGTATAGTTGATATAGTCAAAATCGGCCACAGGAGAGAAATCTATCGTTTATAATCCTTAATGTGCCCTAAAGAGCACTTTTATATGTGATTTTCTATTTCTATATCCGCACCAGCGAAAGCTCAACATCAGGTATCCTCAATCACCACAGAGTTGTTAAAGGGGTCGCTTAGTGTATAATCTGCACCTATGGTGGAAGGAATAGAAAAACTAACGCCTGCGATGAAGCAGTTTCATCAGTTCAAGCGAAAATACCCCGACTGCATACTTTTTTTCCGGATGGGTGATTTCTACGAGACCTTCTACGAAGACGCCAAAACTTGCTCAAAGGCTCTTGGACTGACTCTGACCAGCCGAAATAAAGGCGACAATCCTATTCCCCTTGCCGGTGTCCCATATCACGCGGTCGATGGGTATCTAAAAAAGATGTTGGAGGCCGGCTATAAAGTCGCAGTCTGTGAGCAGGTCGAAGACCCCAGGACCGCAAAGGGAGTTGTCAAGCGCGACATCGTCCGGATTGTAACACCCGGCACGCTTACCGATGATATTCTGCTGAATGCCAAAGAAGATAATTTTCTCTGTGCCATCGGTCTGGGCACAAAAAACAATTCTGCTATCAGTTGGGTCGATGTTTCGACAGGCCATTTTTTTGTTCAGCAAGTGCCTGAAGAGAAACTCTTAGATGAGCTGCTGCGGCTTTCACCGGCTGAGTGTCTGCTGCCCGACAGGCGCGGCGAACTATTTGAGGCTGAAACGAAAAAGCTCATCAAGGATATCTCTCAGTTGACCAAAGCAAGTATAACGGAGCGGCCAAGCTGGTATTTCGACTCATATCAGGCAAGGCAGAGATTATTAAAGCACTTTGGCATCGCCACACTTGAGGGCTTTGGCATCGGTGATGGTGACGATTCACTCATTCCACCTGCCGGCGCCATTATTGAATACCTTAATGAGACACAAAAGACAACGCTCGGCCACATCAGGAATCTGAAGAAAATCGAGCACCGCAACTTTTTGCAAATCGACCCGGCGTCCTTGCGAAGTCTGGAGGTCCTGCAAACCATTCGCACTGAAAGTAAAAAGGGGACGCTTTTAGACTGCCTCGACCAGACACTGACAGGTATGGGCGGCAGGATGCTGAGAGGCTGGCTCTGTATGCCGCTGTGCGACCTCGGCGCTATTGAGCTGCGCCAGGATGCTATCGAAGAATTTAAAAACGCTGATAGTAATTTAGCTGACATTCGCAAACTACTGGCAAATATATCCGATACCGAAAGGATTGCAGCCCGCATCAGCACGCTCCGGGTTACGCCGAGGGACTTTGTTGCCCTTGTGGGGACGCTGCGACAAATACCAAGATTACGACAAATCCTGCAGCAATTCGAGGCCGACTTACTTAGGCGTTTGGCCGGCCAATGTGACAGTATGGACGAATTGGCTGATTTGCTTGAAGCGGCAATTGAGCCGGAATGTCCCTCACATCTTCGCGATGGCGGCGTAATAAAAGCGGGCTTTAACCAGGAGCTTGGCCGTCTTCGCTCAATTTCCAAAGATGGCCAAAGCTGGCTGCGAAACTACCAGAAAGAACAGGCCCAGCGAACCGGAATTGCGAATCTAAAAATCGGCTATAATCAAGTCTTCGGCTACTATATCGAAGTAAGTCACTCGGCAGCAGATAAGGTCCCTGCTGACTATGTCCGCAAACAAACAATCAAAAATGCGGAGCGTTACATTACCAAAGAACTGAAAGAATACGAGACGCAGGTCCTCGGCGCTGAGGAAAAGGCGCTCGAATTGGAGCAGCAAATCTTCGATGACATCCGCCGCCAGGCAGCACAGTATATTGGCCGGCTGCAAGCTCTGGCTGATACTCTTGCCCAACTGGATTGTCTCGGTGCCCTTGCCTACCTTGCGAAACGGCGAAATTACATCCGTCCCAAAATCACCAACGGCGGCGAAATTATCATTCACGATGGAAAACATCCGGTTCTTGCTGAAACTCTCGGCTCCGAATTTGTGCCCAACGATGTTGAGATGGGTGATAGTGCTGGTGACATCCTCGTTATCACAGGTCCCAATATGTCCGGCAAAAGCACCTATATAAGGCAGGCAGCACTGCTTGTTTTGATGACGCAGACCGGCTCATTTATACCAGCCAAAGATGCCCAGATTGGCATAGTCGATAGAATCTTTACCCGCGTGGGCGCTTCCGATGAGCTTGTTCGGGGACAATCCACGTTTATGGTCGAAATGACCGAAACCGCCAACATTATTAACAACGCCACCGAACGGTCGCTTGTCATACTCGATGAAGTTGGCCGCGGCACAAGCACTTACGATGGCCTAGCCCTCGCCTGGGCGATTACCGAGCACATCGCAAACAAGATAAAATGCCGAACGCTTTTCGCAACACACTATCACGAGCTAACCGAATTAGCCGAGCTATTTACTAATATCAAAAACTGCAATGTATCTGTCCGTGAATGGATGGACGAGGTCGTTTTTCTATATAAAATTCTGCCCGGCGGAACCGATAAAAGTTACGGCATCCACGTAGCAAAACTGGCCGGCGTCCCTCAACCAATCCTCGAGCGCAGCAAAGAAATCTTAGAAGAATTAGAGAGCGCCTTCACCAAAGAAGTTACCAGCGACCGCCTGGCAAAGCACAAAACCAAGCAGCCGGACAAAGACACCCTTTTTGTCCAGAAACACAAATCCGTCCTCGAAAAACTGGCCGCAACGAATATTAACAACCTTACCCCCATAGAGGCGATCAATCTGTTGAACCAAATCAAAAATGAAATAAATGAAAAGTAAAATATAAGAAGTGAACAGGTGTGGTCATTGCCTGTTCTCCGCGTCCTTTGCGGCGAACACCTCACAACAAGCAGACATCAAGCTATTTTTCCAGATTTACCAAATGCGCTTTTAAGAATTTTTCTATGGCCTTGACGGTTTCATCTTTGACGGTGCGAGGGCTCTGGGCGACCCAGACGGTAAAGTTGTAAAGCTCCTGTGTATCGACCTTGACCCATTTTTTATTTCTGTATAGGAACACAAACAAGGTAGTCATCGCGACCCTTTTATTGCCGTTTTGAAAAGGATGATTTTTAATCAGAAGATAAAAAAGGAACGCCGCCTTGGATACAAGGGTCGGATACAGAGACTTACCAGAGAATCTTTGAAAAGGAGTAGCCAGGCAGCTTTCCAGCACATTGGGAAAACGACTCGAGAAATCCGGAATCGGCTCATCAAAAGATAGTTTCTCCTTGGCCAGTTTGAAAGCAATGTATTCTACCTCTTGTAAAGTGATGCTCTTCATTATTCGCTGCCTAATAGCTTCAGCACCTCGCCGTATTCTGTAACCATTTTATTTACAGCACTATCAATTTCCTTTTTGTCCTCCTTGCGCAGGGTCTTTCCCAGAATAGTAGCTATCTGTTTTTGGGGGATAGCAAAAGTCCTTCCAATCCTAACCGCCTTGATTCGGCCTTGCTTTACTTTCTTATAAACGGCAATCCTGCTTATGCCCAGAATTTTAGCTAATTGAGGAATTGTAATATATTCGCTTTTCTTCATAGCAATCGCCCCATCTACCGTAATTGTCTGTATAATATGAACTTAGCCATTTGGTTCTCTTGTTAACCGCATCATAGAGCATTAACTTAGGTTAACTATTATAAATTATCCTAACGCAAAGGCACGAAAAATCCAGGATTGACTCCAAAAAATTCAAGCTCATAAATTCTGTCTCTGAAGTTCACCAATCCTTATTAGTGGGTTGAAGAGCACCTTACTATTACAAAACCTTTCTGTTGCTTCTGTGGTCAATTTTTTATAAATTGAATCCAGTAAATCTGTGGAATCAGTGATTAAGATAAGGAACAAAAAGATGGCTAAAATTACCAAACTCGATGACATCGTATCGCTGTGTAAGCGAAGGGGGTTTATATTTCAATCCAGCGAAATCTACGGCGGGCTGGCAAGCTGCTACGACTACGGGCCTTTAGGCGTGGAACTAAAAAACAACGTCAAAAAGGCCTGGTGGAAAAATGTCGTCCAGATGCGGGACGATGTGGTGGGCCTCGATTGCAGTATCTTAATGCACCCTCTGGTCTGGAAGGCCTCCGGCCACGCAGACAAATTCGCTGACATTATCGCCGAATGCAAAAAGTGCAACACCAGAACCAGGGTTGACCATCTGACTACTCGTAATGAGGAACATACCGAGCACATCGCAATCGATTCAGCGATGACCAAAGCCCAGGACATGAGCAACAAAGTATGCCCCAACTGCGGCGCGGTCGGGCAATTTACCGAGCCGATGCCGTTTCGGCTGATGTTTGAAACCCAGATGGGCGCCAACGTTGACGACTCGATGACAATGTTCCTCCGCCCCGAAACCGCACAGGGAATCTTTGCCAATTTCAGAAACGTCCTCGACTCCACCAGGGTCAAAATACCTTTCGGCATCGCACAAATCGGCAAGAGCTTCCGCAACGAAGTAACCACTAAGGCCTTTATCTTCCGAACCCGCGAATTTGAACAGGCGGAACTGGAATTCTTCTGCGAGCCCGGCACAGATGAACAGTGGTTCGAGCACTGGAAACAGGCGCGCTTCAACTGGTACACCGATTTAGGCATAAAGAAAGAAAACCTTCACTTCCGCCAGCACGGCCGCGAGGAGCTTGCGCACTATGCAAAGTCCTGCGTTGACGTCGAATATAAATTCCCCTTCGGCTCCGGCGACTGGCAGGAGTTAGAAGGCATTGCAAACCGCACAGATTTTGACCTGCGGCAGCACCAGCGAGGTATGAGGACAATCAGTAAATGGTTTGAGAACAACCGGGACCTGTCAAAAGTTGAATTGGCCGAGGAAGCCGATGATTACCAGTCCGGCCCGCTTTCTTACTTTGACGATGAAAAGAAGACGCGATACATCCCTTATGTCATTGAGCCAAGTGCCGGCATAGATAGAAGCACGCTCGCCTTTTTGGTTGATGCTTACGATGAGGAGGAAGTTCGCGGCGAAACACGAAATCTTTTAAGATTCCATCCTGCGCTTTCGCCGATTAAGGTCGGCGTTTTTCCATTAGTCAAAAAAGAAGGTATGCCGGAGGTGGCCCGCAATATCTACAACGACCTGAAAAAACATTTTAACTGCTTCTACGATGAAAAAGGCGCAATCGGCAGACGCTACCGCAGACAGGATGAGGCGGGGACACCGTTTTGTATTACCGTTGATGGCCAGACTTTGCAGGACCAGACCGTAACCGTCCGCGAGCGAGATTCAATGGAGCAGATAAGGGTGGCAACCAGCCAACTGCTAAGCCACCTGCGCGAAAAACTGGATATGTAACAAATGTCAGAAAACAGAGCACGAAAGCACCATATATTACCAAGAAAGTACCTAGAGCGCTTCTCAAAAGACAACAGAATCTGGTTGCTAGACTTTGAAACAAAGAAGCAAAATAATCTCCGCTTAGAAGAAGCTGCTATCATCAAAAATTTTTATACAGTCAAAACGATAGATTCGCAGGAAGACGATCTCATCGAGCAAAAGTTTCTTGCTGAAATTGAAGGAGTATGTGATCCGGCAATTACCAGTGTCGTCAATAAACACTCATTTTCCCAAGGGGAAACATGGGTAAAACTCGCTAACTATGTTTCTTTAATGTATACAAGAACCCCTCGTTTTAGACAGGTTTTTTTGGAAACTTACGAGCAATTTTTTAACCAAATGGCTGATGGTCTAATCGAAAATGAGGAATCCTACAATGCAATGATGAAAGGATTGAAGGAACAAAATCCAGACATAAAAGTTTTCACATACGAAGAAGCTAAAAAGGCTAGAGACAAATTTGAAATTTCTGCTGATATTCCGCGAACGTTCTACGTTAAACAGATGATGCTTTATGCTAGCAATCTCGTACCAATCATATACAAAATGACTCCAAATCTTCTTTGTGCTCAAAAATATTTTGATGCAAAGTTTGTTACTGGTGATGTGCCTATAATTCCTGTTTCACGAAAACCTACTGCTTCATCAACATGGTTAAATGACCCAAATTGCGACCTTTATTTCCCTTTAAGTTCTTACTGTTGCTTAGTTCTTAATCACGATTCATTGCCAAAATCAAATGATATTTCATCTAAAAGAATTGCATGGATAAATCATTTAGTCGCCTGCAATTGTACAAGGATTATCCTTTCGGAAGAGGATGCCTTTTGTTGGATGAAAGAAGATCGAACTATCTCAAAAAATGTGTGTGAACTCGTTGAAGCATGGGGAGAGGAAAAGAAGACTATATTCAGAGGAGCGCATGTAGACAAGAAACGTCCACCAAAGTGTAGAAATGACTGGGGCTATTTGCGTTCTAATGACCCGGAAAATTGATTTATAGTATATGTGAGATAATTGTGAGAACCGAAAACGGCAAATATAAAAAAGGATCTGATGACTGGCCAATCTGGCCGCCGCGCGGCAGAAAACCCAAAACAGAAGAAGAACCACAAAAATGATTGTCGATTACATTGAAAACGCTTATTTATATATCGGCCTATCTGATGGGCTCAGAAAAGCGTTTGAAATCATAAAAGACAAAGCTCTTTCGCAAAAAGCCGACGGCCGATATGATGTCGATGGTGATAAACTGTCCTACATTGTTCAACACTATACAACCAAACTGCTCGAAGAATGTAAGCTCGAAGCCCATAAAAAATATATCGACGTGCAGTTTGTAATAAGCGGCCAGGAAATACTCTATTACGTTCCGTTAAAAGGACTGAAAATAGAAACACCTTATGACCAGACAAAAGATGTGGCTTTCTATAAGGTCTCTGGTGACCTCACTGGCGTAAATTTAAGGCCGGGGATGTTCTGCATCTTATTTCCACAGGACGCCCATATACCCTGCTGCCAGGTTGATGGCCCATCGAATGTCCACAAAGTAGTTATAAAGGTGAAAATGGATTGACAACAAATCCCACTAAATGGATAAGGTGGAGGGCAAAATGACTGAGGAAAAGAAAAAACTCGGAATTATAAAGCAAATCTGCAGGTGGATTTGGCTGGGGATACTTACAGCACTAATACTCGTGGCACTTATGATTGATGCCCCGTGGAAGGTAATAGTACTTTTGCTTATCATTCTTGCGGCACATACCATTTTGCCAAAGGGCATAGTAAAATGGTTCTGGCTTTCAGTTGCCGCGGTGGTGGTGATACTGGTTATCTGGGTCTTTCTGCCTGAAAACAATGAAGGCTGGCGGCCATATACATTCGACGAAGAATTGGCTGCCCTCCAGGCTAAATATGCAATTCCCGATTCCGAAAACGCCGCTATAACTTACAATCAACTATCGCAGATGTATGGGGATATTGTCTTTCCCTTCGATTTTTTCGGCGAAGAAGTTGAGTCTTTAACCAGAATAGAACCCTGGAAAAGCACAGATTACCCTGAGGTTGCCGGGTGGATTAAAGACCAACAAGAGCTAATATCAAAATTGCTCGATGTATCAAAAGTTGAAAAGTGCCGATTACCAATAAAACCAGACTTCCCTCAACTAAGCAAGTATCACGACGTGCTGCTGTCGATGCGCCAATGGGCTTTTTTGCTCGTCCGTGCAGCCAACAACGATATAGCTGAAGGTCGGGACGATGCTGCACTCGAGAAATGCCTTTGCCTTAATCAAATGGGTGACCACATTCGTCAGCAGCCAATAATCCTCGATACATTGATTGGATTCACCATCGAAGAGCTTGCAGCTAAAAAGATTAAAAGATTTATTGTCACCGATAAGCTCACAGAATCTCATTTAACAACCATTGAAAAAAACCTGAAAGCTGTTAAACACGACTGGTGCTCCGACATACCTAAATTTCTCGAATACGATAAGTTAGTGATAAAGGATTTATTAAGCTTTTTTTACGAAGTAAATCCCCAGGGCAAAACAAGGCTAAGCCGAAATTCGATAGCAATAATAAAAGCTCAGTATCGTGAAAAATATCAACGACATTTAACTAACCGACAGAGAAAGCGCGCCAGAGCAGCAGTAATAGCAGCCTGGTTCTTTATGCCCTCCACACCACAGAAGGCCTCGAAAATTATTGATAACAGCTTCGAAAAATACTATGAAATGGCAAAACCCGATTTCGATTGGCAAAAAACTCCTCCGCCTATTTTTTCCTGGACGAACTTCTGTAGTGAGCTAAGGCTTAACTACCCCTACTTTATTAAGCTTATCGTAGATATGCACGAAAAGTCCCTCTATCAGATTCATGATTTATATCTTCGGCAAATCGCAAGTAATAGAGGCAGACAAATCATAATTGCATTAAAACGCTATAAGAACAAGACTGGCCGCTGGCCGGAAAATCTGAATGAAATCAGTTCCTTTGCTTCGGCGGAAATCTTTATTGACCCCTTTAATAACGACTCTTTTGTCTATAAGCTCACAGAAGATAATTTTCTATTATACAGCAGAGGTAAAAACAACATTGACGAAAATGGACAATATACAACTGAGTGGTCTTTTGAGTATAATTGCTACAAAGTTAAAGAAGACGACTGGCTAATCTGGCCGCCCAGAGGAAGTCGCATAAGTCTAAAGGAAGATAGCGATGCCAAATAGCAATTTATATTGAATGAGAGGATTGACCAATGCCTGAACAAATTGAAAAAAAGAAAAAACGCAGAATCATAAGGCGAATCTTCAAGTGGCTTGGGTTAGGGCTGCTTGTAGCACTAATAATGGGTGCGCTTATCTTTGATGCCCCGTGGAAGGTGCTGGCGCTTTTACTTATTATTCTTGCGGCCTGTACTATCCTTCCGAAAGGGACCGTAAAATGGTTCTGGCTTTCAGTTGCCGGGGTGGTGGTGATACTGATTATCTGGGTCTTTCTGCCGGATGAAAATGGCAACTGGCGACCTTATACATTTGATGAAGATCTTGCTGCCCTGAAGGCCAAATACGCTGTCCCGGACAGCGAAAACGCCGCATTACTTTATGACAAACTATTTGAGACATTAGACACTGATTCCAATGCGCCGGAATTCTTTAACAGGGCAAAAGTCCCATCAACAGATGGACCGTGGCGGTCAGCCGACCATCCTGAAACCGCTGAATGGCTGAAAGGCCAACAGAAAACAATAGATACGCTGATAAAAATCTCCCAAATAGAAGAGTGCAGATTCCCGATAACTGTCACTGTTATAGACCCTGAGTATATGAAGTACTCACCCAAAATGCGCCGCTGTGCATTTTTGCTCATTTCCTCCGCCAACAATGATGTAGCTGAGGGCCAAACTGATGCAGCTTGTCAAAAGTATCTCTGTGTTCTTCAAATGGCTAAACATTTTTATCAACAGCCGGCAATGATAGATTTACTGATGGGTGTTGCAGTCGAGAGCTTGGCCACATCCCGCCTTAACCGGTTTATAATAGAAGGCCAGCCAACCGGCCAACAACTTAATTTGATAGCTAATTCTCTGCCTGACCTGGAAAACAACTGGAGCTCAGATTTCACCAGGCGATTAGAATACGAGAAATTATTGTTCAAAAGTATGCTCAGCTTCTTTTACGAAACCAATGAGAAAGGTAAAGTAAGATTCAATCGCAAAAATCCAACGGAGGTAATAAAAGCTTGGTCCTTGCAAAAGGTCCCGACACCAACTTATCCGCGTAGAAAACTTACTAAAGCGTCCGTAATTATTGGCTGGTTTTTCTGGCCTTCTACGCCACATATGGTCGGTAAAACAATTGACGCAACCTATGAAAAATATTACGCAATGGCCGAGCCTGATTTTGATTGGAGTAAAGAACCTTCTGCAGTTCAACCGCAGTTGAAGTTAAATTACCGCTTCATAGTCGAGATGCTCACAAATATGTCAGGACAAACTTATTCCAGGATACACGAGCTATATCTACGATATCTTGCCGGGCGCAGAGGTTCGCGGCTTCTGGCGGCAATAAGCCAGTATAAAATCGAGAATAACACCTGGCCGGCTAATCTCGATGCAGTAAAATCCCTTGCGCCAGCCGAGGCATTTACAGACCCGGTCAGCGGAAAGCAATTCGAGTATGAAAACCACGGCAAACGTTTTTCATTATATGGAGAAACCGCAAATATCTGGCCAAAATAACTCAGGTCTTGTGGGACATTGAACTATGAACAATGCGTATATGGCAATCAATCGTTTATCCGAATATGAGGGCAAAGAAGTTATGCTTGCCGGCTGGCTATATAACAGTCGTTCGAGCGGCAAAATCCAGTTTCTGATTATTCGCGATGGCACCGGCCTGTGTCAATGTGTGGCTGAAAAGGGTAAAGTGCCTGATGAAATCTTCGAGAAACTTGGCCGCCTCGGCCAGGAATCTTCGCTGACGGTAACAGGCATTGTGCGAGCAGAACAAAGAAGTGTCGGCGGCTACGAACTGGCAGTAACCGATGCACAAATAATTTCTCCGGCGGAAGAGTATCCCATCACGCCAAAATCGCACGGCGTAGATTTTCTGCTCAAGCATCGTCACCTGCATCTTCGCTCGCAGCGGCAGTGGTGCATCGGCAAGATCCGCCATACCGTCATTGATGCTATCCGCAGATTTTTTAACGATAATGGTTTTACGCTGATTGACACGCCCATTTTTACAACGATTGTCGGCGAAGACCAGCAGTCGCTTTTCGCAGTCGATTACTTCGGCACACCGCTGCATCTTACCCAGACGGGGCAATTATATCTGGAATCTGCTGCGATGAGCTTCGGCAAGGTTTATTGTTTTGGCCCTACTTTCAGGGCTGAAAAGAGCAAGACCCGCCGGCATCTGACCGAATTCTGGATGGTCGAGCCGGAGGTTGCTTTTACCGACCTTGACGGCCTGCTCGAATTGGCCGAAAATTTTGTCTCCTTTATCGTCACCCAGGTCCTGCAAAACAACAAAGGGGAGCTTGAAACTCTTGGTGCTGACATCGCCGCACTTGAAAAAGTCAAGCCGCCCTTTTACCGGCTCACTTACAGCGAGGCTGTCGAAATACTGACAAGCTCAAAGACCGCAGATTTTCTTGCAAAAGAATTACAGGAATTGCAAAATCAAAAAAAGCAGTTGGAATCTAAAATCGCCGAACTTGAAAAGCAGTCCGCCTCTGGCGGATTGAAGCAGTGGCAGAAGGACAAAATTGCCGCCGAGCTAATAGAATTACGCAGCGACCTTGCCGAGACGGATACGAAAATCGAAAACAATCCGAAGCACACAAAATTGGCTGCCGAGTTTCAATGGGGCAAGGACCTTGGCGGCTCAGATGAAACTATTATCTCTCAGATGCACGATAAACCCGTCTTTGTTACGCACTACCCCAAAGAGGTCAAGGCCTTTTATATGAAAACCGACAGGACCAACGAAAAAGTCGTCCAGAATTTTGACCTGCTTGCACCCGCCGGCTTCGGCGAAATCATCGGCGGCTCAGTCAGAGAAGATGATTACGAGCGACTCTTAAATCGAATCCGCCGGCAGGGCCTCAATCCCGAACCTTACGGTTGGTATCTTGACCTGCGAAAATACGGCTCTGTGCCGCACGGCGGGTTCGGCCTGGGCGTCGAAAGAACTGTCGCCTGGATAACCGGCGAAAAGCACATCCGACAGTGCATTGCTTTCCCAAGAATGATGGACAAGATTTACATTTAGACCGTCTAACATAATGAAAAAGACACGGATTGACGCTATTGATATTAGACACGGATTAACACAGATTTACGCTGTTTATAATTCATTTCTCTGTGTCCTCTGTGTTCTCTGTGGCTAAAAATGAAATAAATTTACTCTGTGGCCAAACCTCATTTTTTTATGGTCTTCTAAGCATTTTTGTAGAAGGAGAAAATTTATGGAAAAGAAAATTCTTGGCTCGGTAATTTGGGTTCTGGCAGCAGCGACATTGATACTCGTTCTTTGCGATTATTCCTTCTCTGCTGCTCAAAATGTCCCTGTGTCTGAAGAGGGCAAACTGCGGATTATCGTTTTTGGTGCGCATCCGGACGACTGTGAAATCAGAGCCGGAGGAGTCGCTGCAATGTGGGCCGCACAGGGCCACAAGGTCAAATTTGTTTCAACAACCAACGGCGATATAGGCCACGCTACGATGGCTGGTGGGCCTCTGGCCAAACGCCGAACAGAAGAGGTCAAAAAAGCTGCTAAGATTCTTGGCATCGAGACTGAAGTCCTCGACATTCACGATGGTGAGCTTATGCCAACGCTTGAAAACCGCAAGACCTTCGTCCGCCTCATCCGCGAATGGAAAGCTGACATCGTGATTGGTCACCGGCCAAATGACTATCATCCGGACCATCGATACACAGGCATACTAATGCAGGACGCAGCGTTTATGGTTACCGTTGCGCACTTTTGCCCTGACGTGCCGCAGTTGGCCAAAAACCCCGTGTTTTTATACCTTGTGGACAATTTCCAGAAGCCCCAGCCGTTTGAGCCGGGCGTCGTTGTAGAAATTGATGATGTCCTTGAAAAGAAAGCAAATGCGCTCTGGTGCATCGAATCGCAGATTGAGTCGCTGTGGGCAACAGGTAATTTTGAGAAGGTTGTCCCCGTCCCGCAGGAGCCTGCTGCTCGCGAAGAGCGCCGTCAGGAAGTTTTTCGGCGATTTGCTGCAAGAGATGAGGCAACCGCCAGTAAGTTCCGGGCAAAGTTAATTGAGCTTTACGGCCAGGAAAGAGGGCAAAAGACTCGCTATGCTGAGGCGTTCGAGCTGTGCGAATATGGCCGCCGGCCCTCCATAGACGAACTCAAGCAGCTATTCCCATTCTTCACAAGCAAGGATTAAGCTATGGATAACCGGCGAAAAGCACATCAGGCAGTGCATCGCCTTTCCCAGAATGATGGACAAGGTCTAAATCTAATTCCTGGTAAAGGCCCTATGAATCCTACTATGAAAAAATCGCAGGGCAGACCGATTTAACCCATTCATAAACTTCAGCAGCAGCTCTTCTTGCTTCCGCAGCATCTTGACCTGTGGGCATAAAGTAATCATCAGGGTATCGTATTTCCACAGCATACGGGGCAAGTAAAGCGAGCGTATCGCGCAATCTTTCAGCTTCAGGGTCGAGCTGAAGAATCTGCTCGAGCAGCAGGAAAAGGTCATGAGTAATCGGGTAAGGCTTCTGATTGGCTATCAAATATGCCTTGAGTATTTTTTCTACTGCCTGCTGGCAATGAAAGCATACCGTATCGAAGGGAATATTTTTGGATTTAAGATTGTTATCCGCGTTTAGCAGGTCACTGTCAGCTTTAGCCACCCATTGTCTTGCTGTTTCAATTTCGCCCTTTGGCATAAACTGTCTTCCCTTCACGCAGTACCGTTGAAACAAACGACTGTGATATCTTACGGCCTCTTTCTATTTCCGCTGGTGTATAAACCAGGATATCCATCCCAAATGGATATGGTTTGAAGAGTTTGTAAATCTCCCGGCTGCGCTTGAACCGAGGAAGCTTGCTTTCCGCTATAACCAAAAAATCAACATCGCTGTTTTCATTAGCGTTGCCTCTGGCATAAGAACCAAACAGAATAACAGCATCAGCGTTCGCATTACCGCCGATACGTTTCGCAACCTCTTCTATATTAGCCATATCAACCATACTGGTAGAATAATATAGATTACCGGATACTTCAACGTTTTTTTCTGGCGATTTACCCTTTTTGAATGGACTTTAGCTGTAAAAAGTGAAGGATTTTATCGTGGACATGAATTCAGACATAACATAAAATCACCACAAGATTTTGCTTATGTCGAATAAGACGCCGT